>JBGAIY010000081.1:0-22653 GCA_044225205.1 Myxococcaceae bacterium | reverse complement strand
GACCATGCCCACGAGGTCGCGCAGACCATTCTGAGCCTCGCGCCCGGTCACCCTTCGGGCCGCTGAAGCCCCGCCGAACTTGTGCAATACCTTGGCCCGATGGGGGCCAAGGCGCACGGGAGAATCTTGTTCTGGGAAGGCGCGAGCCTCTGGTTGCTCAGTGCTCCGCCGGGCGTTCGCTTTCCCCGCACCGACGTCCATGCGCACCATGCGGTTCAGGTCACGCTCGCGCTGACGGGGCGCGCTCAGTTCGACGGCCCGAACACCCGAGTCGAAGGCGTGGCCATCGCCGTCGCGCCCGACGCACCGCATGCGTTTCAAGCCACGGGGCTCGTGGCGCACCTGTTCATCGCCTCCGACGGTCAGGCCGGCCGAGAAATCGCCCGTGCGTTGTTCGCGCGCGAACCCCTGGTCGCGCTCGCGCCGGGCCTGGTGGGCGACTTGGCCGCGAGGCTCCAGTCGACCTTCGAAGAGACCCCCCACGGCGACGAGCACCTTCGCGCGCTCGGCCGCGAGCTCGTCACCACCCTGGCCGGCCACGGTGCATCGGCGTCCGCCGACCCGCGAATCGAGAAAGTGATTCAGTGGGCGTCTGCCCGGCTCGACCAAACCGTCACCCTGGGCGACGCCGGGGCCTTCATCGGGTTGTCGGCGGGCCGCACCCGCCACCTGTTCGTTCAACAAACCGGGTTGCCGTTTCGAACCTACGTGCTCTGGCTGCGGCTCATGCGCGCCCTCGAAGCGTACACCGAGGGGGCTTCGCTGACCGACGCCGCGCACGCCGCCGGCTTCTCCGATTCGGCCCACTTGAGCCGCACGTTTCGGCGCATGTTCGGCATCTCCGCCGCTTCGCTGCAAGTCTCGGAGTACGAACTCAGCGCTGCGCGGCCTGCCAGCGGGCTTCGTCGACGCCCTTGAAGAGGAGCCACAACACGAACGGCACTTCGCCGACCAACGCGGTGACCCCCACGACCGCGGCGAACGTCGGCGCGTGGCTCGGTGCGACCAGGTGACCCAAGCCGTTGAGCGCGTACCCGGCCGCGGCCACCCCCATCAACACGCCGAACAGCCGGGGCAAGAACCCAGAGCGAAACACCAACACGCCGACCAGGGCGCAATGGAGCGCGAAGAGCGTTTCCCACACGTGAACACCGAAGTCGTGCACCTGCAGCGAAACGGCCGCCAACGCCTCCAGCTGCGCCGCGCTCAGCGCCGGAGGTGCTTGGCCGCTCACGAGCCAGACCGCCGCCATCAGCGGCACCAGGTTCGCCGCCTGCAACACGGTCATCGCCAAGCGCGCGAAAGTCGCCGTCAACGCGAGTCGCTGGCCGGCCGCGCGAAGCAAGACATAGAGCACCGCCGTCAACGCAATTTCTGACAGGGCGATGACCGCGTCAGACAACAGGCCCAGGCGGTAGAGCGATTCGAACGCGACGAGGTTCGCGGCCGTCGCCGACGCGTTGCCGGGCACTCTGACCTGCGACGGCACGTACATCATGCTGAAGGGCCCGAGAAACATGGGCACGAGGTAGAGCAGGGCGGCGAGGCGGGCGTGCGAAGGGTGGTTCATGCAACCCGACATGTACCCCAACCGCGACGGGGGCCCTTGCCCGAATGGGCGCCGAACAGTCACCCGGGGGCGCCGTCGTAGCGGTAGAGCCATTCTTCGACCCCGTCGGGCCCCTTTTCAACGCCACCCACTCGCCGAAACCCGCACTTCTCGAGCACCTTGATCGAGCCCAGGTTGTGCGCGGCCACGTACGCGTGCAGCGGGCGGTGCGTCTCCTCTTTCAGGTACGCCGACAGGGCCGCCGTCGCCACGCCCCGGCCCCAATGGTCGCGGCCAATCCAATAGCCGACGAGCCGTTTTCCCTCCTGGCTCCAGCTCACGACGTTGCCCGCCACCCGACCGTCGACCACCACCGTCTGCTTGCCCGAACTCGTGTCGCGCAGAACCTTCAGGCGCCAGTGCGTCACGAAGGCTTCCCAGGCTCGTGGCTGAAACGCCGCCATGCGGCGGGCCTCGGCGTCTTGTTGGTGCTCGAAGAAAACCGGAGGTCTGTTTCCACCACGTCGCGCAGCGGCATGCCGCTCAACTACCCGACCTACGCCACCAGCAGAAGCAACGGCGTGCCCACACCAGAGAATTGGCGCCAACCCACGAATGAAATCACTCCGCTCGCGGTGGTTGACTCTGCTAGACGCCATGAATGAAAAAATCAGTCTGGCTGTTTTGGCAGTTCTCGTTGCTGCGTGTAGCTCGGGTGGCACGACCATCCCAACTGACGCAGGCACGGTCAGCGGGGGGAGCGACGGCGGGTTCACGCGTTCGTTTTCAAGAACCAGCTTCGCGTTCGAGAACTACGTCAACAGCCCCGGCATTGAGAACCTGACCCCGGTCGAAATTCGACGCATGTTCGGTGACGGGGTCTGCGCCGGCAGCATCACCGCCGACTCGTGCGAACTGACCCCCGCCGCCAGCAAGTGGATGGAGGCCCAAAGCAACGCAATGAACGGCGGCCATTGCGAGGGCATGGCCGTGCTGGCCGGGCTGTTCGCGACCGGTGCCCTGAAGCCGAGCGACTTCGGCGCGCCCACCGCGTTCGAGCTGACGCTCGCCGGCAACAACAAGCTGCAGCGTGAAATTGGCTACTGGTGGGCCACCCAGTCGGCCGCGCCCACGAACACCGCCGAGACCAAAGGCGCCAGCGGCATCGCTCCGACCGAAGTCGTTTCGCGACTCAAGAAAATGGTCGAGTCGGGTGGTGAAGTCTGGTCGATCGGTTTGTACAAACGCGACATGAGCGGCGGCCACGCGGTCACGCCGATTTCGACCGAAGAGCGAGACGGCAAGCAGTACATCAAGGTCTACGAGAACAACATACCCAACGAGGTTCGGGAGTTCGAAATCGACCCCGCCGCCAACACGTGGAAGTACTTCGCTTCGACCAACCCGTCGGCCCCGGGCGCGCTGTACGACGGTGACGCGACCACCGCGAACCTCACCCTCACGCCCAACAGCGTTCGTTCGATGCGCCAAAACTGCCCGACGTGCGGCACCGTCGCGGCCGACGGCAAGAGCGTCAAAGGTTCCGTCGTCAGCTACCGCGAAGTGAACTTGAGCGGCGATGCGCACGTCGTCATCTCCGACGGCGCGGGTCACCAGATCGGCTACGTCGCCGGCGCGTTCGTCAACACCTTCCCCGGTGCGACCACTGGCCCCGTCAAGCGCGCGCCCAGCACCTTTGCCAGCGTCGCAGACCCGTCGTACCGCTTGCCCGTGAGCGTGCCCCTGACCGTGACCCTCGACGGCACCGCCTTGACCGCCGACACCACCTCGAACATCACCATGACCGCCCCGGGGTACTCGTTCTCGGTCGAAGGCGTCGTCGTTCACGCGGCCCAGAAAGACACCATTTCGTTCTCGGCTGGCACCGAGTCGGTCGAATACCAGACGACCGCGACCGAGACGCCCACCGTGGCGCTGGGCGTGACCTTCGACGGCGCCGACTACCTGTTCGAGGTCAAGTCGGCCGCCGAGACCGGTGGCGTCGACGTGCAGCTCAAGCTCGACGCCGCGGGTGGCAAGCTCGACCTGTTCGTGAAGTCGGTCGACGGTACCGCCTCCTACGACATTCGCGTCGAGCGCCGAGATACCGGCTCGACCAGCGTCTTCACCCACGCCGGCAACAGCGTCGCGGCGACCGCCGTGGTGTCGTTCGACTACGCCTCGTGGGCGGGCAACGGCCAGCCCATGAGCGTCGGCACCGACGCCAATGGCGACGGCACCGTCGACAGCACCGAAATGGTGAGCGACGACCAGTAACCTGGGCCGCTATCGGCCAACGCCCAAAAACGCTCGGCGGTGACTGCCGTTCGTCGCCGCATCGAGCAGGGCCTTCGCCAAGCCGCGAAAGTGCAGTTTCTTTGGCCGCTCGGGCAAGGCCCCCACCGCCACCCGGTACGCCTCGCTCGGGCCCGCCGCCAACCACGTCGGTCGCAACACCGTCCACTCCACGTGGCTGGCCTGGTAGGCGGCCTCCATGGCCTTCAGGTCGGCCATGTGGTGCCGGGCGGGGTAGCTGAGCATGCGCACGAAAAGCCCCTGCCCCGGAAACAGGCCCGCCGAGCTGAAGGCCACCAGCCGCTTGACCCCCGCCTTCGCCATCGCCTCGGTGATGTTCGAGGCGTAGCCCGCCATGGTCCACGTGCGCTTGGCGGGGTTGCCGAGAATCTCCCTCATGCCCGGAGCCAACGCCGAGAAGACGACGTCGTGGCCAGCCATGGCCTCGGCCAGGGCCGAGACGTTGGCCGGGCTGCCTTGAACCACCGAGAGGCCCGCGCGGGTCTGCGAGAGCTTGTGCGGTGAGCGCACGAAGGCGGTCACGCCGTGGCCGCTTTGCAATGCGAGGTCAAGCAACTGGGTACCGGTTTTGCCAGTGGCGCCGAGAATCAGGTATCGCATGAGACGCTCCTTGTTGGTGTTGCGAGGAGCCATCACCCTACGGACGACCGCGCGCGGCGAATTGAACGAAGGGGCTGTTCGCGAATGCCGACCTCTGGAATCGAACCAGAATGGCCCGCTCTTCAGGCGGGTGCATGGACCACCACTGCCAGGTCGGCGAAAAGGCACCCTGCGGCCCGAGGCGAAGGCCCTACTGAATGCTTGATCTTCCAAGGCATTTGGCATGAAGAGCCGCATGCCACGAAGTGCGACCTACGCAGCCCGGTTGGCAGGAGGCTATGCGCTCGGCGCGGGGCTCTACATTGTGCTCTCGGGGCGACTCGCCGCGCGCTTCTCGTCGAGCCTCGAACAACTCGAGCGCGTCGAAGAAATCAAAGGCGTGCTGTTCGTCTTGTTCACCGCCACGGCGCTTTTTTTCGCCAGCCGCTCCGCTTTTCGGCTGCTCGAGACCTCGGCCGAAGCGCTGGTGAAGAAAGAACGCGCACTGCTCGCCAACGAACGCCGCGTCTACGCTGGGCTGATTTCTTCGACCGTCGCCCACGACGCCAACAACGTGCTCATGGGCGTGATGTCAGACTTGGCGTTGCTCAAAGAAGAGCCGCAGAACGCCGCCGAGACGAATGAACGACTCGCCAAATCAATCGACCGGCTCATCAGTCTCAACCGCCGGCTGGTGCAAGTCGGCCGTCAGAACTCGACCTCACAGCAAGCGCCCCTCGAATTGAACCACGCCGTCGCCGACGCCATCGAACTGTCGAGGCTGCACCCGTCATTGCGCTCGGTTGATTTGCAGGTCGCCGCCGCCGCGCCCGTCACCATCACCGCGCAACCGCTGCTCATTTCGCAAATTGTCACCAACCTCGTCATCAACGCGGCCGAAGCCGCGCCCAAGGGGGTCGTCGAGGTTCGAGTGCTCGAACGCCCCCAAGAAGTGGTGCTCGAGGTACACGACAGTGGCCCGGGCGTACCCCCCGAACGCCGCGCCGGGCTCTTCGACGCGCTCACCACCACCAAGGCCGAAGGCAACGGCATGGGGCTCTTTTCGGTGAAGGCCTGCGCTCAGGCCTGCAGCGCAGCCGTCGAAGTCGGTGAATCGCCACTCGGTGGGGCCTGCTTTCGAGTGCGGTTCTCGCGCACCGCCTGACCCGCTGGCCGCGGCCCTCGACGAATTTTTCAGCCCCTTCCCTCTCGCCCGGCCGGTGGCTCCTGTAGGCTGCTCCGCTGACGTGGTGCACCCTTCTGAAAACGAAGTCATTGCGTTGGTTGAAGGCTCGGCCTCTCCAGCCGACGCCGAACGCGTGCGCGCGCATTGCACCCAGTGCGAATCGTGTTTGTCGTTGGTCGCTGAACTGTCGCGCCAATATTCGAAGGAGGTCGCCACGGTCGGCGATTCGACGCCTCCCGCGAAGCCCGACGCCGAACTCGAGGCGGGCTCGACCGTCGGTCGCTACGTCGTGCTCGAGCGTGTCGGCGCTGGAGCCATGGGCGTGGTCTATTCGGCCCGAGACCCGGTGCTGGGGCGAACCGTCGCGCTCAAAGTGCTCCGCCAGACGACCGCCGAACATCAAACACAGCTCGTGCGCGAGGCCCGCACCCTCGCCCGGCTGAACCACCCTCACGTCAGCGCCGTGTACGACGCCGGCACCGACGTGGGCCCGTGGCTCGCCATGGAGTTCATCGAGGGCACGTCGCTGCGCACGGTGCTCCACGCCTCCAACCCCGACCCGGCGTCGGTCATGCGGCTGTTTCGCCAAGCAGGAGAAGGCCTCGCCGCCGCGCACGCCCTCGGCATCGTTCATTGCGACTTCAAGCCCGACAACGTCATGGTGACCAAGACGGGGCGCGCCGTCGTCACCGACTTCGGCTTGGCCAACGCCACCACGACCCTGCTCGCCGACCACGAGTCGCTGTCGGTCGAAGGCGATGAGATGTTGGCCACCCGAAGGCATCGGCTCTTGGGCACGCCCGCGTACATGGCTCCCGAACAGTTCGCCGGGCAGCTCGCCGACGCCCGAAGTGACCAGTTCGGCTTTTGCGTGTCGCTGCACGAGGCGCTCACCGGCAGCCGGCCGTTCGTCGGCACGACCCTTCGCGAACTCACCGACTCGCTCCGCACCAACAACCGGGTGACCGCGGCCCTGCGGGCCCCGACCGCGCGCGCCGGCCGCTTGGTGAAGGCCTTGCTGGCGAAGGGGTTGTCGTTCGACCCCGCCGACCGGTATTCGTCGATGCGCGCGTTGCTGGTCGACCTCGACAACGCACTGAAGCCCCCCAGCGCGCGAAGGTGGTGGCCGGCCGCCGCCCTCGTGGGGCTCGCCACGGTCGCGGCGACCGTGTTCGTCACCTCGCGCCAACGCTGCGCTCACGCCGGCGACGCGGTCGACCAGGTCTGGTCTTTTGCCCAACGCGACCGGCTCGCCGCCGCCCTCCAGAAGAGCGGGCTGCCCGGCTCTGAACAGGTGCTCGCTCGCCTGCGACAGCGGCTCGACACCTGGGCCGACGACTGGAGAGCCGCGGAGGTCGACGTCTGCCAAGCGAGCTACTCACAACGCGAGGCCGAGGCCGTGACGGTCGCCCGACTGGCCTGCCTCGACCGCCAACGCCTCGTGCAAGCCGCCCTCCTCGACGTCTACAGCAACGCGACCACCTCGCTCTCAGGCGACCTCGAAGCGACCCTGCCCGACGCGCACGGCCCCACGCAGCAATGCGGCTCTTCGGCGGTCGTGAGCGCTGGCCTCGTGACGCCACCCGACGAGGCCTCGCGACCCGTCGTCTCGGCGCTCGAACCCGAAATCGCGCGCGCGAACGCGCTGTTCTTGGCTGGCGAATACGAGAACGCCCAGCGGCTCGCCGAAGCCCTCACCGCGAAAGTCGACGGCGTCGGGTATGCGCCCCTCGCCGCCCGGCAACGGTTCGTGCTCGCCCAGGCTGCGCGCGTGCGCGGCCGCGCCGAACTCGCCCAAACCAGCTACCTCGACTGCCTCCGCTTCGCCGTCGAGGTGAGCGATCGCACCACGACCGCCCAGTGCGCCATGTGGCTCATGCACTTCGAGAGCATCACCCAGAACAACCGGAGCGCGTCGCTCGTCGCCGAATCGGTCGCCCAGGGAGCCCTCGGTGAATTGAACGACCCCCGGCTCGAAGCGCTCTTCTTGCTGCGACGCGGGTCCGTCGCCGCCCACGAGGGCCGACACGCCGACGCCGAAGCGCTGCTGCGCAGAAGCGCCGAACTGTACGCGAAGGCGCTCGGCCCCGACTCCCGAGAAGAGGCCAGCGCGCTCGTCAACCTCGGGTCAGAATTGTTCTTTCTCAATCGACTCGATGACGCCGACCGGGTCATGACCCAAGCGCTCGCCCTCATGGAGCGTCGGCTCTCGTCGACCCACCCCGACGTCGGCACCCAGCTCAACAACCTGCTGCCCCTGTATGCGAGCACCGGGAGGGTCGACCGGGCTCGCGCCGTCGGTGAACAAGCCCTCGCCATTCGAAAAGGGGCCTACGGCCCCGACGCCGACCCCGTGTTCGAGACCGAGGTCAACTTGGCCGCCGTCGACATGCAAGAAGGCCACCTCGCCCAGGCTGAAGCGCGACTTCGTTCGGTACTCGAACGATTCGAGCGCTCTGGGCACAACGCCCACGTGCGCTTCAACGCGAACTTGAACTACGGCCTCGCCCTGAGAATGCAGGGCCGCGCAGCAGAAAGCGTGCCCTCCTTGGAACGGGCCCTCACCCTGTCGAAAGAGTTCGGCGCCCTCGAGACCGCCAATGCCGCCTTCGAGCTGGCGAAAGCCCTCGCCGCCCAGCCCTCGACCACCGCCCGCGCCCGCGAACTGGTGAAGTCGGCGCGTGATGCTTGGGCCGCGGCGGGGCACTTCGATGACGAAGTGAAAGAAGCCGATGAGATCTTGGCCCGGCTTGCCGCGAAGTGAACTCCCAACGAGAGAGAAAGCGCATCGATGACCGTCAAACGAATGGACAACGTCGGCATCGTGGTGGAATCGCTCGATGCGGCCATCGCCTTCTTTCGCGAGTTGGGTCTCGAACTCGAAGGGCGAACCGTCATCGAAGGCGAGTGGGCAGGGCGCGTCACCGGGGTTCGCGACCAGCGCGTCGAAATCGCCATGATGCGCACGCCAGACGGTCACAGCCGGCTCGAGCTGTCTCGGTTTCTCACGCCGAGCGTCGTCGCTGATCACCGAAACGCCCCGGTCAACGCGCTCGGCTACTTGCGCGTCATGTTCGCCGTCGATGACCTCGACGACACGCTGGCCCGGCTGCGCAAGCTCGGCGCCCAGCTCGTCGGTGAAGTGGTTCAGTACGAAGACACCTACCGGCTCTGTTACATTCGAGGGCCCGAAGGGGTGCTCATCGGGCTTGCGCAAGAACTTGGCGGCCAACGGCCGTTCAGTACTCGCCCGTGAGGCTTCGCGACAACCGTGCTACCCAGTCGCGTCATGCGAGCCCTCTTCACCTTGCTGATCGCAGCGTCGACGTTCGCAGGTGCCCCCGCGCGCAAAGCGAAGGGCACCGAACCCGTGCTGCTCGTCGCATTGAATGGTGCGGCCTCTCCGGTCGCCTGCTTGCGCGATGGGCACCTCGAGGCGGGTGTGAAGTGCAAAGACCGGCTGCGTTCGAGGCAGGTCCTTCGCACCCCGTCGGGGCCGCTCGCCTCCGAAACATGGGAACCCCACGGCAGCATGTGCCCCTGGAGCGCAGGGCCAGACGACGACGCCAGGCTCCAGCTCGGCGCGCTTCGGCTCTGCCGCGCGCATGAAGACTGCACCGAAACTCCCGCCCAGCCGCAGCTCGCCGTGTGGCCCGCCAGCTCGGCGGTGAGGTTCGCCAAGCTGCATGCGCTCGACCCCAAGGCCGGTGTTCGTCAAGAAGAACTCCCGATTCTCGCCGCCTTGGTCGGCGCAGACCCGAAGAGCGTGCAAGCCGGCGACGCTTTCGAACTCGACCTGAACGCAGACGGCCGACTCGACCGAGTGGTTCAACTGACCCAACCGTCACCGAGCCGCCATGAGCTCGGCCCCCGAGTGTGGACCTTCATTCTCGTCGACGGCGCGGAGCCTCGAAAGCTCGGGCAAGAGGGGTGCATGGAGCAGTTTCTCGGGGCGGTTGACCTCGACGGCGACGGCGCGATGGAGGTCGTGATGCTGTTTCAGTACCAAGTCGTGCTCTTTCACCTCGACGGTTCAGTCGCCGTCGAGAACGCGGAGTGCTGTGGGCTTGGCTGACCGAGCGACTGCAGGCACTCGATGATCGGTCGCTGAGTCGAGCGCGATTGCCGGCGAAGCTCGTGGGGCCCAGCGCTTCTCGCGTCTCGACGCCGTGATGGCAATGGCGCTGGCGGCCTGCGAATGTCGACCAATGCCGCGATTTCGCCAGTACCAACTCGTGCGGGTGGTAGCGCTGCGCGTCTCGGCTGAATCGCACGACGGCTGGGGGGTGAACAGGCGTGCTCCGCGCGTGGGAGACGTCGGAGCCCTCGTCGAGGTGATTTCTGCAACCGGCGTGGCTGACCGGTACGTCGTCGAGTGCGTCAGCGCCTCCGGAGATGGAACGACGGAGTGGCTCGGTGACTTCGCCGAAGATGAACTGGAACCCGCGGAGTGAGCGCGGTCAGAAAGGCGGTTGCATGAGCTGAAGCCCGGCGCCACCGCTCGATTGCGCCTGTTCGTCTTCTTCGTTTAGCTGCGCCGATGCCCTCGAAGAAGACCCTCTTCAATGTGATTCTGGACGCCGCGCAAGACAAAGACCCGGCGTTCAACGAATTGGTCGCGAGCATTCTCAAGAAGCACCACCTCGTCGCTCCGAAAAAGCCCGTTCGCGACCCGTATTACCTGAGTTATCAGCTGCTCGCCTCGGCCCCTGCGCTCCAATGGTTGCGCGAAGGCGAAGTGTGGTCTCCCGGCGACGCAGAGGCCCATGTGGTGAACAACAAGTCAGACGTTCAGACCACTTTGTTTTTCGACCGAAAGCGGCTCGCCCTTGCGCAGATACGCCAACTCAAAGACGAGCTGACCAACTCCATCGGCGGTACGTCGCGTCGCTTTCCGACGCTCGAGAAGGCACAAGCCGAGTGGGAAAAGATGCTCCTGAAGTTTCGAATCAAGCCCGCGCCCAAGGCGCCTCCTCGACGCGCGCAGAAAACCGACACGCGCGAGGCTTCGCTCATGGCGGCCTTCGCGGCCAACCCCGATGACGCCAATGCCCTCCGCGTGCTGGCCGACCTTTGGCAAGAGCGCGGCGAGCCTCGTGGCGAATTCGTCAATTTGTGCCTCCTGAAAAAGCCGACGCAAGAGCAGATCGACCGTCGTGAGACGCTCAAGGCCAGCCTCGGCGGCAAACTGGTCGGGCCGGCACGCGAGTTCATCTACCGCTACGAATTCGGCACCAACGGCCTCGTCACGGAGGCCGCCGTTCAGCCCGAAAAACTCGTCGCCGGCATCGACGCCATCTCGGCCTTGAACCCACGCCTCGAGCTGACGATTTCTGCACTGAAGAATGCGAAAGTGGCCCAGGCGCTCGGAGCGCTGTCGTTGGCTGCCTTCGAAACAGTGTGTCTGCCGGCGTTGAACGACAAACAGCTCACGACAATCGCCCCTGCGTTGAAGGGCGTGCGTCGACTGAAAATGACCTGCCGCGGGTACGCCGACACGAACTTCACGCCGGCCGGGTTTCGCGAGTTGGCCGAAAAGCTCGCCAACCTTGAGCATCTCACCCTCGACCACTACCGCAGCGAACCGACCGGAGCACACGAGGCGGCTCGACCGTTGCTGCCTCCCGTGGCGGAGTACGTTGAGGTCGTAACCACGCACCCGGCGTTTGCAAAGTTGAAGTCCGTCAGCATCGCCGGCGCGAAGGCGGCCTCCCTGAAGGCCATCAAGAGTTTGCGAGAAGTCATCGTCGCGGAGGAATAGACGCCGCTGGCGATCGCCGCCCTACGACCGGGGCTTGCGCAGCCGCGTACGTGTTGGCCCCACCTGTTGGTTGTCTTCATCGTAGGCACGCGAAAACACCAGGCGCCCTTCGGCGAATTCTGCCTTCACGAGCTTCACCCCGCGCAGCGTCTCGACAAACTCGTGATGGGTCAGCGCCCAGTCACCGCAACTCAACACCGGCGCGGTGAAATTGTGGTGCATCGCCACATGCCATTCGAGCGGCCCATGGAGGCGCCCGCCGAGCCACCCCGCACTCAGCACCGGTACACCAATCTTCTTCGTGATGTCGGGCCTGCGATGACGTGCGCGTGCGCGGGCGGCAATCATGGCGGTCGGCAGTGATTCCAGATACGTGAAGCGAGTCGAAATCAACGCCCCGCGCTCGTACTGGGCCACGAGCTGGTTGCTGAGCGAGCCGGTGCTGGGCTGGCCGATGTCAGACGAAACGTTTCCGTGTCGAAAGAATCGCCCGACGCCGTGGAGCTGCCCGTCGCGGTACTGAAGGTCGGTGAGCAGCTCGCCGGTTTGGTACCACAACCGAGCGCGGCCGTGTTGCGGAGCGCCGCCGATGAGCGGCCCATGCGACCAACACTCCGCCGCTGCGATGTAGCTCGCGTCTGCGGGTACGGTGCTGGGTCGTTCTGGCATCGGGCTCCCGTCGGGTGCGACTTCGGTGCCGTCGTGCGCAAATGCTCGTTGTCTCACCAACACGCCGCGGCGGTACGTGGCTTCGACCCGAAATACCGCGAGGCCAAAGGTCGCATCGAACGGCGACGGGTCGGTCGGCGAGGTTGAACGCTGGGTCACCGACGGGCCGTCGAGCGCACCCTTCGCGTACTGTTTTTCGCCGTACACCGAGCCGCTGGAGTGCCAGAACCGCCAGACGCCGTCTCGTCGACCGCTTCGGTCGACCCTTCCGTGGGCCCACGCTCTTTCTGTTTCATCGAACTGCGCGTCGCTTGGGCGCTTCATTGGTGCCTTTCACTTCCGCAAGACAGGTTCCGAGCACCCGCGTAAGAACCATGAACGAGGTGGACCATGCTCGCGCGCGTACCGTGGAAAGAAGTCTCAAAGTTTCTGTCGGGCGCATTCTTCGTGAGCGCGGGGGTCCTCTTCTACCTCTACGTGATGGACGTTTCGGTGCCGGCGGGCGGCTTCATGGTGCCCCCACAGGTCCACGGTGTGCGCTCGGTGGTTCACTCCGTCTTGTTCGCCGCAACCTTCTGGTTCGGTTTTGTTCGCAAACCGCGCACCTAGCATTCGTCGGGGCGGGTCGTCGCCGTTTCGATGTCGAAGCTCCCGAAACGAAATAAGCCCCGGCAGTGCCGAGGCGTTCAATCAAAGCACCCCTTCGTGCGCGAGTTGTACACTCGCCCAATGGGGTTCTTTCCAAAAGGGGCGAGGTGGTACTTGGCCCAGCTGGTCATCGCCATCTCCGTCGGCAGACGAAAGAGGGTCACCGTTCACGTCAATACCGTTCTCGTCCGAGCGGGTTCGCCCACGGAGGCGTTTGAGAAGGCTCACGCGCTTGGTCGGCAAGAAGCGCTTCGGTACGAGAACGCAAAGGGCGAGAAGGTTCGCTTCAACTTCTTGGGACTGAGGGACTTGAACGTCATTCACGATGAGTTGGAGCACGGATCTGAGCTGACCTACAGCGAGAGGTTGGGGCAGACCAAGGCTCAGGCGAGAGCGTTGGTCTCCCGGCGGCAGCAGCTCGGAGTCTTCGCGCCGCGCGTCCCCAGCCGCAGCCCGGACTACATGAGCGGCGAGATCCGCCGGGAACTTGAAGATGTGATGAAGCGGCGCGCGAGCAAACCAGGGGGCAAGGCCCCGAGACCGGACGCCGTACCCTAGAAGGCCTATGCTCGGCGGAGGGCTCTATTTGGTCGGCGCACTTTCGAGCGAGCGGGCCCTGCGAGAAGAGCAGGGGCGGCGACCCGGCTGTTCGCCGAATGGCGCAAGCGATTCTTCGACCAGCAGCAAGTCTTGGCCTCAGCGTTCCCCGAGACCGCCTGATCGCGCTGGCCGCGGCAGCCACCTGGGGCCATGACTCGTCAGGTGGTTGGCCTCACACCGACCGACACCGCCCACGAAAATGACGCCGGTTTTCCCTCAGCGTTGGGGCACGAGCTACTCAAGTGCTCCAATCGTTGGAGCCGAAGTTGCGCGAGGCGATTGTCGTGCGTCATACGTTGGAGCCGAGCTCGTCACGTGCCCCCGGCCTTTGAGGGGGCTGGCGCTGCCTGGCGTAAACGCCGTCAGCGCGGCTGCGCGATAGGCCACTAAATTTTCCCTCGTGAACGTGCCCGGGTCGGCGGAGGGAATGCCTGGGTTGGGTGCATCGCCGGCGGTAAAGGAGTGCATGCCTTTCGGGAGCCAGCTGCCGTCGTTCGGGTCGTTCATCGGCATGCCCCCGTTCCACCAAAAATTGTAGTCAACGGTGACCAGGCCATGGCTGTGGGTGGAGTTCGGGTGGTTGTACGGGTTGAGAGCGTCACCCCAGCGGGCGGTCGCCGTGACGAACACGTTGTTCTCGAGGCTGTTGCGCGCGTTGTCCAAAACACGGGAAGCCCCGTTCTCGCCCGGAGTGGTGACCAGGTCGGTTGGGTATGGCCCCACGCCCCAGCAATCAGTCACGCCGTCGCCTTGATCATTGATGCACTCTGACCCGGCTCCATCGCGGTTGATCATCGAGTCGACTTCGCGAACCGCGTCGCCACCTTGGTCACTGACGAACCCAGCAGAGAATGCAACGGTGTTGTTCACCGCGGCACAGTCATGACAGCCCGAGAACTCAATCGCACCTTCGCGAGAGTCAATGATCAGGTTGTTTCGAGCCACGATGCGCCGCCCCTCATAGGCGTAGTGCTCGGCTGAACCTGCAGGCTCCGCAGACCAATAGAATGTGGCATCCGTGTTTTCGCCTCCCAGTTCGAGCCTGCGCACGTTGACCAGCACGTTGCTGTCGAACGCCACATCGATGGAGCCGCCCTTCGCTTCGGTCCCGAGGCCAAGGCCGATGTCGGCAAAGGTGTTGCGGAAGTAGCAGGCGGTATGAACCGCCACCGTGTCGATGCCGTGCCGCGATGTTTGACGAATGGTCGAGTCAACGACGTAAGCGAATTCGGTTTGGTTGAACTTGATGCCATCGGCTCCTGCCCCAGCAGCGCCCGCCCCAGAAGGCTCGGTGTCATCGAAGACATTCTGAATGGTGACGCGCGAGACCAGAATGTGATGCGCGGGTTGGTAGCGCCCGTAGACGGTGAAGTCGAGGTGACCGTTCTGAAGACCCATGCCGGTGGGGTTCAGCGCGATGCCTGAAACGTGAATGCCCGCTTCGGCGGCCAGTGGCTTGGGTGCGTCGTGAAAACAGTTGCCGTCAACGTCGCAACCGCCGTTTTGGTGGTACGCCCCCACGGTCTTCGGGCCGATGGTGACGCCATCAATGGCGATGTACGACGCTTTGACGAGGTTGAAGCCCTGGCTGAGCCTGGTGGCATCGGGTTGAGGGTCGGTCGCCTGAAGGAGCAGCGGCGCCGCCTGGGTTCGGCTGAGGTCAAAGAGGTACAGGCTGCCGACACCCGCCGCGGTGGGCGCGTAGTCTCCCGGCGCGAGGCGAACGCGAACCGGCTGGGTGGCATGGGCCGCGGCCGTGACGGTGAGGGCCTCGAGCACTCCGGCCATGCCCTGCGAAGGCGTGAGGTCGACGTTGAACCACGCCGAATCGGCAATCGCGTCGGTGAAGGTGGTTTTCGCCAGCACCGGAGCGCAGGGGTCTTTGGCGTCAACCGAAGGCCCCGGGCCGCCGTCGGCAGTGCCTGAATCGGCACCCAAGGCGCCAGCGTCACCCGATGAACCAGCGTCACCCGTGCCTGAAGAATTCGGTGCCGAAGGGCAACCAACTGTCAGCAATGCCACTGCGAGACCGACTCCATTCAAAATTCGCATGGCAAAATCGTGCCGTGTTTTTGGGGCTCAGCAAGAAATTGGCGCGCGGCTGTGTGCCATGGGCTTCTGGGGCGAACCTCGCGGTCGATTTCAAAAGCTTCGTTCGCGCGGCGCTCTCCCGCACCAGCGCTAGAAAATGTCGCCGCCGGTCGTCGGGTACGACCGGGCTTTGGGCCATGACAATCACCTCGTCACTCCAGCGGGCGCTCGTCATCGCTGCACGTCGAACGTCTGCCGGGCACCGAAACGAGGCGGGAGGTCAAGCGAGAAGCCGCGGTTTGTTCAACCTGACGACGAAATCGGGTCAACCGCGGGCAATGAACGACGTTGATGGACGAAAGGAGATGACGGTAGCGGTAGCATGAGCAGATGCGAATCGTGGCCGTGGCCGACACCCACCTTTTTCACGACGAACTGCGCATTCCAGACGGAGATGTCCTTGTCCATGCTGGGGACCTCTGTCGCAGTGGCAGCCTCGCTGAGTTGGAGGTTGCCAATCGCTGGCTCTCTTCTTTGCCTCATCCCACCAAAATTGTGGTCGCCGGCAACCACGATTGGGCGTTCGTGAGGAACCCTGTCGAAGCCCAGCAGCTCCTCGAACCGGCGATTGTGTATCTCCAGGATTCTGGGGTCGTGGTGAACGGCCTGCGGTTCTGGGGGAGCCCTTGGCAGCCGGAGTTCAACGATTGGGCCTTCAATCTTCCGCGAGGGCCGCTCCTTCGCGAGAAGTGGGCGCTCATTCCTGCCGATACCGACGTGCTGGTGACGCACGGCCCCCCGCATGGGATTGGGGACGGCAGCGGAGCGGCTGACGGCGACGGAGGAGGGTACGGCGGTCGAGAGCGGTTTGGGTGCGAAGAGCTTCGCGCAAGGACGGGTGACATTCACCCAATGCTTCATCTCTTCGGGCACATCCACGATTCAGGCGGCGTGTGGCCCATCGGGCCTACCCTTTTCGCAAACGTGACCACGTGGGAGTGCGAGCGAGGTCCGACGGTGATCGACATCGACACGCACCTTCGTCGCGTGAACCCCATCGAAGTGCCCCCCGCGAGACGTTGAGCAGTGCGGGCGGGTTCTCACGTGCGCCGAGACCACGAACTGGGTCGCGGTGTTGAGCAAATGCCACCGCCTTGTCAGACCTCCTGCGGGCACGTCGTCTGGGTCGGGCAAGGAGGCTCGTCTTCAATGACTTCAATCGCGCTCAGCTCGAAGTGGTGCCCCGAATCGCGCTCGGCGATCTCGTCGTCTGGCGCGTCGTTGCGCATCGACCTGGTCATCGATTGCAGCTTCAAGGGTTACGAGCGCCAGCCGCTCGCCCTGCGCCTTCGCGTGCCGCCCACTTCCTGAACGCTCTCTTCCAAGGAGACCTTCACGAGGCCAGGTGGCGAAAGCTCCCCGGCCTCTTCGCGTTTCAGCGGGCCGGTGAGCGCAACCTCTACGGCAGAAGCCCCATCGGTAAGGGCACGGGCCTCCAAAACCCGCCGCTGAAGGTTCGACTCCTTCCTGCCGTGCACACGCGGGTGGCGATTGGTTGGGCACCGGGGCGCCTTCCCGGAGAAGCGGGTTCGATTCCCGCCTCCCGTTCTTCTTCGTCGTTCTCTGACAGCGCGAATAAGGACGGGACGTGACCAACGGTGGTCCAGCGGGCCGTACCCCCGCCGCTCGCTCGCGAGCATGGTGAGTTCGATCCTCACCCCGCCCATTTCGGCTCCGGAGCTCAACTGGAAGAGCAAGCGCCTCTTCAGCGCGCAGTTGAGGTTCAACTCCACTGACTGTTGGGAGCGTCGTCCAATGGCAGGGCCCGCGGCCGATTACCGCGAGACGGGGGTTCGATTCCCTCCGCTCCTATTCGTTGATGTCTGGTCTGTGACGCATCTGGCGAGGCGACTGCCCTGTCACGGCAGTGAGGCGGGTTCGATTCCCGTGCAGACCGCAGCAGTGTTGTTCGCCGACCTGGCAGTGGTGGTCCATGCGTCCGCCTGAAGAGCGGAACATCCTGGTTCGATCCCGGGGGTCGGCACATGCGCGAGGAGCTCGAGCGGTCGAGCATCGGTCTGGAGTTGACCCGGTTTCGAAGAGTCCTAACCACTGTGGCAAAAGGACGAAGCGATGCCGACACCGAAACCGCCGTACAACAAAGAATTTCGCCGACGAATGGTCGAGTTGGTCAGAGCGGGTCGAACCACTCGGAGCTTGAGCGAGGAGTTCGGCTGCACCGACAGAAGTATTCGAACTTGGGTGCATCGGGCAGACCTCGATGAAGGCCGTCGCAGCGACGGTTTGACGACTGATGAGAGAGCCGAGCTGAGTGCCCTACGCCGCAAGGTGAAGGTGCTCGAGGAGGAGAAAGAAATACTCTCAAAAGCCGCGGCCTGGTTCGCTCAGGAGGCCGCGGCGACGCCCAAGCGGCGTTCGAATTCGTGAGAGCGAGCCAGGAGATGCACGCCGCTGCCACCATGTGTCGCGCGCTGGGCGTCTCGGAGTGCGGCTACCACGCCTGGCGAAAGCGACCGCCCTCGGCTCGGGCGACTGCTGACGCGTCGCTCACATCACGGATTTGAGCGATTCACGAGATGTCAGACGGCACTTACGGCGCGCCTCGCATTCGCGAAGAGCTCGCCGACGTCGATGGCATCAAGATTGGTACCAAGCGCGTCTACCGCTTAATGAAGCGCATTGGACTCGAGGGCGTGAGCGGCCGACGCTTCATCACGACGACCACGCGTGATGACAAGGCTCTGCCCGCACCTGACCTGGTCGACCGAAGGTTTGAGGCTGACGGCCCCAATCAGCTTTGGGTCGCCGACATCACCTATGTACCGACGTGGGCGGGCTTTCTCTTCTTGAGCGTCGTTATCGACGTCTGGAGCCGCAAAGTCGTCGGCTGGGCGATGGCCGCTGACATGAAGACCGAGCTCATCATCAAGGCGCTCGACATGGCGGTCGCCCAACGCCAGCCGAGGACCGTCGTGCATCATTCGGATCAAGGGACGCAAGGTGGATTCAACTGGTCGTCGCAACACCTCGATGCCGGAGGTGTGCATTGGAGAGTCGCGACAAGCAGGTTCTCGAGGTGTCGACGGGTGCGCGGCGGCAATGGGCAGCGGATAGAGCGTTACGAGCTCCGATGCGTTCACCAGGGCGGCCGGAGCCATCTCGCGCGGTGCAACGGGAGTTCTGGCGCCGTATCGCGTCGGGAGTCACGACTGTAGAGGCATCTACGGCCGTGGGTGTGTCATGGCCTGTAGGAGCTCGCTGGTTCCGTCATGCTGGCGGCATGCCGCCAATCAGCTTGGACGAGCCTACCGGCCGCTACCTGTCGTTCGCTGAGCGCGAGGAGATTGCGCTACTTCGCGCTCAGGGCGTCGGTGTGCGAGAAATCGGTCGCAGAATCGGACGCGATGGCGGAACCATCTCGCGCGAACTGCGCCGCAATGCGGCAACGAGGTGCGGCAAGCAAGAATACCGGGCGCTGGTCGCGCAGTGGAAGGCGCAACAGGCCGCGAAGCGCGCGAAGGTCGCGAAGCTCGTAACCAACGCGAGGTTGCGTGAGTACGTGCAGGAGCGGCTCTCCGGGAGCGTTCGAGGGCCCGACGGGACAATCGTCGCTGGGCCGCAACCACCGGCATGGAAGGGGTTGAACAAGCCGCATCGCCAAGACAGGAGATGGGCTATCGCGTGGAGTCCAGAGCAGATCTCGCGAAGGCTCAAGATCGACTACCCGGGTGATGAATCCATGCGCATCAGCCACGAGGCCATCTACCAGTCGCTGTTCATTCAGGGGCGCGGCGCGCTCAAGCGGGAGCTGGTGGCCTGTCTGCGCACCGGCCGCGCTCTGCGACAACCTCGAGCACGAACGCAGAATCGGCCGCAAGGCCATGTCACCGCGGATGTCGTGTTCTCAGAGCGCCCCGCGGAGGCCGCGGACCGAGCGGTCCCAGGTCATTGGGAAGGCGATCTGATAATCGGCACTGGCCGTTCCGCAATCGGCACCCTCGTCGAGCGGCGAAGCCGCTCCACCGTCCTCGTGCATCTCCCACGGCTGGAGGGCTGGGGTGAAAAACCCATGATGAAGAACGGCCCGGCGCTTGGCGGCTACGGGGCGGTCGCGATGAACGCCGCGCTGACCGCCTCGCTGGCCGAACTACCCCAGCAATTGCGTAAGACCCTCACCTGGGACCGCGGTAAGGAACTCGCCGGGCACTCCCAATTCGCGCTCCACACCGGCACGAAGGTGTATTTCGCCGACCCGCACTCGCCCTGGCAGCGACCGACGAACGAGAACACGAACGGGCTGCTTCGGCAGTACTTCCCCAAAGGCACCGACCTGTCCCGCTGGACCGCCGACGCTCTCGAAGCAGTCGCACTCACCTTGAACAACCGGCCCCGAAAAAACCTCAACTGGAAAACCCCCGCCGAAGTCTTCGAAGAGCAGCTACGCTCTCTCCAAAAGCCCGGTGTTGCAACGATGGGTTGAACTCACCCAATACACGTCGGTTGCCTTCGGGAAGCGATGCGCAGAAGCGGGCGTACGGCCCTCAATGGGCTCCGTCGGAGACGCCTATGACAATGCGATGTGCGAGAGCTTCTTCGGCAGCCTCGAGAAAGAGCTCATCGACCGTCGCTCATTTCGCAACCATGCCGAGGCAAGAATGGCCGTCTTTCGTTACATCGAAGGCTGGTACAACCCTCGTCGCCGTCATTCAGGAATCGACTACAACTCACCGAACACTACGAGCTCAAACACAAGAAGGCGGCTTGACCACGGAAGCCGAATTCACTCTCTCGAACCGGGTCAACTCCAGTCCTACACACCGAGGGACAGTGTTCCACTCGTAATTCCGATGGGTTCCAAGGCCCAAACGTTTAGCGTTTAGCAGAAGCTGTTGAACGGCGATCTCCGTCCAAAACGCCGAGCTCATTGAGATTCTCGGCGGGGCGGGAAAGAGAGCGCTTCCCTCGGGGAAGAACGCCGACCACCAGTTAACAAAAAAGCGCCTGCCGGTTGGCAGACGCTCTGGAGTTGCTCCGCGCAGGGCGCGAGCTGCGAACCACTCTCTGCGGGGTTTTCTGGCCACCACAACTTCGTTCGCGCCGGCCAGATCATCGTAACCCACGGAGACGCTTCAGAATTGATCGGCCAGCTCGATCAAGTTCGCGCCGTCCCGGCGTGAATGGGGACCCCATCGGTCGCTGCGATCAGTCGAAGTCGAGTCGTCGGCGGTCAGGACATCCTCGTCGAACTCGATGAGGAGGTTCTCCCTCGGCTCCGCGAAGCCGAGCGGCGCTTCGCCACTAATCTTGGCGGGTGTCCGCGGCGTCAAGCGGCAGGCGAATCTCCAGGCTCGCACCGCGCGCGGGCGGGTCAGTCAGGGTAGCGCTCCCTCCGTGGGCCTCCGCGACATGACGAATCAACGCAAGACCGAGTCCATGGCCGGGAATCCGCCGGCTCAGCGCTTCTTGCGTTCGGAAGAAGGGCTCAAACACGGTCTCGCGCTCCGAGGGACTGACTCCTGGCCCATCATCATCGATGCGAAGCACGGCGTGCTCGCCCGCGCGAGACACCTCGACCCTCACGGAGTCACCAAACTTCAGCCCGTTCGCGACGCCGTTGGCCACCATGGTTTGGAGGAGGACGGCATCCCCCCGGACGAGCGCATCGCCTTCCGTCACTTGAAGCCGCGCCCGGTCGGCCGTCGGCAGGGACTGGCCCACGTCCTCGACGAGGTCGCGGAGCGATACGACCTCATCGCCGTTGGGCGCTGAGTGTCTCGGCAGGGAGAGAATCAGCAGCCGCTCCACCAGCGTCGACAACTCCGCCACCTTTCGGTGGGCAACAGCGGCGCCTTCGCGGGCCGTCGATTCGACAGTCCCCTCGACGAGCAACTCGAGCTCAGTCTGAATCGTCGTGAGGGGCGTGCGCAGCTCGTGAGCCGCGTTGGCCGCGAAGCGTTGCGCTTGTGAGAGCGCTCGGTCCACGCGAGCGATGAGCTTCGCGATGGTCGTACGCAATGCATCGACCTCCGCGACGTTCTCATCGTTACCGAGAGTCGACTGCGTCAGAGCGTCGACCTCGAGCTCGGCGATGCGCTCCCGCAGCCTCGTCAGTGGCGCAGTAACGCGTCGAGAGAGGGGCCGGCTCGCGGCCCAGGCCAGCGCCGCTGCAAGAAGCGCAGCGAGGAAGGCAGAACCGGCGAGCATTGGCAGCGGCTGCGAGTGCGCACCGCCAACCACGGCCCAGAGTCCATTCGAGGAGGAGGCCCGACAGACCCGCAGTGCGCGCGCGCTAAGGGTTGCGCACCCAGTCGAAGCCGGCAGCTCAACAATGCGCTCGCCGCTCACGAAGGTGCCGCTGGCGTCGTAGACGGCGAGGAGCATCCCTGTGTGCCCCATCTCTGCAGCCTCATCGTGCAGGACCTGACGAATGGCCTCGAGACCGTCGCCTTCCTTGCCGAGCTCATCGGCGAAGGTCACCGCAGCCTCCTCCAAGCGACGGTCTTCGGCTCGCTGCAACACCAGGCTGGCCACCACGGTCGTCGTCAACGCGACAAGGAGGGCCGCCGCCGAGGCCGCGAGCGCAGCGCCGAGAGCGACCCGGTGCACGATGCTACCGGCCATCGCGGCGCTCCTCTGCGAGCGCGTAGCCCTCGCCGCGGAGCGTGCGAATCAGCTCGGGGCCCAGCTTTCGGCGCAGCCTGCCAACGAGCACCTCCATACTGCTCGACGCGGTCTCGCTCGCCTCGCCCCAGACGCTCTCGAGCAACTCGCCGCGAGAGACGACCCGACCCGCGCGCCGTGCGAGGACGTCGAGAATGGCCCACTCCTTCGAGGTGATGGCGACCGTCCGCCCTGCGCGAGTCGCGTGGCGGCCCGCGAAGTCGAGCTGCACATCATCGCTCCGGTACGACAAGCCGCGCGGCAGCGAACCCCGCCGGCCCAGCGCACGAACCCGAGCGCGGAGTTCGGCGACCGCGAATGGCTTGGCGAGGAAGTCGTCTGCGCCCGCGTCGAGGCCCTCAACGCGGATCGCAACCTGGGACAGCGCCGTGAGCACCAGAATGGGAATCGAAGCGCCCTCAGCCCGGAGCTCCCGACACAGCTCGAGACCAAAACCATCACCGAGGCGGAGGTCGAGGACGAGCAGGTCGATGCCCTCGGCGACGCGCCGCCGAGCCGTCTGGAGGTCGTCCGCGGTCGTCACGGCGTGCCCATCAGCCCGGAGCGCTCGCGCTACGACGCTTCGAACTTCTGCTTCATCGTCAACGACCATCACTCGCATCGTGTCGCCTC
>JBGAIY010000080.1:1726-22741 GCA_044225205.1 Myxococcaceae bacterium | reverse complement strand
CCTGCAGCACGTCACGTGGGAAGAAGAGCGGGTCAACGGTGAGCTGCAGCGGGTCATGAAAGAAGCCTACGAAAAAGTCGGGCAAATCAGCCGCACCCGGCGCCTGCCCTTGCGAACCAGCGCGTACGTCTTGGCCATTGGCCGGGTGGGCAAAGCCACCGTGCTCCGAGGCATCTAACCGCAGCGTCTTCATTTGGTGTGAAGGAACCGACCCATGGCCATTGCCGCGTCGCTGTTGAAAAAGCTCGTGCAGATACCCATTTTTCAGGGGCTGACCGTGCCCGAGGCCGCCGAGTTTTTCGAAGTGGCCGTCGAACAGAGCGCCACCGCCGGCACCGAATTGTTCGCCGAGGGTGACGAGGGAGACTCGCTCCTCGTCATTCTCGAAGGCGAGGTCGCCGTCACCAAGCGCGGCATCGAATTGGCCACGGTGGGCCAGCATTCGGTCTTGGGCGAAATGAGCCTCGTGGGCACGGTCGACACCCGGTCGGCCACCGCCACCACCCAGACCGACGTGCGCTACCTCAAAGTGCCGTCGAAGCGGGTGCAGAAGCTGCTGAAGAGCAACAGCCTCGCCGCGCTCAAAGTCGTCGCGAATTTGGCGCAGGTGCTGAGCCGGCGGCTCGCGCTCATCAACGACAAGTTCGTCGACAGCCGGGGCAAGAAACGCGAAGAATTGGCCGACTTCGGCAAAATTCTCAACCGCTGGGCGTTTTGAACCCGCGCCGGCTCGGGGCCCTCGCCGCCGGGGCCGTGCTGGTGGCGGCGACGGTGGCTCACGCGGGCAAGCCGAGCGCGGCCCACGCCACGGCGCTCGCGCAAAACGAAGAATGGGAGACGCTCTACCTCGAGTTCGCGCAAGCGAAGCCGAGCGGGTACGGCCCAGCCGAGCGCGAGGCCATTGCCCGAGCGACCGCCGCGGCGTGTTCGGCCCTGGCTGGCAGCGACGAGGTGCTCGCGTTTTCGCTCGGTGAACTGGCCGTCGCGTTCGCCAACACGCCCGAACGCACGCTCTGCGCGGCGAGCGCGGCGCGGGCCTCGCAGCAGCTCGACTCGGCCGAAGCGCTGCTGCGAGGGGCCACGGCCGCGGCCCCGCGCGACGGGCGCCTCGCCCTCGAATGGGGTCGCGTGTTGGCCGAGCTGGGCGAGTTCGGCAAGGCCCAGGCGGCGTGGCGCAAAGTGCCGAAAGCCTCTCCGGAGTTTGCGCAGGCGCAGTCGCTGCTCGCGACCACGGGCCCTGCCCACACGCCGGCCTCGAGCGAGCGGCCAGTTTCGGGGCGAAGTTTCGAGTCGAGCGTCGACGCCGAGGGCCTGCGGGTGCGCGGCAACGCCCAATTTCGCTTTCGCTATTTCGGCGGGCAGCGCGACTTCGGGCAACGCGCCGAATACGAAGGGCGGGTGCAGGCGGCGCTCGAGGCGGCGGCCCAGGCGTCGACCCGGTACGTCGGCCGGGCCCGCGAAGCGCCGCTCGATGTGATTCTGTACACCCGGGCCGAATTCGCCCAGCACCTGGGCCCTTGGGCCGCGCTCGCCGTGGCCGGCGTGTATTCGAACAACGCCATTCGGCTCAACGACTCGGCCGAGCTGAACGCCGCCCAACAAGCGACGCTCGTGCACGAATACCTGCACGGCGTGGTCGATGAGCTGACCGGGTTTCACGCCGAACGGTTGCCCGTGTGGCTCAATGAAGGCCTCGCCGAGTGGGTCGAATGGCAGTTCGAAGGAGGCGACGCCGCTCCGGTACAAGACCGCGCCGCGCTGCGGGGCCTGGCGTTGACGCATTCGTTGCCTTCGCTTGGAGCCATGCGGCAAGACCCGCTGGTGACCCAGCGCAACCCCCGGGTGGCGTATGCCTACGCCGCCATGGCGGTTCGGGCGATGGCGGCCAAGACGAGCGTGCATGACGTGGTGGCGCTGATTCGTGAGGTCGGCTCGGGCGTGCCGTTCGACCGCGCGTTTTTGAGCCACTTCGGCCGCGACCTGGCGGCGTTCGAAGAGGGCCTCGCGAGCGATTTCAAAAGCGAGCGCTGACCGCCCCTTGAGGGTTCGGCGTGGCGCTTCAAAACCGCACCGTCACCGTGGCGCCCAGCACGGCTGAAACACCCGGTGGGGCCAGTTCTGTGAGCGCTCGCTTGGCGCCCGCCGAAACGTCGACCGTCAGCACCGTGCCGCCGGCCTTCGACGACAGGGGCCAGCGCCAGGTGAAGGGCCGTCGCTCGAACAGCAGGCCGACCACCGCCAAGCCGAGGCTCAGCGCGTCGAGCGCGGCCTCGGCCAACAGGGCCACGCCCAACGGCCGCAGCGCCTGGGTGTCGCTGGCCAACAGCGCCGCGCCGTTGCGAAGCTGGCTCACCACGGGCACCACGACTCCGTCGAACCGCGCCAGCAGCCGCGCGCCCGTCGCTTCGGCCGAGGTCGTTGACGGTGCGGTGGGGGCGGCGGCCAACGAGACGATGAGCAAAGAGGCAAGCACGGCCGGCGGGGTTTCACCCGGCATGCCGCCGCCAAGCGGTTGAATTCGAACGCAAAAAGCGCCCCGTGAGGGTGCAAGTGGTTGCACACCTGTGCGACGCCCGGCAGCCCAGAATGGGCGCACCAGCCCCACACCACCTCCCAGTTTGGGAAAAACGCAGAATTTCACCAATTGCGTCAAACGGTTATGCTGCAGCCGCCCTATGTCTGACACCCAAGCGGCGATGCGAGAGTTTCGCTTTCTCGACGAAACGAGAAAGACGAATGGCCTCACGCCTGCTGAAGAAGAACGTTGGTACGAGCTGGCCCAAGCTCTGGGAGTCGACGTCGGTCAACAGCAAGCACAACCGCAGGGCTATTACGCGCAAGACGGCAACTGGTACCCGTACCCCGCCGGCTACGACCCAGCGACCGGGCAATACGCGTACCCCGACTACCAGCAGCAAGCCGCGCCGGGGTGGTACCCCCCACCCGCGCAGCCTCAGGGGTACTACGCGCAAGACGGCAACTGGTACCCGTACCCGCCGGGCTATGACCCCGCGACGGGGCAATACTACCAAGGCTACCCGCCTGCGCCGGGCTACCAGCAGTGGCCGCAGCAGCAACCGTGGCCCGGCCAACAACCGGCGTACGACCCGAACGCGCCCGCCCAACCGCAGTGGGGCTACCCTGCACAGCCTGGCTACCCCGCCGCACCCGCCGACTACGCGGGCACTGCGTGGCCCGACCAGCAGCAGCCCGCCGCCCCGACCGCGGCGCCGATGCCCGAGTTGCCTCCGGAGCCGACGACCGCAGTCGGCCCGAAACCACCGGCCGAACCCGCTTTCGCGGTTGCTGCGGCCGAGGCGCCCGTCGCCGCACCGGCCGTCGCGGTCGAAGATGGGCCGCTCGAAGTTTCGGCCGACGACGTCATGGAGGTCGCCGACGACGAAGTGTCGCCCGTCGCCTCCTCGCCCAGTGGAGCGAAGTCGGGCGAAGACGCCATGGCGTCGCTGCGCAACGCGCTTTCGCTCGACGACGAACCGGGCTCGAGTGGGTCGGCGCCCGGAGCCACCTTCACCACCGCGGCGGCACCCTCGGGGCTTCGCTCAGGGCTTGGGTCGTCGGTGCCCAGGTCGAGCACCTCGGCATTGCTCGACGCACCGGCGGCCCCCAAACCGTCGTCACCTTCTTCGGTCTCGGGCCGGTCGAACGTCTCATCGCTCCTCGACGCACCCGCGCCACTGCCAAAACCGTCGTCGCCGTCGTCATTCGGCCGTACCAGCGTGTCGTCGCTGCTCGATGCGCCGACGCCAGGGGCAACCGCGAAACCGTCGGCGCTCCTCGACCTGCCACCCCTGACGCCGCTCATTGAAGTTTCAGCCGAGTCGGTCAAGAGCGAAGCGGTCGAAGTGTCAGCGGAGGTGCTCGAAGTCGCTCCCGTCGTTGAAGTCGCGCCTGCCGTTCATTCACGCGTGCCCGAGGTCGCGCTCGAAGACTTCGGCTCGCTCGAGAACGACATGCCCCCGCCGACGCAAATCGGCCGCATTCCATCGCGTTGACGGCGGCGGCACCCGCCGCGCCGGCGAGCAGCGAGCCGCCAGCGCCAGTGACCACCATCGGAGCGGCGATGGCCGCGCGGCTCCGGTGCCGGTGGCGAAGCCGGCACCGCTCACTTCGGCGAGCCTGATCTCTCAGTTCGCTCCGCCCGAAGAAGAAGACACGCACGCGGCCCGGCTGCTGCCAATGGAGATCGCCTCGCTCGACCAGTCGGCGAACCCAAGCGCCAGCCTGTCGGGGCCGATGTTCGAGGCCGGAGCGCTCGACGACCTACCGACCCGCGTCTACCCGGTACACACGAAGAAGGCCGAGCCCGCGTTTCTCACGCCGATACCAGCGCCCGCTCCGGTGATTCTCGCGCGAGGCAACCCGGAGCCCGACCTGGGCCCGCCGGTCGAGCCCCCCGAGTCTGAACTCCCGGTCGCGGCGGGCGCACCGCTCGACGAAGTCGAAATACCAGCGACCGGCGAGTTGCCGTCGATTGACGTCGACATGACGCCGTCGGGCACCATGCCGGCGATGCCCGGCCCGGCGCCCACGCTGTCGAGCGAATCGGCGGTGTTGAGGTCAATGCTCGACGACGGGCGCGCGACGATACCCCAGTCGTCTTTCGAGGCGGCCGGCCCGACTCCGAGCGCCGCCACGTCGAGCCCTTCGTCGGCCGACCACCTTCTCGACGACGTGGTACCGGTGGCCGACGACTCCTCGGTGAGCCTGAAGCGTTCGGGCGTGGTGGCCGCGCCCACCCGCGACGCCTTCGGAGCGCCGAGCGACGCCTTGGGTTCACCGACGCATGACGAGCCAACGTCGAGCCACACGGCGTTTGCCCCCGCGCTCGACGACCTGCCGACGATTGAACCTGAGCCCGCGGCCGAACCGTCGGCGCCGACCTTCGCGCCGTCACTCGAAGACTTGCCGGTGCTCACGCCGCCGCCGCCCAAGCGAACCATGTCGGCGCTCGACGCCTTGGCGATTGGGCCCGAGGTGCCGATTCAAGCGCCCGAGCCCGAATTGCCCATGGCCGAGTTCGAACCCGAGCCGTCGACCGACGTGACGCGCTTGGCGACGTTGGGCATACCGGCGGCCCCCGCGAAGGCCATACCGCTGGGCGAGCCGGTGACCCCGGCGGCGAAGCAGCCGGTGGGCTTCGCCGACGACTGGTCGAACGTGCCAATCGTCGAATCGCCCGCGCAGCTCGACGACCGACCGATACCCGAAGAAAAACCCCTCGACTTGAGCGGTTCGGCGAGCGAACGGGTCGAGCTGGCGAGCTCGTCAGACTTCGTCGCGTACACGAACCAGACCGAACAGCTCGAGGTTGACCTCGACGACAGTGGGCCCTTCGCGGTCGATTCGTCGTCTCTGGCCGCGTTGGCGACCAACACCCGAGAAGCGCCAGCGACGCCGGTGGTCGAAGAGAAGCTCGAGCTCGCGTCGAACGCCGACTTCATCAACGAGCCGGGCCTCACCTCCACCGGAGAAAAGTGGGACGCGGTCGACCGCTCGGTGGCGATGCCGACGGTCGAAGTCGACGTCTTGGCCGACGACGGGGGCGACATCGTTCAGGGCATCGTGCTCGAAGAAGAAGTGCCTCCCGTCGCACCCTCGGCCCCGCAACCCGAGCTCACGTGGGACTCTGAAATACCCTCGCAGTCGGGCAACCGAGCCATCAAGGCGATGACGCCGCCGGCGTCGACCCACCGCCCGATGTCGTTCGCGCCAGCCGCCGAACCCGCCGCGCCGAAACCGGCTCGGGTCATCGAACCTGCGCCGCTGCCCCCGCCCCCCTGCCGCCGCCTCCGAAGCCGGTGGCGCCCGTCGTGGCCGTCGCTCCGGCGCCGAGTTCGGCGGCGCCGCTCAATACTCGAGTCGCGACCCCCCTGGCGGCGACCCCGGTGACGGCCCCCAAGCCGGTCGAAGACCCTTTCGACCGCTCCGGAGCCCCCTTCGTCAGTTCAGACTCGGTTCAAATTCTGGTCAGCGGTGAACACCGCGTCATTCTTCACACCGTCGAAGGTCAGGTGAAGCGCGGTTCGATTCGAGAAGCGAACTTGGGCGCCGAAACCGTGGTGCTCGAGGGAACGAGCGTCGAGAACCTGCCGCGGGCCCGGGTGAAGGCGATTTTCTTCATGTTGGCGCCAGGGGCCCGCGCACCAGCGGGTGAAGGCCAAAAAGTACGGGTGACGTTCAAAGACGGCCGGCAGGTGGCTGGCTTCTCGCGCGACCAAAAGAACGCGAGCCTCGGCTTCTTCGTGGTGCCGGCCGACAACCGCACCAACACCGAGCGCATCTTCATTTACCGGCACGCGGTACAGAACGTGGTGGTCGAAGCCGAGGGTCGGTAACCGAGGCGGTCGGCCGCCCACTGCGGTGCGCAGTTGACGCTCGAAGTCATGCCACACAGTTGACAACGGTCGCCCATTTCGCGCACGTTTCGGCCGAGTGTCGTTCACGCACGCCGGAGTGCCTACATGAAGGTTCAAGACAAACGCTTGGCTCCGCGGGTCGCGGTTTCGTTGGCGGCGCACTGCCGCATCGGCAACCGCTACGTGCGCGACTTCATTCGCGATTTGTCGATTGGCGGGCTGTACTTGAAGACGCGCGAGCCGGCCCGAGAGGGCACGCCCATTCGGGTGGCGGTAGCGCTGCCGTTTCAAGACGGAGCCAAATTTTGCACCTTGGTTGGCAACATCGCGCGCGTCGATCGCGACCAGCGAGGCATTCTGCAGGGGTTCGGAGTGAAGTTCGCGGGTGACGAAATCGCGGCCGACGATCGCCGCGCGGTGAGCGAGTTCGTGCACCGGGCCGCCGCCTGAAGCGCGTGGCCCGACCTGCCTGTCGCCGTCAGTGCAAATACCGGTCGGAGTCGTTCGGCATGTTGCGCTTCTCGCCCGAAATGACTTTGAGCCGGTTGCTGCGCCGGTTGAGCTGACGGGTCAACTGCCAGCTTCGAAACGCGAGCCAGGCGTTGGTGGGTGAATAGCCGCGCGACGCCAAATAGGTGAAAGCCAGCGCGAACGCCGACGGCATGACCACGACGATGCTCGAAAAAGCGGCGTTGAGCGCGACGAACGCGACCCCGATGAGCGCGAGTTGGTTGCCGGTCACCGGCAAGCCCCAGAAGTTCGACTGCCCGGCTCCCACGGCCAAGCCGTAGGCGACCCAGAGCGCACCGGTCATGACCGTCGACCCGCCGTACGCGCTGAGCGACACCCGCGCCCAAACGAGCGAGACGAGCCAGGTGGCCACAGCGCCAGCGGCGGTGACGCCCAATGAAAAGACGACGAACCGGCGGGAGCCCCACTGTCGCTCGAGCGCCGCGCCCAAGCCCAACATGATGAGCACGCCGAAAATCACCCCGATGGGGTCGTTGGCGACGAAGCCGTAGGTGAGCGCCGTCCACGGGGTGAAGAGAAAGTGGAGCGGCGCGAATTCGACGAAAGGCCCCAGCTTGGGCACGAGCGCCACCAAGACCGACACCACCACCATGATCGCGGTCAGTACCGAGGCCGCGCTCTGAAACCTCGGTAACTGAAATCGAGCCCGCGCCACAGAACTCCCTTGAAGGCCGTGGGCGCTACGCCGCCGCCGGCTTCGACTTGTAGAAAATCGTCACGGTCAGGCAGTGAAATTCTTTGTCAGAACTCTGAGTGACGACCTTGTCGACAATTTCGATGCCGCTGTTGTCTTTGAGCCACCGAGTGATGTTCTCTCCCATTTGCTCACGGTCGCGAGCGAGCGTGGTCGAGAAGACCTTGATGGCATTGAATGAAAGTTCAGGTGCAGCCATGAACACAACCTCTTCGTTTCGAATTGGCCGGCGTGAAAACGCGCGGCGTTGAGTTGACGCTCGAGCCCTCCTCGAGCCACTCCCGACCCGCACCAATGGCAATTGTTCACTACGCGCCCGAATTCCCGCACTCCGCCCCACCCGATTAGCCCCTGAGTCATCGGAGAGGCGTTTCTTTTTGCAACATCAAACGCCGACGGGCTGCGACAGCGCAGCCGAGGGCATTCGACGACAAAGTCTGAAAAACTTGCGCGACTATCTCGGCAACGGCGGTCGATTCTGCGCGGCGCGGTGGTGTTCGCAGACGCTGGGTTCTTTGCAGGTGGGCCCAATGCCGTCGGGGTGCGCCACGAAGGGCGCTTTCTCATTTTCCTCGATGCCGCAAAGCGCGCACTTGCGCTTGCGATTCTTGGCTTCGAGTCGGCGCTGCTCGGCGAGCTGTTTGGCTCGTTCACGCAATGCCTTCGCATCCAACACGTCGTTGCTCACATGGCCTCCACAAGTACGGCGATGCCTTGACCGCCGCCAATGCATGCACTGCCGACGCCATACTTCGCGCCTCGTCGCTTCAGTTCGTACAACAAATGCAAAGTAATGCGAGCGCCAGAAGCGCCCAACGGGTGCCCGACGGCAATGGCTCCACCGTTGACATTCGTTTGGTCGCGCGGCAGCCCGAGTTCTTTTTCGACCGCGAGGTATTGCGGCGCGAAGGCCTCGTTGACTTCGAACAGGTCGATGTCACTGAGCTTGAACTGGGCGCGCTCCATCAATTGGCGAATGGCGCCTGCGGGGCCGATGCCCATGATCTTGGGGTCGCAGCCGACGACGCCCCAGTTGACCAAGCGACCGAGCGGCTTGAGCCCCTTCTTGTCGCAGTAGCTGCGGGTGGCCATGACGGCGCTTCCGGCCCCGTCGTTGATGCCCGACGCGGCGCCGGGGTGAATGACGCCGTCTTTCTTGAACACCTTGGGCAGCTTCTTGAAACCCTCGACGGTCGAGTCGGGGCGGCCGTGTTCGTCTTTCGAGAACAGGGTCGACCCCTTCTTCGACTTCAGTTCGACCGGCATGATTTCTTCGGTGAACCGGCCGGCCTCGGCGGCGGCCGCGTGCCGCTTTTGCGAGAGCACCGAGAATTCGTCGACCTGGTCTTGGGTCAATTGGTACTGCTCGGCCAGGTTTTCGGCGGTGAGGCCCATGGGTATGCCGGCGTACGAATCGAACAGGCCGACGGTGAGGGTGTCTTCAAGGCCGCTCTTGCCCAACCCCAAGCCCCAACGCGCGCCACGCACCACGTGAGGGGCCTGTGACATCGACTCGGTGCCGCCGGCGAGCACGACGTGCGCCTGCTCGGTCACCATGAGCTCGGCGGCATTGACGAACGCTTGAAAGCCCGACCCGCACAAACGGTTGACGGTGAGCGCCGGCACGGGCACGGGCACGCCCGCTTTGAGCCCGACATGGCGCGCCAAATAAATGGCGTCGGGGCTGGTCTGCATGACGTTGCCGTAGACGACGTGCTGCACGTCGGCGGCGGGCACTTTCGACTGGGCGAGCGCGGCCTTCGCCGTTTCGACCGCCAAGTCGGTGGCTGAAAAATCTTTGAGCGAGCCACCGAAGGTACCGAACGCGGTTCGCTTGCCCGAGAGAAAATAGACTTCTTCTGTTTTTGAAATGCTCTTCATGGAGTCGGCCCGGTGTTGCCCAAAAAAGAAGCTCCCACCATGCCAAGTGCGCCGAGCGTCCACAACAGGCCAACTGCATGCTGTTGACGCAACTCGGTTTTTCCAACTTCGCAATGCCAGGTCTTGGCGGCGTGGAGTCGACCGTCGATGGTCCATTCGGCTTGGGGCGCACCCAACTGCGGTAACCGGCGAAGGTGCGCTTTGAACAAGCGGTCGGCCGAAACACCCTCGATGGCTCCGCTCAAATAGCGGCCGGGCACGTTCGCTCCGGGGCGGCGGGCGTTGGCCGAAACGACGAACCCGCCGTTGGCCATGGGGCTCGTGAGCACCAACCGGGCGGCCGGGCCCTCGCTTTCAGATCTCGGCACGTACGCCAAGCCACGCCCCCACCGAACGCCCCAGCGCGGCGCTTCGAAGAGCGAAGCGAACACGCCGTCGTGCGCGTGGGCGTAGTCGTACATGAGGGTCGCCAGGCCGAAGCGCGGGTGCTCGAGGTGGGTGCCCAACGACACGAAGCCCAACGCGAGCAGCGCGTCGTGCGTCGCCTCGAGCGAATGGGGCAACTGACTCACCGGGCCCGGGTCTTCGACGACCAGACGCATCGAGGCGGGGTTGAGGGTGAGCCACGCGCGCCACAGGTTGAGCCGCAGCATCACCAGACCGGCGACGAAGGTGAGCACCGCGAAAATGGGAGAACCGAGGGCTGGCAACACGTGAACGCGCGCAAGTTACACCAACCGCCGCGAAACCAAGTCGGCGTTGCGTGGCGACCTGACCGTTTCGCCACCCCGCGCTCGGTGTGCACTCCGGTGGGCGCCGCACCGAAAAGTGACCAACGACGCGAGAATGACTGGGCTTTCGGCAATTGCCTTCGGGCTCATTCGTGCGGCCTGAAGAACGATGAGCCCAGAACCACCGACCCAGCACAACGCCGTCGCCGCCCTGTCGGTGGCGGTGGTGTTCGCCGAGTTGGCCTTCGGGCTTCGCTACCCGCTCTTCGCTTGTCGACCGGCCCAAGCCCCCGTGAATCGCTGTGGCTCGGGGCCGTGGTGGGGGTGGGGCTGCTCAACAAATGGTCGCTGCTCTTCTTCGTGGCGGGGTTGGGCGTCGCGCTCGTCGTCACCCCGCTGCGCTCGCACCTGCGTGGCTGGCCACCGTGGGCCGGCGCGGGCCTCGCGGTGGCCATCAACCTGCCGTGCCTCGTGTGGCAAGTGCGACACGACTGGCCGACGTTGGAGTTCATGGCCAACGCGACCCGGTTCAAGAATGCGCCGTTGACCCTCGGCGCTTTCGCCTGGGGTCAGGTACTCGAACTGGGCCCGGTGAGCGCGCCGGTGTGGTTGGCGGGGCTCGCCCTGCTCTTCGGGCCCCAGCAGGTTCGGGCGCGACCACTCGCGGTCATCTACGTCGTGGCGTTCGCGGTCATCGCCCTGCAAGGGGGCAAGGCCTCCTACCTCAAGCCGGCGTCGCTCCGCTCTTGGCGGCGGGCGCGGTAGGGCTCGAGCGCGTCAGGTACCGCTGGGCGGTGGGCGTGGCGGGCGGGCTCGTCGCTTTGGGGCAATTGCTCGTCAGCCCCTTCGCCATGCCGGTGTTGCCGGTCGACACATTCATCGCCTTCACCGAAGCGCTCGGCCACAGGCCTCGGGCCGAAGAGCGCACCGACCTCGGGCCCTTGCCTCAGTTCTTCGCCGACCGCTTCGGGTGGGAAGAGCTGACCCAAAAAGTCGCCGACGCGTATTCGGCGCTCAGCCCCGACGAGCGCGCGGTCGCGGCGATTGTCACCGACAACTACGGAGAGGCCGCGGCGCTCGACTACTACGGGCCACGCCTCGGGTTGCCGCCGGCGGCTTCGCAGCACAACTCGTATTACCTGTGGGGCATTCGCCCCAAAACGCTCGACGTGGCCATTGTGGTGGGCCAGGGTGCCGCGGGAGCGCTCGAAGCGTTTCGCACGTGCGAAGAGCACGGCCGGCTGGAGTCGCCCTACGCCATGCCTTACGAGAAGCGGCGGCCGATTTTGGTGTGCCGAGGCCTCAAGGTGCGGCTCGACGAGGCCTGGCGGGCGGGCCGACACTTCATTTGAGCGTTCGAGTGTGGCAAAGGCCCCTTCGTGCGCGGCTTCTGCTCATTCGTGGTGCTGGTGACGCTGGCCGCTTGCGGCGCGACCCCGGGGCTCGGGCCGGCCGATGCCGCGACCGACCTCGCCGACGCGGGCCTTGACGCGGGCCCCGACCTCGAAGACGCGGGAGCCGCCGACGCGGGCCTCAAGTCAGACACCTGCGCGGCCGAATTCGGCACGGGCTTCACGGCGGCGTTCGGTCGGGTCGACGGCCGGGTCACCGCCGTGGTGCCGCCTGGCGTGCACTGCCCGTTCGAAAACGACGACCACCTGGTCATTCAAGTGGCGCTCGGCGACGCCGGCATTCACCGGCTCGTGGTGAACGTGCGGTCGACGTCGGCCGACCCGAACGTGTATTTCTTGGCGGCCAAGCTGGGCGCGTTGCCGGCGCCCGACTACGCCGAGGGCTGGCACCCGGGTTTGACGCTCGACTACGCGAACACGCTGGGCGTGCACAGCGACGCCGACGCCGGTTGGGAGTCGCTCGACATGGCCCACGCCTCGGCCCGGGTATACGACGCGCTCGAGGTGGGAGCGCCACTGTCGGTGTACGCGAGCAGCAGCGGGCCGCCGTACGCGTCGAGCGTGCACCTCGTGCACCGCCACGCGCACAACGACGACGGCGCCATCGTCGTGAACCCGCGCTCGGCTTCTCCGACGTGGCTGCTCTTTCATTTCGCCGAACAGACGTTTTGACCCGAGCCCCGCCCAAGCCCACCAACGAAGGAGTGACCCGCGGCGGCGCGTGCAGTACGAGGTGGGCATGGCTCTGTTTCGGCGCGAACTGACCCTGCGCACGATGGCGCGACCCGAGCAGGTGAGCGAAGCGCTCAACCGCGAAGTGAAGCCCGGCTCGCTCTTGGCGTTCGATTTTCCCGGTGGGGGTGACGGCCGCGAATTTCGAGGTGAGGTGAAAGCCGAGACCTTTCGCATTGTTCGGCGGGTTCAGTTTCGCAACAGTTTCGCGCCGGTGCTCGAGGGGCGCGTCTTCGCCATCGACGGCGGGTCGGAGCTGAAAGTCACCGTGTTCGTACCGACCGCGCTGTTGCTGTTCGTCATTTTCTGGTCGCTGCTCGCGACCGCCGCCGCGATGATGACCGTGCAGCAAGCGATGCTCGAAGGCAGCCTCGAGACGATGATGATGCTGGCGGTCGGTGGCATACCCTTCGTGGGGTTGGGGGTGGCGTGGCTCGGGTATTCGCTCGAAGCGTCACGCAGCGAACGCGCGCTCAAAGGCCTCGTGCCGCCGTACATCGGCCCCACCGCGCCAGCCGCGGCAGGCGGGGTCGCCGAGAAGCGCTCGCAGGAGCCCCCGGTTCACCCGAGCTGAACGTGGGCGCACTCGTTTGGTGCCCGCGTCACTCCCAAAGCGCAGGTTCGGCGGGGTCGGGCGCACTGGGGGGTTAGGGCCCGGCGACTTCGGTTCTTTGGGCGCGTGACCAGACATCGAGCATCTGCCCTTCTTGCGAGAGCACGCTGTCGACGAAGGCGTCGCCGTAGGTCGCCCGAGCTTCGAGCAGCAGGTTCGGCTTCGGGTCTCGGTACACGCGCAACCGGTCGGTGAACTGAAAAACGAACAGCGCTCCCACCACGGCGTTGACGGCGGCTTGGTCGGCTGAGCCCAAGGGGCACCTTTCGAGCCACGGGTCGGTACCCGCCGAACTGGGGGTGCCGGTGAGCTTGGCCTCGAGCGCGTCGTTGGCCCGAGACCGCCAGGCAATGTACGCACTGAGCGTTTGGGCCGACAGCGGCTCTCGCCCTGACGTCGAGCCACCGTTCGCCGGCCCTGGTGGCAAGTACAACCCGGTCAACGTGGTTCGCCGCGAATGGTCGAACCCGTGCAACGACTGATCGTCGAGGTAGACGGTGCGCTTTTCGCCGGTCGCCCGCCACGCGCCGCTGGGCACGCCTCCGAGCGGCGCCGTTTCGACGAACGTGACCTGGTTGCCCACGGTGATGCCGCGAATGGCCACCTTCGCGCCCGGCCACTCCATGACTCCCGCCACGAAAGGCGCGCGCACCACGTCGAAGCGGAGCGTGAAGGCATTGGGCTGGCCACCCGAGCCCCACACCAGGTCACCAGACCAGGTTCCGGGTTGCAGCCGGTACGACGCGACGAAGGGCACGGGAGGCGCGAAGCGCTCCCGCTCGAACTGGAGCACGCGCGACACCAACCGCGCGGCCTCGGGCGTGGCCTTGAGGCGCCCGGCTTCGGCGAGCAACACGTCTTCGGCGGCGAGCAACCCGTCTGCGGCCGCCGACTGCAAAACAATGGCGGGCGGGGCCGGAGCGGCCACCGGCGCGGGCCTCGGCGCGGGGGCAGGCACCGGCGCCGGCTCGGGAGACTTGGCGGTGGCGAGCCGCACGCACGTGCCGACGGCGAGCAGCACCCCCACGACCACCCGCCAAGAAACGCGCGGCCGTTCGGGCTCGAGGGCCAGCTGCGGCAGCCCGGGCGGGTTCACCTCGAAGCCAGGCGACGGCGTTTGCAACGCAGGGGCCCGCGGCCTGGCGACCGGGGTGGGTCGGTCACTCGCGCGAGGAGGTGCGGCGGGCACCGCCAGTTGAAATTCTTTGCCGGCGTCGAGCGGCGCCAGCGCCGTGCCCGAAGCGAAGGGCGCCAAAGCGTCAGACAACGCTCTCGCCGACGGGCAGCGTTGATCGCGGTCTTTCGCCATGGCCCACCGAATGACCCGGGCCAGCTCGGGGGGCACCGCGTCGAGCAAGGGGGGCTCTTGAAACATGGCCTTCTGCACCATGGCGGTGGGCTCACCCGAGAACGGCATGGCCCCGGCGAGCAAGCGGTACAGCGTGACGCCGCAGGCGTACACGTCGGCCCGGGCGTCGAGCGGCTCTCCGAGCGCCTGCTCGGGAGCCATGAAGCCCGGTGTGCCTGGCGCGAGCCCCGAGTTCGTCAGCTGGGTGGCGTCAGAGCCGGTCTGCTTCGCGAGCCCGAAGTCGACCACCTTCACCTGGTCGACGAACACGTCGGGCGACGCCGGGTCGCGTACCCGGGTCAACATGATGTTGCCGGGCTTGATGTCTCGGTGGAGCAGGTTGAGCGCGTGCGCGGCTTGCAACGCCGCGAGCGCCTGCACCATGACCCCACACGCGCGAGGCACGTCGAGCCGCTTGCCCCCGGCGACGAGCCGAGCCAAGTCGCGGCCGTCGATCAACTCCATGACCATGAAGAACAGCCCGTCGACTGGGTCGACACCCGACTCGAGCAGCTTCACGGCGTTGGGGTGGTTGAGCCGCCGCAACGACGCCGCCTCGAACCGCAGGCGCTTGAGCAACTCGTGCTGCATGGGGTGAGGCAGCATCACCTTCACCGCGACGGGTACTTTGAGGCCGTGGTGCCAGCCGCGGTAGACCTGGCCCATGCCGCCAGCACCCAACGGGGCCTGAATTTCGACCTGGCCCGACACGAATTTTCGGCCGAGCAACGGGTCGCCCAACGCTGGCTCCATGAGTGCCGAGCCTATGCCAAGTTGGTCGGGGGCGGCCGTGGTGTATAGTCTTCAGCTTCTTCACATGGGTCTTTTGACCACCAAGTTCAAACCGCGCACGACGCCCTCGTGGCGAGGCATCGCCCAGTGGACCTTGACGGTCACCGGCGCGGGTCAAAAACCCCGGGTCTTTCACCTGCTTGCGGGCACCCCGCTGAGGGTCGGCACGAACGCGGCGAACGACATTGTGCTCTCAGACGCGACCGCCAGCCGCATGCACGCCGAGCTGTCAGCCGAAGAAGCGGGCGTGCGGGTGCGCGATTTGGGCAGCACCAACGGCACCTGGTGGCAGGGCAGCCGCTTGGTCGAAGCCATTGTGTCGAGCGGCGTCATTCAATTGGGTGAGTCGAGCATTGCGGTGGCGAGCGCGGCCAACGCGCAGCAACCCTTGGCCGAAACCAACCACTTCGGGCCCCTGGTCGGGCAGAGCGCGGCGATGCGGGCGTTGTTCAAGACGCTGTCGCACTTGGCCAGCTCGAACAGCACCGTGTTGATTCAAGCCGAGAGCGGCTCGGGCAAAGAACTGGTCGCCCGGGCGTTGCACCAAGCCGGGCCTCGCGCCGACAAGCCCTACGTCGTGTTCGACTGCGCGGCGGTGGCGCCGACGCTCATCGAAAGCGCGCTCTTCGGTCACGAAAAGGGCGCCTTCACCGGAGCCAGTTCGCGCAAGATCGGCTGCTTCGAAGAAGCCCACGGCGGCACGCTGTTTCTCGACGAAGTCGGTGAACTGCCTCTCGAGCTGCAACCGCGGTTGCTGAGGGCCCTCGAGAGCCGTGAAATTCGTCGAGTGGGGGGCGACAAGGCCATACCCATCGACGTGCGACTCATGGCGGCGACCCACCGCGACCTCGCGCGCGACGTGAACCGCGGCCAATTTCGAGAAGACCTCTATTACCGCCTGGCCGTGGTGCGGCTGCGCATACCGCCCTTGCGCGAACGGCTCGAAGACCTGCGACTGCTCGTCGAACACCTGATGTTGCAAGCGACGGGAGGCGACGAAGCGCGCGTCACCGAGCTGCTCAACGGCATCGACGAAGACCACTGGCAGCAGCTGCGCTCACACCCCTGGCGGGGCAACGTGCGAGAGCTGCGCAACGCCGTCGAACGGTCGCTCGCGCTTTCCCACCAATTGACGCCGAACTCAGACCTGCGGCCCACCGCCCACAAGACCCCACCCGCCCTGGGCGACACGGCCGGCCCCGGGGCCGACGAGGCCTTCACGCTCGACCAACCATTTCTTGAACAGAAGCAGCAACTGCTCGAGCGCTTCGAGTCGCGCTACCTGCAGGCCATGGTCGAACGACACGAGGGCAACCTGAGCCGGGCCGCGGCGAACGCCGGCATCGACCGCATGTATTTCAAGCGGCTGCTCAAGAAATACGGCCTGCCGTAACCCGCGGTCGCTTCAAATCGCTCCGGTCTGCACGTCGAAGTAGGCGACGAGGGTGGTGAGCGCGGTCTTGCGCCCCTCTTCTTCGACCCCGTCGGCGTCGCTCACCACCGCGCCGTCGAAGCGAACGAGAAACAAGAAGTTGCGCTCGGTGCTCAAGAACGGGTCGGCTTGCTTGAGCCGAACCAAGGCGCTTTCTCCCGACTCGACGAATTCGGTCGTCGAGCGGGTTTCGACGTCGCCCGAGACGCGGGTGCCGCTCGCCGCGTACGAACCCGAAGCGCTGTAGGGCCCCACCCGACCGGCCGCGCTGGCCGACACGCTCGCCGAGGTGCCGGTGCGCCGCCCCACCAACACATTTTCAGTCGACCCCTGGAGCGTCATTTCATTCACCGCGAGCTCGACCTTGCCCTTCTTGGTCTGCATGTCTCCGATGCGCGCGACGAACATGAGGTACCGCCCTTTGAACGTCTGGGGCGAATTCAGCGCGGCCTTGAGTTCGAACATCGGCACCCGCTTTTCTTGCAGCATGATCAGGTCTTGGCCCACATTGCCGCCGCGCGTGGCGATGATTTGCGCCAACACGAGGCTGGCGTCGGGGCGCGTGCGCAGGTCTTCGCCCCATACGTCGAGCACCTCTTTGAGCAACGTGAAGCTGCCCCGGTTCACGCACGCCTTGAGCGCGTCCCAGCCGTAGTCACGGCCGTAGGTCTTGCCCAAGTCGCGCGCGCCGACGGCGCATTCGACCGGGCGGCGAAAGCCCTTCGCCCACTTCTCGAGCGACTTCGGCCGGGCGATGGTGACATCGCTCGTCGCCTGGTCGTCGTCGGCGGCGACGTCGGCCGACGCGACCCGGCGTGGCTTCTTCGCGTCGGGGGGTTGGGCCGTGGCGAACGCTTCGGCCGCGGGCTGACGCTCGCTCACGGTGGCGCACCCAACGCTCACCAGCGCACAGGCAACAACGCTGAAATTGGCAACCGACAAAGGGCGAGACATGCGGCTTCAGAGCTCCGTGGTGGGTGAGGGTTGGCGTTGGCGTTGCCCATGGGCCGGCGGGGGGGCTTCGGTCGGCACCGAGGGCACGTCTGAGAGTTGCAGGGCCTCGGCGAGCGCCGCGTAACAGCCGCGCGCCAACGTCGAGAAACGCCCCGTGGTGTCGATGAGGGCCTCGGCCCCCTCGAGGTCACACTGCAGCGACGCGGTTCGTACCCGAGCCGTGCATTGCAACACCCGCTTTTCGACGTCGCGCGGGTCGGCGGCCTTGAGCGCATTGCGCTGACGGCACAACCCCTGACCAATGCGGTCGGCCAAGACGATGTTGTCTTTCGACTGCCGAGCGCGATCGTCGTTCGAGACCGCCGCGGCCGGCCGCGCGTCGAAGTGGCAGCCCGTCGACACCCGCAGGGTCTCGGTCGAGCAGGCGCGTTCGGTGGGCGCTTCGTCGACCGCCATGGGCTTGGTGGTCAGTGGCGCTGGGGCAACGCCTCCCAAGAAGCGTGGCTCGGCGGCGAGCGCCAAGGCGACAACGACGGTGAGCATAGAAACTCCAGGCACGGGTGGGGTCAATGCAAGTGAGGGCCCGACGACTCGGGTCGAAGCATTGCAGAGGTTATCACGCAGCGAAGGGGTGACTTCTTCAGCGTGCTGAGACCACCAAGCTCACCGACCGACTCAGCGCCGGCGAAAAAAACGCGCTTTCGCACCGACCGAGAAGCGCCTTTGGAGTGTGTGCGTACCGTCTCGTTGAAAAGACGGTGTGGGCGGTGGGCGCACCCGAGGCACCAAAGGCATGCGCCTTGCTCACCTGGGGCCGCGCCGAATGGTTCGGCGCACACACACACAGGGCGGGTCGGTCGAATGGGCAAAATCGGAGAGAAGTTGAAGGCGGTCGCGGCGGCGGTCGCGGCCATTGAGAAACAATTCGGGCGGGGGGCGGTCATGACGTTGGGAGACAACGCCGAAGTGCCACCGGTCAGTGCGATACCGACGGGCTCGGTGACGCTCGATCGCGCGTTGGGGGTCGGCGGTTTTCCCCGGGGGCGGGTCGTTGAAATTTTCGGCAACGAGTCGTCTGGCAAGACGACCATGACCCTGCATGCCATTGCCCAAGCGCAAGCGGCCGGCGGGGTCGCCGCGTTCATCGACGCCGAACACGCGCTCGACGTGGGCTACGCGCGCAAGCTCGGAGTTCGCACCGAAGAGCTGCTCATTTCACAGCCCGACACCGGCGAGCAGGCGCTCGAAATCACCGAGCATTTGGTGCGGAGCGGCGCGGTCGACTTGATTGTCATCGACTCGGTGGCGGCGCTCGTACCGCGCGCTGAAATCGAAGGTGAAATGGGCGACTCGCACATGGGTGTGCAGGCGCGCCTCATGAGCCAGGCACTGCGCAAACTGACCGGCGCGGTCAGCCGCAGTGGCACCTGCATCATCTTCATCAACCAGGTGCGCATGAAAATCGGCGTGGTCTTCGGCAACCCCGAGACGACCACGGGCGGCAACGCGCTCAAGTTCTATTCGTCGGTGCGGTGTGAAATTCGCCGCGCGGGCAACCTCAAAGACGGCGAGAACGTCATCGGCACCAGAACCAAGGTCAAGGTCGTCAAGAACAAGGTGGCGCCGCCGTTTCAAGAAGCCGAATTCGACATTCTCTACAACCGGGGCATCAGCCGCGCGGGAGAAGCGCTCGACTTGGGCGCCGCCTTGGGCTTCGTCGACAAAGCGGGGTCACACTTTTCGCTCGGCAGTGAGCGCATCGGGCAAGGGCGCGAGCGAGCCATTGAGTGGCTCCAACAACACCCGGCCGAAATGGAGCTGCTCGTCACCAAGATCTTGTCGGCTCCGAAACCCGGCTTGGGCCAGCCGCTCGAGGCCGCGCCCAGCGAAGCCGAGGCCCGCGAAGAAGCGGTGGCGTGATGCGTTGGGTGGCGTGCGGCATGGCCATTGGCGTGGCGGTCGCCAGTGGGGCGCTGTTCGTCGACGCGACGGTGGCGGCGAAGCGCGAGGTCGAGCGCTCGCCCGGCTCCGGGAGCCCGCCCCACGCCACTCCCGCGACGCCGTGCCCTTCGCTCGACCCCGCGGGTCGCCCGAATCGACCGCCCGTTCATTCGCACCACCGAAAGCGGCGATGACGCGAGGCTCGCCCGAACCGACCGTCGGCGACGGCGAAGAACCGCTTGTCGTCGCCGCAACGGAGGCGTGCGCTGGCCTCGACTACTTCGCGCGCGGCACAGTTCAACGAGACCGAAGCGATGTGTCGAGGCGTGAAGTTTGGAGATTGGAGCGCTTCACGCCCGGCCCCAGACCTTCACCCAGGTCGCCAACAGTACGGCGGAGACGAGGGCCACCGCGGCGCTGGCTCCCAGCGCGACCGTGGCCCCGAACTGTTGCCAGAGGGTACCAGTGAGCAGCCCTGAGGGTATGGCGGCGAGGCCGAACATGGCGTTGTAGACCCCGAAGGCGCGGCCATGAACGGCTTGGGGCGCGAGGTCTTTGATGAGCGCTTTCTCGACCGGCTCGGTCACGCCGTAGAACGCGCCGTACACGACGAAGAGCGCCCACACGTGCCACGGGGTGCTCGCCAGGCCAAACCCCGTGTACGAGAGCGCATACAGCCCCCAACCCGCCAACACGAGCCGGTGACGAGGCACGCGGTCGCTCCACGCACCCCCGAGTGCCGACCAGAGCGCTTTCGAGAGGTTGAGCAGGCACCACAACACCGGCAGCCACGGGTCGGTCACCCCGAGTTCTTTGGCGCGCAGCAACAAGAACGCGTCAGAAGAGTTCGACAACGCGAAGACCAAGAAAATGCCCAGCAACCACTTCAGTTCATTCGGGAGCTTGACGGGCGGCCCGACGCCCGGCTCGCGCGGCGCCCTCGGCACTTCTTTGACGAGCAAGACCGAACCGACCGCGAGGGCCCCCGGTATCGCCGCGAGAAAGAAAATGGTGCGCATGGGCACGTGGGCCGCCAGCAACGCCGTCGCGAGCAACGGGCCGACGACCGCACCCGCGTGGTCCATCGCTTGGTGAAGGCCGAAGGCGCGGCCCGCTTGGGCGGGGTCGACCGACGCCGCGATCAACACGTCGCGCGGCGAGCTGCGGAGCCCTTTGCCGACGCGGTCGGTCACCCGAACGGCGAGCACGTGCCAGGGCGCCACCGCCAGGGCGACGAGTGGCCGAACCAGACTCGACAGACCGTAACCAAAGAGCACCAAGGGCTTGGTGCGCGGCAAGCGGTCAACCCACAGCCCACTGACGAACTTGAGTGACGCCGCCGTGGCCTCGGCGACCCCCTCGATCAGACCGAGAAAGGTCGGCCCCGCTCCCAGGCCCACCAAGAACGCGGGGAGGAGCGGGAACACCATTTCGGTACCGATGTCGGTGAACAGGCTGGTCAAGCCCAGCGCGATGACGGCGAACGGGAGGCGGCGGGGAGTGTCGCGCATGGTGAATGGAGCCAGCCTCGGCCTCGGCACGGTAGCGTAAATTCACGGTGACGCACGCGTTCAATG
>JBGAIY010000080.1:0-1705 GCA_044225205.1 Myxococcaceae bacterium | reverse complement strand
GTTTTCGAAAAGCGGCCGTGACCGTCGACGACGCGCCAACGCCGCGCAGGCCAAGAACAGCAGCCCGGCATCGAGGCTCGAGAGGGTGCCACAGCCGCACCCCACCACCAGCCGATGGGTGACCGTGGCGGTGCCTGCGTCGTCGGGGTCGGCCCCTGCGTCGCCCGGCGCACCTGCATCACCGGGTGAGCCCGCGTCACTCGGCGAGCCCGCGTCACCTGGCGAGCCCGCGTCACCTGGCGAGCCCGCGTCGAGCACGTCACCAGGTGCCGGAGTGCCGAGGTACTCCCAAATGTACTGAGTGAAGGTCTTGCTGGTCGCGCACCAGCCGCGGCCCGCGCTGGAGCAGAAATCGCCTCTCATGCGCCCCTCATTCGGCCAAGGCCACAACGGTTGTGCGGTCAGCCCGCCGTCGACCCAGCGAGACACCATGGTCGCCCCGAGAACGCCGCCGTCGCGGCCACCGGTGGCGGCGAACGACCCGGCTTCGGCTCGTACGACGTACCGCAGTTGCGGGTCGGCGATCATCGACCCGACATCGCCGGCTGGCACCGGAGCCGCCCAATACACATTCGACACTGAGCTGATGGCGAGCGACGAACTCCCGGCATCGGTGATGATCGATTCTTCGATGACCGCCGACGTCGGCGAGTACCCAACGAAGGCAGCCGACCCCACGGTCACATGGCCGGCGTAGCCATTGTCGCCCAAGTGCAAGCTGTAGCCGGTCACTCCCCACACAATCGAGTCGAGAATGCGAGCGTGGCCGTTGGGCAGTTCGGCCAGAGAGAAAATCGTCTGAAACCCGGGGCAATTGAGCACCAGCGAGCCACGCACCTGCATTCGGTCGGCCCCACTGTTGCCGAAAATGGCGGCGTACGCCTGCGCCGGGTTGCTCGGGGCTGCGCAGTCGAAGAGCACGACGTTTTCGAGCAACACGTCGACTCCGTGAACCGCCACGGCTTGAGTCGATGACCCGCCATTCAAATACCGGTCATACCGGGTGGCGACTCGTCGCAACACGCTTCGCGCCCCGACGACCGAAATGAGTTCACGCGCGGGCCCGAAGACCCACGAGTCTTCGAGTACGAAGTCGTCTCCGGTCGCTTCGAGAACGCCGCAGTATGTCATCGAGTCATCGCACGTTGACGCCGACACGTTTCGCAGCGTGACCCGGGCTCCGCTGACGTTGATGACGGCGGCGCCCCCGTTTCGCGCGGTGAGCCCGTCGATTTCAACGTCGCTGGCCGCCACGTCGATGGCCGCGTTGGGGTACGGCAACGCCCCATTGAAGTTCGCGTCAATGACGGCCGCCCCGGGGTTCAGCGCGCGCACTTTCGTCGCGTTGGGCAGGCCGGTCAGTTGTTCTCCGACCCAGGTGCCCGGCAACAGCACCAATTCGTCACCCGGCGACAGCCGGCTCACCGCGTGGGCCAGCGACCTGAAGGGCAGGCCGAGGGTGCCGACGTTCGCATCGTTGCCCGAAACCGAAACGTAGCGGGTCGCCGCTCCGGCTCGGTCGGCGACGAGCAGTACCAAGACCACCGCGGCAGCCGTCAGGTGCTCCATGGCTTGCATCTCTCGCATCTGCGCCCGCGCTCTCATTTCACGAGACGTTCGAGAACGCAGCAATCGGTGGGCCAACCGCACCGACGACGTGACCTGGGAGGGCGCGCCCCACCACGCGGTAGGGCCGACCCAACCA
>JBGAIY010000079.1:0-22321 GCA_044225205.1 Myxococcaceae bacterium | reverse complement strand
TTGGCCATCATCAGCACCATGCCGATTTTCATGAACTCGGCGGGCTGGAGCCGCAGGGGGCCTAAGACGAACCAGCTCTCGGCGCCCTTCGCTTTGTGGCCAAAGAACTTGAGCGCCACGAGCATGCCAATGTTGAGCAGGTACACCGGCAGCGACATGCTCTGCAGAAACCGGTTGTCGAGAAACGCAATGCCCACGACGATCGCCACGCCGAAGGCGAAGTAGAGCGACTGGCTCGCCCACATGGGGAACTTGGCGACCACGTCGGCCCCGGTGCTGGTGCCCACGGGCGTTCGCGACGCCGACGCCAGGTTGTACACCCCCACCACGGTGGTGATGACGGTCGCCAAGACCAGCAACCACGGCACGTTGCCCAGCATGCGGCGTTCGAAGCGCAGTTCCATCAGTTCGCCTCGGGGGTCGGGGGTGGCGAAGGTTCGGCGGGCGGCAACACCGGCATCACGGCCCCGGGCTCGGTTGGAGGCGCGCTCGGAGCGACGACGACGGGCGCGGGGCCTCCCGCGTCGAGCGGGGCCACCGTCAGCGCTTTTTTCGACAGCTCCTTGGGCACTTCGAGCGGCGTCACGCCTTGGCCTGGCCGAGGAGCCGCCTTGGGCACGGGTACCGAACCGGGCCCGAACGCCTGCCCGTCGGTCTTCTTGAGCTCGAAGTACTTGGCGATGAGCGCTCCGGCCGTGGGCGCGGCTTCAGCCCCGCCGAACCCGCTGTGCTCGTTGAGCACCACGACCACCACCTCGGGGTCGTCGGCCGGAGCGAATGAGGCGAACCAGGCGTGGTCGCGCTGCAAATAGTCGACCTCGTTCTTCTTGAGCCGCACCGTGCCGATGCGCACGACCTGGGCGGTACCGGTCTTGCCGGCGACGGTGATGTCGGGCAGCCGCGCGCGAAAGCCGGTGCCTCCGGGTTCGTTCACCACCGCCTTCAACGCGTCGATGAGCACGTGCTGTTGCTCGGGCGTGATGTCGACCTTGCGCACCACTTTCGGCTGATTTTCTTCGAGAATTTGGCCGTCGGCGGTCTCGACGCGGCGCACGACTTGGGGTTGGAGCACCGTGCCGCCGTTCGCGATGGCCGCGTACACCACCGCGAGCTGCAACGGCGTGACGTTCACGTCGCCTTGGCCGATGGCGGTGTTGAGCGCCATGCCTTTCGTGTAGCCGCCAGGCGTCATTTTGTTGTGAAACTCGGTATCGGGCATCACGCCGGGCACCTCAGCGGCGACGCCGAAGTTGGTGATGCTGCCCAGGCCGAAGATGCGACCCATTATGTCAATGGCGTCAAAGACCAGCACGTCGGCCACGAGGAAAAAATACACGTCGCAACTGCGTTGAATCGCGGCGCGTGCCTGCAGTGGGCCGTGGCCGCTTTCCAAGTCGCAGCGCCAGACCCGCGAACCCAATCGGTAGCCACCGGGGCAGTTGATGACCGACTGGGGCGTGAACGACCCCGACTGCAGCGCGGTCAACAAGGTGATGACTTTGAAGGTCGAGCCCGGGTGGTAGTGCTCGGCCCCGGCCCGAAACACCATGGGCTGCAGCACGTCGGTGCTCAATTGCGCGAGCCGCTTCGGCGAGACGCGCCCAGTCATTTCGTTGGGGTCAAACCCCGGCCGGCTGACGATGGCGCGCAAGAAGCCAGTCTTCGCCTCCATCACCACCACCGCGCCCGCCTGCCCGGGAAAAATGCGCTCGGCTTCGGCCTGAAGCCGGGCGTCGATCGACAGAATGACGTTGGCGCCGGGTTTCGGCGCGACCTCGTCGCGCTTGAGCACGTTGCCCCGCACGTCGCGCATGACCTGGCCACGCGCGTCGACGACCTCTTTCACCCAGCCGTCGTTGCCGCGCAGCATGGGCTCATAGCTGTATTCGACGCCGCGCCGGCCAATGTAGTCGCCCATGGCGTACGGCGGCCGCTCGAGCTCGCGTTGCCCGTTGCGCTTGGCGAGCTCGTCGGGGGTGTTTTCGTTCATGTACCCCAGCACGTGCGCCAAGGCCGGCCCCGCGCGGTAGTTGCGGTGAGGCACGGGTTCGAGGTCGACGCCCGGCAACAGGTACTGGTGCATGTTGAGCAGGTCAAACTCGTCACGGGTGAGGTCGACCTGCACCACGAGCGGCTGGTACCTTTGTGGGCCGTGGGCGGCTTTGACGAGCTGCTCGGTGCGCGTGCGCTGCTCGTCGTCCCAGCCCAGGTAGTCGGCGAGCCTCGGTATCACTTCGGCGACGCACTTTTGGCAGAACGCCGGAGTGATGAAGACGTCGAAGCTGGGGCGGCTGTCGACCAGCACTTCGTCTCGCCGGTCTTTGATGAGCCCGCGCGGCGCCCGCACCCGCACGTCTTTGAATTGGTTGTCGACCGAGAGCGCCAGAAATTCTTCGTAGCGCACCACCATGAGTCGGTAGAGGTTGACCGCCAGTACCAACAACCCGGCCACGAAAATGGCCCCCAACGCGAAGAGCCGAGAGCGCAGTTCTTTCGTGTCGCTCTGGCGGCCCTGGCCGAGGCTGATCACTGGAGCACCCCGGGCTTCGGGCGCTCTCCGGGCTCAATGCGTTTGAGCAACGGGTACATCGCCGCGGCGGCGAGTGACGACAGCACGACCTGCAGCGGCAAGCCCGACAGCGACAACACCCGGCCCTCACCGCTTCGAGACGTGAGCCAGGTGAACAAGAACGCCAGCAGGGCGTGACCGAACGTCGCGGCGGCGGTGAAAATCGAAAACGCGACCCGCGAGCGCCCGTCGACCAACTGGGCCACCAGCCGGGCCGACAAGAAGACGAGCACCCCCAAGAAGGGGTAGAGGCCCGTCGGGCGGCCGCTCAGCACGTCAAGCAAATAGCCCACCGCGAACGCGGTGAACGCGCCTTCGACCGTCGTACCGCGCAACCCGACGTAGACGATGATGCCCACGCACACGTCGATGCGCGTGACGTCGAACCCGAACGTCTTGACGATGACGGCCTCGACCGACAACACGACCAAGGCGAGCGCCGTGAGCCCCAAAAACCTCATCGGGCACCGTCTTTTCGTTCGGCGACGGGCGTCGCACGAAAGACCGGTATGACCAGCACTTCTTCGACCTTGTCGATGTCGACCGCCGGCATGACCCGCCCGCCCAAGAACATGCCGACGTTCGGCCGGTTGACCGACTCCACCGTGCCAATGCGCAACCCCCGGGGAAACACGCCGTCGGTGCCCGCCGTGACGATGACGTCGTGGTCGGCCAGGTCGTCTTCTCGGCGAATGAACTCAAGCGACAGCTGGCGACCGTCGCCCGCCCCGGCGACCGTGGCGCGCACCCGGCTGCGCTGCACGACGGCGCCGATGCGACTCGCCGCGTCGGTCAACAGCATGACGTCGGCCGAGCCGCCCACCACGCGCACCACCTGCCCCAACACGCCATCGGGCGTGACGACGGGCATGCCGACCCGAACGCCGTCGCTCTCTCCGCGGTTGATGCGCAGCGACTGAAATTGCGCCGAGGGGTTGACGCCGATGACCCGCGCCAAAATTTCAGGTTCGGGCGTGGTTTCGGCGTAGCCCAACACCTGTTTGAGCCGCGCGTTTTCGGCCTCGGCTTCTTTGAGGGCGTTGAGTTCGGCGTGCGACTGCGCCAAGTCGGTTCGGCAGGCGTCGGCGTCTTGGTGCGCGCCGCGCAGCGCGACGTAGCCCGTGACGGCGCCCACGACCTTGTCGATGCTCCAGCTGAGCACGCCCTGAATTGGCGCCGAGCTCGCCAGCACCACCCGGTCAATGAAGTTGGGCTCGCGCCCGCGGTGCCCGCTCGACAAAAAGCTCACCAGCGGCGCAATCATCAGCACCGCGACAATGAGCGGCTCTCGCCAGCGCTGAAAGAAGGAGAACATCAGTGAGGGCTCACAAACCCACGCAAAGCGCTTGCATGTTGTGGTCGCAGATCCTACAGGTCCATCGACGTCTTCGCCAACCGCTGGAAAACCATGAGTAATTCCTCCGCCGACACGCGTCGCCTCTTTTCCTACATCTTCATCTCTGCTTTGGCGCTTCTTTTCGCGCTCCAGTGGGGCCCTGGCGCAAAGGGTTGCGACCGCTCCGGCAAGGCGCCGGTGGTGGTCGACAACGTGGCGCAGGTCAACGGGCGTGACATACCGCTCCGTGACTTTGCGCGCGCTTACGGCACGCAGCTGGCCGAATTTCGCCAGCGCGGCATACCGCCCGAGCTGGCCCGCCAGTTCGGCATGCACACCCAAGTGCTCGACCGGTTGGTCAGCACCGAGCTGCTCGCCCAAGCGGCCGAAGCGCGTGGCTTGTCGGCCAGCGACGGCGACTTGCGCGACTTCTTGGTCAAACAGGCGGCTTTTCAAAAAGACGGCAAGTTCGACATGGAATCGTACCGAGAGTGGGTGATGCAGTACGAAGGCACCACCGAGGTCGAATTCGAGACCAAGCTGCGCCGCCAGCTGTCGGCCGAGCGCATGTTGCAGCTCGTCGAGTCGAGCGCGGTCGTCAGCGACGACGAAGTCAAGGCGCGCTACCTGCGCGACGGCAACAACGCGAAGGCGACGTTCGTGAAGTTCACTCCCGTGCTGTTCGCCGACAAGGTGACCGCCGCGAAGCCCGCCGAGGTGACCGCCTGGGTCGCCGCGCACGAGACCGAGATCAAAGACGCGTACGAAAAGCAGAAGGCGTCGTTCACTTCGCCCGAACAAGCGAAGGTTCGGCAGATCTTGGTGAAGGTGGCCGCCAACGAACCGGCCGACAAGAAAGCCGACGCCAAGCAGCGCATCGAAGCGCTGCGCAAAGACATCGTCGACAACAAGAAGCCGTTCGCCGAAGTGGCGACCGCGTCGACCGAAGACCTCGAGACCAAGGCCAAGGGCGGCGACTTGGGCTTCATCGACCGGTATCGCTTGCCGCCGAGCTTCGCCGACGTGGTGTTCGCGCTCAAGCCGGGCGAAGTGTCGGTGCCCGTCGAAACGCCCATCGGTTATTTGATCGGCACGGTCGAAGAGAAGAAAGCGGCCGAAGTGAAGCCCTTCGAGACGGTGAAGGCCGACCTCGCGAACCAGCTCATGACGAAAGAAAAAGCCAAAGCGTTGGCGCTGGCCGCGGCGCAGAAGGCGCTCGCCGAAGTCAAAGCGGGCAAGAAGCTGGGCGACCTGTTTCCCTCTGAAGGGTCGAAAGACAACCAGTTCGCGCCCGAGACCAAGCCCGAAGCCAAAGAGACCGGCGAATTCAATTCGACCGTCGACACGATACCGCAGCTCGGCGTTGCTCCCGAGGTGGCGAAAGCCATTTTCGCGCGCACCGAAGCCGGCGCGCTCGACCAGGTGTACACGGTGGGAGACGCGGCGGTGGTCATCACCGTCGACGACCGCAAGCTCACGTCTGACGCCGACTTCGAGAAGCAAAAGGCGCAGCTGCGCACCGAGGCCACCAAGGGCAAGCAGTACGAAGTGCGCGAAGCGTTTTTGAAAGCGCTCAAGCAAACGGGCTCGGTCGTGACGAACCAGAAGGCGCTCGACCGCGTCGTGGGCGAGGGCTGAACGCGCCGTGCAGCTGATTTTGGCGTCGGCGTCGCCGCGGAGACGCGAATTGCTGGCCCAACTGGGGCTCGAGTTCACGGTCGCGGCGGCCGACATCGACGAGACGCCGAAGCGCAACGAGTCGCCGCGTGACTACGTCGAGCGCCTCGCTCGCGAAAAAGCGCTGGCCGTCGCCCAGACGCGGCGGGCCGACGACGTGGTCTTGGCGGCCGACACGTCGGTCGTCACCGAAGGCATCATCTTGGGCAAGCCGGGGCACGACGTCGCCGCCGGGAGGGCCATGCTCAAGCGGCTCTCGGGGCGCTCGCACGTGGTCATGACCGGCGTCGCGGTGGCACGACAGGCTTCGGTGAAGTCGCTCGTCGTCGAAACCGAAGTGCGCTTTCGCACGCTCAGCGACACCGAAATCGCCTGGTACGTGTCGACCGGCGAAGGCCACGACAAGGCGGGCGGCTACGCGTCGCAGGGGCGCGCGGGCGCGTTCATCACCTCGTTGCACGGCAGCAGCACCAGCGTCATCGGGTTGCCGCTGGCCGAAACGGTCGAACTGCTCGGCGGCGCGGGCCTGCGCCTGCCCTGGTCGCCCTGATGCCATGCTGACCGAAGCCGAACTCCAGGCGAACTTCACGGCGGTCGAAGGGCGCATCGCCGCGGCGTGCGAGCGCGCGCACCGCCCTCGGGCCTCGGTGCAACTGGTCGCCGTCTCGAAACTGCACCCGCCCGAAGTCATTCGAATGGCGCACCGCCTGGGCGCGCGCCATTTCGGCGAAAACTACGCCCAAGAATTGCGCGACAAGCACGTCGCCCTCAGCGACTGCGTCGGGCTCCGCTGGCACGCCATTGGGCCGGTTCAACCCAAGAACGCGAAGTACGTTGCACGCGCCGCGCATGTCTTTCACGCGCTCGACCGAGCCGACGTGGCGAGCGAATTGTCGAAGCGCCGCACCGGCGAACCGCTCGACTGTTTCATCGAAGTCAACATCGCCGGCGAGTCGTCGAAAGCCGGGCTCGCTCCGGGCGCCGTGGCCGAATTCTTCGAGCAGACCCGCGCGCTGCCGGGCCTGCGGGTCGTGGGGTTGACGGCCATGCCCCCGCTCCACGAAGACAGCCGCCCCCACTTTGTGGCGACCGCCGACCTGGCGCGGTCGCTCGGGCTCACCCAGTTGTCGATGGGCACCACCGAAGACTTCGAGGTCGCCATCGAAGCCGGCGCGACCCATGTGCGCGTCGGCACCGCGCTCTTCGGCGCACGCCCGACCACGGGCCCCGCGTTGGGCTGACCCACACCCGGTCAGATGTCTTTGAACTTGAAGCGGCCGCTGTCGTCGACGGTCACTTTGAATTCGACGCCACAGTAGTTGCAGCGAATTTCAATGCCGCGCTTGCCGACGACTTCGTCGCACGGGTTGTTGGCGTTGCACGCCGGGCAGTCGAAGTCTTTGAGCGGAGCCCCGGCGACTTTGTTGCGCGGGCCGTCGTCGTCGTCGTCGTGGTACGAGTGCGTGGCCATGGTCACCAGCGGTTGAGAAAGTCTGCCATTTCGTCGAGCGCGGCGCGACGTTCGCGTTGAACCAACTCCAACAACGCCTTGAGGCCAGGCCACAGTTCGCCCTGCGGGTTGACCAGCGCCGAGCGCTGAAATTCGACCGCCTCAACGGTGTGCTGAGCCACGGCCGACGCGCCCCGCGAATCGACCCCAGACAACACCTCGTCTTCGCCGAAAAACTCGCCCGCCCGCGCGACGCCCAGCTCGACCGTGTATTGGTGCTTGCGAGCAAACAGCCGCACTTCGCCCTTCAACACGAAGAGCAGCGAGCGACCGGGCTCCCCCTGTTGAAAGAGCACCGCTTTCGACGGGTAGCGCAGCGCGAGGCCCGCCCGCCACACCGCCGAGGCCTGGCCGCCGAGCGCGGTCGCCAGCGTCGAGGCCGACAACAGCGGGTCGGCGTTGATGAGCTCAGCGACGTCGGCCCGGCGGAGTTCGACTGAAATCACCGGGGTCGGGTCGCTGCGGCTGGTCATCGTTTTTCGACCTCCGCGGCCGGGAGCGTGCGGTAGTGCGCGTCGACGTAGTCGAACAACTCGAACATGGCGTCTCCGTAAGCGGTGCCGTCGTTCGCAGTGTACCCCGTTCGGTTGACCCAAAAAGTGCCCGAGTGGCATTCACGCGCCCACCCAGACCCACCATTGAATTCATTACCGGCGTCGTCGTGTTCTCGGCAGTCGCGGCGGCCGTCGGCGTGCACCCAGCAGCACCGCCCTTCGGGAAAGACGAAGATCATCGGCCGAAACTGCACGTTGGCGTCGGTGACGTAGGCGTCGGTCAACACCGAGGTCTGCATGAAGGCTTCGGGCGCCATGCCGTAGCCGTGCAGCACGTACACCACCGGGTAACGAACGTTGGCGTTCACCGGGTCGTCGTAGCCAGGCGGCAAGGCGACGACGTATTCCCACTTGGCGTTGAGCTTGGTCGAGTTGAACCACGAAATGCGCTGGCGAACCGGCGCCCCGACAGGGTCGGTCACCGACGTGGGGCGCGGCACCGAGGGCCACGTCTGGGCCGCCCAGTTGAAGAGCACCGCCACCCGGTTGAGCGCCTCAGACGCCGACCCCACGTGGTCTCCCTCTCCGTCGATGCGGTCTTGGTCGCTCGGCGGGTCGTTGCCATAGAGCAACACCATGTCGCGCGGCACGCGGCTCCACGCGTGGTTCCACGGGGTGAAGAGCTTGCGGTGGGTGTCGTACATGCCTGGTATGTCGATGAACGCCCGGTAGTCACCGATGGGCCCGTCGCGAAACGCCTGCACGCCGCCCATGAGGTGCTTCGCCATCAACCCGAAGTTGAAGACATCGCGAATGCCGCCCTCGCCGAACACCGAGAGCCGAGCCCGACCTTCGGGCGTGAGCTTTCGAAAGTTCGTTCGCCCGTCGTAGGCAAACAGCTTTTGGCGGCCGGTGGTCTGGTCGAACGTGCCGTTGCCTTCGCCGACGTCGTGGGTGCCGGGTACGCCGTCGAGCCCGTCGTCGCGAAACGGCTCGCCCGAAGACCACACCCAGTCGCGCTCGGTGCCGTTGGGGTTGGTGTCGACCTCGTAGTTGTCGTGGTTCGGGTCGCCCGCGCCCGCCTGCGCGGTGGCCGCGCAGCCCCCTTTGCCGTCTTCGAACGCGTCGGCACAGCCGTCGGCCCCCACGTCGTCGAAACGCTCGTGGCCGTTGTTCACCACCGGCTCGCCGTAGTCGCGTCGGCCGTTGCCGTTGTAGTCGTAAGCGAGCAGCGCCCCTTGTGGCACCACCGCTTGGCGACACGGGTCGCGGTAGCCCGAGTGGTCGAGCAGCATCAGCTGGTCGGTGGCGAGGTCGGCTTTCACCGCCCCGCCCTGCGCCGCGCAGTACGACGCGGCGAAGGCCGCTTCTTGGCCGACCGGCAGCGGCGTGGCGATGTTCTTGAGATCGCTGCAGAAATCGACGACCGCCTGGGTGTTGCGGCAAAAGTACAAAGTCGGTTCGCCGTCGCAGAAGGTGATGGCGTCGTAACGACCCTCAGGGTTGTACTCGGCGTTGAAGAGGCCTTTCACGCGAATGGGCTTGGCGCAAAAGTCTGGGCCGAAGTGCTTGACCGCTTCAGGGTCAACCCCCGGCGGCACGAAGCCTGAAGCGGGGTTCTCGGTGGCGAAATTGCCAAACGCGAGCATCAAGTCGGTCATCAAGTTCACGTAGGAGTCGCGGTCGAAGGCTCCACCGCTCAGCGTCGCGTGCCAGCGGTTGAACTCGTTGGCGTGCTCCCACTGCATCAGCGCCGGCCGCGGAGGCAGACACGCCGACATCAACGCGGGGTCGTTCAACCCGACGGGGTCAATGGTGAGCTGCCGCTCGAGCTCGGCGCGCGGGCAAAACCCGGTGAGCAGCAGCTCGTCCATCGTGTGTTGAAAGAAGGCGGCGTCGATGGGGCCACCCAACGCCGCGACCGCATCAACCTGCTCGGGGTTGTGGAGCCCCAGGGCGCTCGCCCCAATGGCCCCCATCGAAAACCCAGAAATCGCGCGGTACGTCGTCTTCACCAAGGTCGGTGACTGCCGTTGACCAGCACCACCACAAGCCGCCGCCAAGAACACCAGCACGACACCGCACCTGCGCATGAACGACTCCGGGCAAAGAAGGCCGCGGAACCATACAGCTTTTCGAGTCGCCGCCAACAGCCGCCCCGGGCGTGAATAGCACCGGAGGTGTGGCGTCTCGGTCAGGCATGATGCGACATTCGTGTCTGACGGCGTTGTTCATGGGGCTGGTGGGCGCTTCGGCCTTCGCGGCTCCACGCAGCGCCTTCGGCCCAGGAGAGCAGACGACCTACGAAGTGCGTTACTTCGGCGTGCCGGCCGGTCTCGGCCAAATCACAGTCGGGTGGTCGCTCGAGAAAGAAGACCACACGGTCTGGCCGCTCATTTGCGTCGGCGAAACCACGTCGATCGCCCAGGTGTACCAAGTGCACGACCGCTTCACCTCGTACTGGGACCCGCTGACCCAACGCTCGGTCGGCAGCGACTTCGTCGTCGACGAGAACCACCAGCGGCGGCGGGAGCGTTACCGGTACGACCCCGAGCTTCGCAAAGCCTTCGCCACCAAGCAGAAAGAGGGCTTCGCCCCCGGTGAAAGCAGTTACGACATTGAACCGAACACGCTCGACTTGGCGGCGGCGGGCTTCTGGCTGCGCAACGTGCCCCTCGAAGCAGGAGCCACCCACGAGGTGCCACTCTTCACCGGCATTCACCACTACCTGATGAAGGCCACGGTCGAAGGGCGCCAGTCGTTGACCACGCCGCTGGGCACGTTCGACGTGTGGAGAGTTGCGGTCAACGGTGAGTTCAACGGCAACGTCGCCACCAAAGGCCGCATTCACGTGTACTACACCGCCGACCAGCGGCAGCTGCCCATTCGCGCCGAAGCCGAATTCGTCATTGGCACCGTAGTGGCCGACGCCGTGCAATATTTGCCCGGCCGGAGCACCCCCTGAACGCCATGCCTGCCCTGGAAAATTCGACCTGGTTGATTCGCGCAGTGCCCGCCGCCGAAACGCCACGGCTGGTGAACGCGTTGGCAGCGCTCCTCGACGACGCGGTGGCACACGGCGCCTCGCTCGGCTTCACCGCCGCGACGAGCCGAGAGGCCTTCACGGCGTACTGGCAGACGGTCGCCGGGGCGGTGCAGGCCGGGCGCGTGGCGTTGTGGGTGGCCGAGTCGCACGGCGCCGTCGTCGGGGCGGTTCAGCTCGAGCTCGCCGAGAAGCCCAACGCTCGGCACCGGGCCGAAGTACAGAAACTGCTCGTGCGCCACGCCGAGCGTGGGCGGGGCTTGGGCTCACAGCTCATGCACGCCCTTGAGGCCTTCGCCCTCGCCCACGGTCGAACGTTGCTCGTGCTCGACACCGAGACCGGTTCACCCGCCGAGGCCATGTACGCCCACTGGGGTTGGCGCAAAGCCGGTGAAATACCGCGCTTCGCCCGCTCTCCGAGCGGTGAATTGCGCGGCACCACCTTGTTCTACAAAGAGCTGTCGACTGGAGTGACCCGATGACCCAGAAGCACCTGTGGTTCGCCACGAGCCTGTTCGTCGCCAGCTCGCTCGGTTGGGCGCAAGGCAAACCCGCCACTGGCCCCACCCTCGCGCCGCCCCCGGTACTCGCCAAGCCGGCGACCGCGGCCGTCGCACCGGCCCCGGCTCCGGCTCCGGCCAAGAAGCCGTTTCCTCCCGAAGCAGAATGCCTGGCGTTGGGCAGCCCCAAAACGCCCTTCGCCTTCGGCCCGGGAGAAACACTCGACTACGACGTCGACGCACTCGGGGCCCGCGCGGCCAAAATGACCATGCGGGTATTGCCCAAGCGCGACGACCTGCTGCCCATTGAAGTGCACGCCGAAACGAACACGTTTTTTTCGAAGGTTCGGCGCGTCAACGGCACCGCCACCAGCACGCTCAACCCCAAGACGCTGCGCTCGGCGCATTACTTCGAAGACACCACCGAAAATGAGTTTCACCGCGTGGCCGACGTGACGTTTCGCAAGAACAAGACGGCCAAAGTCATTTCGACGGTGAACTCGAAGACCGACCAGTACGACCTGCCCTGGGGCAACGACGTGACCGACGTGGCCGGCGCCATGTACCTCATGCGCCAACTCGAGTGGAAAGAGGGCAAGCCGGTGTGTTTCGACGTGTACGGCATTCGCCGCATGTGGCGGGTGTGGGGCACCGTGCTGCCGCGCGAACACGTCTCGCTGCCGGTCGGCGAATTCGAGGCCTGGCACCTCGCCGGAGAAGCCGCGCGACTCGACATGCCCGACGCCCGCCGCGAAATTCACGTGTGGATCAGCGACGACGCCCGCCGGCTGCCCCTCGCCGCCCTCGGCATGATCGACCTGGGAGCCGTGCGCGCCACCTTGGTCAGCATCAGCCGGCCGGGCGACAAGGCCCAAAGCGCCGAAAACAAAGGCAATTTGAAGTGGTGACCGCCGCGCCGACCAGGGCAGAAATTTGACCGACGCGATCAGGCCTGTAGCGTCAGCCACATGCCCGCGCTCTCGAGTACGTCGGTCCCCCTGTCGAAGTCGGTTGACGCCATTGGAGAATCGGTCGAGAGGCTCGAGCGCTTCATGCCCAAGCGCGAAGACTCGGCCGTGCTGCTCGACTTTCTCGAAGACGACCTGCGCGAAGGGCTCGACGCCATTGTCGAAGTCGAGGCCCACTTCACCGACATTCTCGACGTCTTGCGCAGCGAGCGGCCGGGCCCCATTCGGCTGCTCGAAGCCGCCGAAGACTTTCGCGTGCTCAACCGCCTCGAGTACCTGATGGTGGTGGTGGCACAGCTGCGCCGCCGCCTCTCGCAGGCCGCGGGCGCCATGAAGAACAACGGTTGAAAAGAAAAGCGGCGCGGCCTCCCCAGGTCTCGCGCCGCCTTGCTCTTCGTTCAAGCGAGCCGAACTTCGGTTCTAGACCAAGCCCCGCGCCCGCCGAATTTGTTCGAGCGCCTTTTGGTACTCGATTTCATAGGCGCTCGTGCCTTCTTGCAGGTGCTTGAGCCGCCCGCGCGCTTCACGGTCGATGTCGTCGTCAATGTCGAGGTGCTTCTTCATCACCTGAAGAATTTTCGGCCGCATCTGGTGGTCTTCAGAGAAGACCTCTTCGATGTTTCGGCTGATCAGCAAGAACTCGAGCATCTGGTTGATCAGAAACTCGACGCCCTCGTCACCCAGCTTGAAGCCGCGCACGTCGGCCATTTCGCGCTTCACCTGGTTGAACTTCGAGAAGTCGTAACCGCGCCGCTCGAGTGCTTCACGCGTCGCTTGGTTCACCCGCTCTTCATTGGCGAGGTACTCGCGCATGATCGCGGCCATGTCGAGCTCGGCGTCGGCCACGCGAATGGCTTCGACCTCGACGTCGTTTTCTTGCATCAAGCGCTGAATGATCTCACGCGCGATGATGGGTACCAGCTTGGGGTACAGCCTCATGGTTTTGACCTTCGCTGTGCTGCGTCGGGAGGGCTTCTAACGAAGCTAGATGTATGCCAGCGCCTGGCGCTGCCGCAATGAAAAATCCAACAACGACAGATGTTTCCAGAACTGGGCTGGCGGCCTTCGAATCGGCTTGACGAGCGCAGGGTCAAATGACCGGTTGTTCAGGCTGGGGGCTTGGGGGCCTCGTCGGTGGCGTCGTCGAGCGAGGCGGCTCGAACCTCGTCTTCGACCTCGTCGGGCTCGCTTTCGGCCGTCACCGAAGGGTTGTGGAGAAAGGCGTGAATGCGCTCGGCGACCGACGGGCCCAGGCCTTCGACTTCGGCCAGCTCTTCAATCGACGCCTCTCGAATGCGCTGGAGGCTGCCGAAGTGGCGCAACAGCGCCGTGCGCCGCCCCGCCCCCACCCCGGGCACCTCGTCGAGCTTCGACGCCAGGCCCCGCTTGCGAGAGAGCTTGCGCTGGTAGGTGATGGCGAAGCGGTGGGCCTCGTCACGCAGCCGGGTCAACGCGAACAATTCAGGCGAATTTTGCGCCAAGACGATGGGGTCTTTTCGGCCGACCAAGAAGACGCGCTCGGGGCTCCGCTTCGATTCGGCGTCGCGGTCGGCCACGTCGAGGTCGCGCGACTTCGCCAGCGACACCAGGTCGACCGTCGTGACGCCCACGTCGCGCATCGCCGCCTGCGCCGACGCGAGCTGGCCCTTGCCACCGTCAATGACAATGAGGTCGGGCAGGTCGTTTTCGGCCACCCCGCGCGCGAGCCGACGCGAGAGCACCTCGTGCATCGAAGCGAAGTCGTCGTTGCCCACGACCGTCTTGATTTTGAAGCGCCGGTAGCGGGCTTTGTCGGGCTCGGTATCGAGGCTCGCGACTTGTGAAGCCACGACCGACGTGCCTTGGGTGTGCGAAATGTCGAAACACTCCATGCGGTGCGGCAAGCGGCTCAAGTGCAGGCGGGCCTTCAGCTTTTCGAGCACCTGTTCGACTTCTTCGCGGCTGCGTTTGCGCTCGCTGAACGCGCGCTCGGCGTTCTTCGACGCCAGCTTCACCAGCTCGACCTTTTCACCGCGCTGGGGCACCGTCACCTTCACCCGCACGCCTTTCGACTCGCTGAGAAGCTCTTCGAGCGCCGCCACTTCGGCCGGAGCGGCGGGCAACACCACTTCGCTCGGCACGAAATTTTCATCGCCGTAGTACTGGTTCACGAACGACGCGAGCAATTCTTCTTCGGGAAAGTCGCTCGAAAAATGGTGCGCCTGCCCGCCCGAAATGCGCCCGCCCCGCACGTGCAGCAAGTAAATGGTGATGCGGTCGGCTTCTCGGTGCAGCCCGAAAATGTCTTGGTCGACCTCGTCGGTCGTGGCCACGGTTTGGCGCTCGAGGCTGCGCTGCAGCGCGATGACCTGGTCACGCAACCGAGCCGCCTCTTCGAACTCGAGCTTCGACGCGGCCGCGTTCATGCGCCCGCGCAAATTGTCGATCAACGGGGCGCTCCGCCCTTCGAGAAACAAGACGACCGCTTCGACGTTCTTGCGGTACGCCTCGGGGGCAATGGGGTTCACGCACGGCGCCGGGCAACGGCCAATTTGAAACAGCAGGCACGGGCGCTTGCGGTTCGCGAGCACGTGGTCGGTGCAGGTGCGCAGCTGAAAGTACTTGTTCACGACCCGCAAGGTCTCGCGTATCGACGACGCCGACGAATAGGGCCCGAAGTACTTCGCGTGGTCGCGCTTCGGCCGGCGCACCGTTTCGAGGCGCGGGTACGGGTGCGACACGTCGAGCCGCAGACACAGGTAGTTTTTGTCGTCGCGCAGCTGCACGTTGAAGCGCGGCCGGTGCTTCTTGATGAGCTCGTTTTCGAGCAGCAGCGCTTCTTTTTCTGTCGAAACGACGACCGTGTCGAGGTCGCCCAGCACTCGGTCGAGCAACGCCACGAAGGCGCGCGTGTCAGACGAGCCCTCGTTGAAGTAGCTCCGCACCCGGTTGCGCAGGTTGACCGCTTTGCCGACGTATACAATTTTGCCGGCCCGATCTTTCATCAAGTACACGCCGGGCTGGTTCGGCAGGGCCTCGAGCTTTTCTTTGATCGAATTCGGCGCGGCCATTTTCAGCGCTTTCGGCGGTACTTGCGGGGCTGGCTCTTGCGACCCATGGGCCGTTGGTCTTGCTTCTCTTTGGCCGACGCTTCGAGCAGCGCGAGCACCGGCGGCTTGACCCCAATGTCCATTTCTCGGAGCAGCACGAGCTTGTCGCGCTCGACGGCGGCTTTCTCGAATTCCATCTCGTCGGCGAGCGCCATCATCGCCTTCTCGGTCTTCTTGATGAGCTGGGCGATCTGCTCTTTCGACAGCACTTCGGCGCCCGCGTCGGTCGCCTGGTTCGACACGTCGCCGTCGTAGAGAAACTGTTTGAGGTCGAGAATGGCCTTTTTCACCTGGGTCGGGGTGATGCCGTGCTCTTGGTTGTACGCGCGCTGCACCTCGCGGCGGCGGTTCACCTCGTCGAGCGCCTTCTGCATCGACTCGGTCACCCGGTCTGAATACATGATGACGCGGCCATTCAGGTTGCGGGCCGCGCGCCCCATGGTCTGAATCAGCGAGGTGTGCGAACGCAGGTACCCTTCTTTGTCGGCGTCGAGAATCGCGACGAGCGACGTCTCGGGTATGTCGAGGCCTTCGCGCAACAGGTTGATGCCCACGAGCACGTCGTATTCACCCTTGCGCAAGTCTCGAATGATCGCCGTGCGCTCGATGGCGTCGATGTCGGAGTGCAGGTAGCGAACCTTGACCCCGACCTCGGCGTAGTACTCGGCCAGGTCTTCGGCCATGCGCTTGGTCAGCGTGGTCACCAGCACCCGCTCGCCCTTCTTCACCCGCGCCCGAATTTCTTCGAGCAAGTCGTCGACCTGGTTGCCCGCTTTGCGCACCTCGACTTCAGGGTCGAGCAGACCGGTCGGCCGAATCACTTGCTCGACCACGACGCCGCGCGCCTGGTTGATCTCCCACTCCGAAGGGGTGGCCGAGACGCACACCAGTTGTCGGGCGAGCCCCTCGAACTCGCCGAACTTGAGCGGCCGGTTGTCGATGGCGCTGGGCAGGCGAAACCCGTAGTCGACCAGGGTTTCTTTGCGGGCACGGTCGCCGCGGTACATGGCGCCGATTTGGGGCACCGTTTGGTGCGACTCGTCGATGAAGCACAGAAAGTCTTTGCCGAAATAGTCGAGCAGGCACGGGGGCGCTTCGCCCGGCGCGCGGCCCGACAAGTGCCTCGAGTAGTTCTCGATGCCGTTGCAGAAACCCAGCTGCTCCATCATTTCGAGGTCGAACATGGTGCGTTGCTCGAGCCTCTGCGCTTCGACCAACTTGTTCTGACCCTTGAGCTCGGTCAGTCGCAGCCGCAGTTCCTCGCGAATGTTCGAGATCGCCACGTGCCGCTGCGTCGGCTCGGTCACATAGTGCGAACCGGGGAAAATGGTGACCCGCCCAATGGTGCTCAGGGCCTGCCCGCGCAGCGGGTCGAATTCGGTGATCTTCTCGACCGTGTCGCCGAAAAATTCGATGCGAATCGCGCGCTCTTCTTCGTAAATGGGAAACACTTCAATGGTGTCACCGCGCACGCGAAAGGTGCCTCGGTGAAAGTCCATGTCGTTGCGCTCGTACTGGCAGTCGACCAAGCGCTTCATCAACTCGTCGCGGCCAAAGTCTTCGCCGGTCACCAGCTTCACGGCCATGTCGACGTACACCTTCGCCATGCCGAGGCCGTAAATGCACGACACCGAGGCGATGATCACGACGTCGTCGCGCGTGCGCAGCGAGTGCGTCGCCGAGTGGCGCATGCGTTCAATTTCTTCGTTAATCGACGAGTCTTTTTCGATGTACGTGTCTGACGACGGCACGTACGCCTCGGGCTGGTAGTAGTCGTAGTAACTGACGAAGTACTCCACCGCGTTGTGAGGAAAGAGCTGCTTGAACTCACCGTAGAGCTGCGCGGCCAAGGTCTTGTTGTGGGCGATGACCAGCGACGGCCGGCCCACGTTCGCAATGACGTTGGCAATGGTGAAGGTCTTGCCCGAGCCGGTGACGCCCAACAGCACTTGGTGCGGGTCGCCGCGTTTGACGCCTGCGGTGAGTTCGGCGATCGCCCGAGGTTGGTCTCCGCGGGGGGTGTAGTCGCTGACGAGTTTGAATTCGGCCATGGCGTTCGAAGTAACAGGGTCACCCTGACAGCGTGTTGTCAGGAGTGCGACGCAAGCCTACTCTTTTGTTCAGGTCGCGCCGAACTCAATTCTGGAGCGACTTGAGGCGGGCCGCTTCAAATTCGTCGCCCTTTTTCCACTGCGGCATGGCGTCGGCGTTGCCCAGCGCCAGCGTCAGCCGAAAGTACAGTTGCACGTCTTCGAGGGCACCCGACAGGTCCCAGTCGGGGGTCAGCTCGTCAGACGGCTGGTGGTAGCGCTTGTTTTCCCACGCCTCTTCCATCTTCTTGCCCCAGCCGGGGGGCCGGCCGATGAAGTCTTGCCCGCTCGAAAAGTACGCGGCGGGTACGCCCACTTTCGCGAAATTGAACTGATCAGACCGGTAGAACGAGCCGCGGTCGGGCATGGCGTCAGCCGTGACGATGCGGCCTTGCCCCTTGGCGAGCTCGACGATCAACGGGTCGATGGTTGATTTGCCAAGCCCAATGACGCTCACGTCTCGAGTGCGACCGAGCACGTTGAGCCCGTCGACGTTGAGGTTCGCGGCGATTTGGCGAATGGGCACCGGGGGGTGTTCGACGAAGTACTGCGAACCGAGCAGGCCCTGTTCTTCGGCCGCGACCGCCGCGAAGACGATCGACCGCTTCGGAGCGACCGGCATCGAAGAAAGCGCCCGGGCCACCGTGAGCAAGGCGGCCACGCCCGAGGCGTTGTCGATGGCGCCGTTGTAAATGTCGTCTTCTCCCGTGCGAATGTTCGGTTTGCGCCCCAGGTGATCGTGGTGGGCGGTGAAGACGACGTATTCGTTTTTGAGCACCGGGTCTGACCCGGGCCACACGCCAATGACGTTGCCGGTGTGCTTCGTCGCCACCGTGTTCTCGAACGAAGTGCTCAACGTCACCCCCAGCGGCACGGGGCGAAAGTCGCGCCGTTCGGCCTGGGCGCGCAGGGTGTCGAGGTTCTTGCCACTCTGGGCGACGACCTTCTTCATCGCGTCTTCGGTGAGCCACGACTTGAGCAGCAAAGCGCCCTTCGCGTTCGCGTCGAAGAGTTCGCCGGTCCACGAGGTTTGCACGACTTGCCAGGGGTACCCGGCCGACGGCGTGGTGTGAATGATGATGCAGCCCACCGCGCCCATGCGGTCGGCTTGCTCGAACTTGTAGTCCCACCGGCCGTAGTAGAGGCGGGTCGTGCCCTCGAACAACTTGGGGTCGTTCGCGGGGTCGTTGTTCATGACGACGACGACCTTGCCCCGCACGTCGACGTCTTTGAAGTCGTTCCACCCGTATTCGGGGGCGACGATGCCGTACCCCACGAACACAAGTTCGGCGTTTTCAAGCTTCGTGACCGGCGTCTGCGTCGCCGCGACCGCGACGTAGTCTTCGACGTTCTGAAACGTGAGCGACTTCGCCGTCTTCGGCACCGAAAACGTCAGCGTCGGAGGAGCGCCGATGACGCCCACCAATTCGAACTTCTGGTACCACGAGCCGTCGGCCGCGCCAGGTTTGAGCCCCAGCAGCTCGAACTGCGAGGCGATGTAGCGCTCGGCGAGTTGATCTCCGCGACTCGACGGCAGCCGGCCCTCGAGTTCGTCAGACGCCAAAAAGCGCACGTGGGCGCGCAGCGCGTCGGCGGTCAGCAACTTCTCGGCTTCGGCAGGCGCCGGGGCCGCGGCCAGCAACGAGACCAACAACGAGGTGAGCATGCGGCGTGGCTTACCCCACTTTCACGCAAAGCTCTCTTCGCCCGAAGTTGGGTCAACCCGGTGGGGGCGAGCTCACTTTCCACGTCGTGCCAGCCGGGCTGTCCATAATCTCGACGCCGAGCGCTTTGAGTTCGGCGCGAACGCGGTCGGCGTCTTCGAATTTCTTGGCGGCCCGAGCAGCTTGGCGCTCGCCGAGCAAGGCTTCGACCTTGCCCGCGTCAATGCCCTTGGCGGCCACTTGCCGGTCGCGGCGACGCAACAGCCACGCGTCGGCCGCGTCTTCGAACAGCCCCAACGCTCCGGCGATTTTCGTCACCACCTCGCGCAGCGCCTTGAGCGTTCGGCCCACCACCGCCTTGTCTTTGACCGGCGGCTTGTCGCAGAACACGTTGAGCTCGGCGAAGAGCCCCGACAACACCCCCAACCCACCGGGAAAATTGAAGTCGTCGCTGACCAACTCGTCGAATTCATTCAAGAATTTCGACGGGTCGCCGTGCACGGGGCCGGCGCCGAAGTCTTTGCCGGCCAGCCGCTCGTCGACCTTGCGGAGCGTCTCGTAGAAGTACTCCAGCCGGGTCTCGGCGTCGGAGAGCGACTTGTCGGTGAAGCTGAGCGCTTGCCGGTAGTGCGTCGACAAGAAGAAGTAGCGCAAGGCCTCGGGGTCTACCCGTTGGAGGGCGTCGCGCAAGCGCACGACGTTGCCCAACGACTTCGACATCTTCGCGCCCTCGAGGTCGAGAAAGCCGCCGTGCATCCAGCAGTTGCAGAGCTGTTGGCCGCTCGCGGCTTCGCTCTGAGCCTTCTCGTTCTCGTGGTGGGGAAAAATGAGGTCGAGCCCGCCGCCGTGCAAGTCGAACGTGTCACCCAGGTATTTCGACGACATGGCCGAGCACTCGATGTGCCAGCCCGGGCGGCCTTTGCCCCAGGGAGACTCCCAAAACACTTCACCGGGTTTGGCGGCTTTCCACAGGGCGAAGTCGAGGTTGTCGCGCTTCTGTTCTGACGTGTTCTGCACCCGTTCGGTGGCCTCGAGGTCGGCTGATCAGCTTCTGAATGATGGCGATGATCTCGGGTATCGTTTCAGACACCCTGGGCGAGACGTCGGGCTTGAGCAGGTGCAGCGCCGCGGCGTCAGCCTCGAATTCGCGAATGAACCGCGCCGCCAGGTCGAGGGCCGATTCGCCGGTCGCCTTCGCCGCGTTGATGATCTTGTCGTCGACGTCGGTGTAGTTGCGCACGTAGCGCACTTCGAACCCGCGGTAGCGCAGGTAGCGAACAATGGTGTCGAACGAGGTGAACGTGCGCGCATTGCCAATGTGCACGAAGCTGTAGACCGTCGGGCCGCACACGTAGATGCCGATTTTTCCAGGGGTGAGCGGTACGAGCGGAACCCGGTCTTGTTGCATCGTGTTGAAGACGCGTATCGAGGGAGAAGTCATGTGTTGGGGGGCCTTTACGTCGGGGCACGCCATGGTATCAGATGTGCGATAAGTCAATACCTGCAGAGAGTTGGAGCCGGACATGTCGTCAAACACCAAACGCCCGCCCGGGTCGATCTCTGACGAAAACATTTTGAAGGCCGACGACCCCCGGCCTCAACGAGTAGCTCAGTACCCCAGCGCTGGCGCGAGGCGACCTTTGAAGAAGGCAGAAGAAGCAATACCGACGGCGATCTACGATACCGAGAACGCCGACCAAGAAATGCAAGCCCAGTACGGAGTGCGCGAGACCGAATACAAACCTGCCTTTTTGTACGTCGAACGCGGCCCCGGCGCGGGGCAGCTGCTCGAGGTCAAACAGGGCGTCGTCGTCATTGGCCGGGCGTCGGTGTCAGACCTGCGCATTCAGCACCCGTCGATTTCGCGTCGGCACGCCCAAATCAAACGCGTGGCCGAGCAGTTCTTCGTCAAAGACTTGAGCTCGCAGAACGGTACCTTCGTCAACAAGCAGCGGCTGGCGACTGAAATCGAACTCAAAGTGGGCGACTCCATTGCGTTGGGCAATGCCCTGGTGCGCCTGCGCGGGCCCATGGTCAAAGGCGAAAAGCTCGCGCCGGCTCCGGCCGTGGCACAGGCGCCCCTCGCCGCCGACCGTGCCAAGGTTCGCTCCCAAACCGCGGTCGTGCCCCGAGCCAACGCCAGCGTCACCGACGTGCGCAAAGGCCGCGGGCCCAACGCGCTTCGCATTGCGGTCTTCGCGGGTGCGGTCGGGTTCAGCCTCGCCGCCGCGCTCGCGTTTGGCCTGGTCAAGACCATGACCAGCCAACCCGTTTCACTCGACAACAAAACGCCCACTCCCGCCGGCGCCGAAGTGTCTGAACGCGAGCGAATGATACAAGACGCCATTTCGCGAAAAATGGCCGAACAGCGCGCCGCCGCCGCGGCCGCGGCGAACGCCCCCGAAGACCCGAACGTCGAAGAAGTGCCCCTGCCCCGCGCCAACGGCGCTGTACCGGGAGCGGCCGGCGCCGCCGGGTTTGGCGCCGAAAAGTCGGGGCCGGTGGTGTTGATGCCGCGCCCCATCGGCCCCACCCCGCAACGCGTGGCCAGCCGCACACCCCGCTCGGGTTCGCCCAGCGACGACGACGAAGGCGACGATTCGGCCCCCAGCAAGTCGGGCGGCGCCCCCACGAAGAAGAGCCAAATTCTCGCCCCGTACGAGCGCGGCAACGCCGAGGCGTCGCTCGAACTCGCAAAGAAGGCCCAAGACAAAGACCTCACCGACCGCCTGAGCCGCTTCATCGTCGCCTACGACACCGCGAACGACGCCATGGTCAGCGGCAATGGCACGGTGGCCATCACGAATTTTCAAAAAGCGCTCCAGCTCGACGAAACGCTCTCGAGCGGTTGGGGCAAATACGGTGGCGAAATTCGGCGCCAATTGGCGAACTTGTACGTGTTGGTCGGCTTGCAGTTCATGTCGAACGGAGACGACGAAAAGGCCCGCAAGGCATTCGAAGCTGCGCTCAAGCAAGACCCGTCGAACGCGCGCGCCAAACAGAACATGGAAAAGCTGACCGGCAGCGCCGCGAACGCAAGCGGTGACGACGAGGCAGCTCCCGCGGCCGCCCCGGCTGGGCGCAAAGTGATTCAACCCAAGAAGAAGCCCCAGTCGATCGACGACGCGTTCGGCGACTGACGCGCTCTCGCCCTCGAAAGACCTCGAAAATGCTCTGGGCGGCGCTGAGCGCGGTGCTGTTGGTGTTGGCGGCGCCTCCGTTCGATGCGCCGTTGCTGGGGCTCGTCTCCTTGGTGCCGCTGTTCATCTCGTGGCAAACCGGTTCACTCCGGAGCGTCGCGCTGAGGGGCTGGCTGTGTGGGGTGCTCGCGAACCTCGGCGGTCAATACTGGGCCGCCGACGTGATGATGCGGTTCGCGCA
>JBGAIY010000078.1:0-22472 GCA_044225205.1 Myxococcaceae bacterium | reverse complement strand
TCCAGAACTCGGTGCCGTGGTTCTTGGCGTCGAGCAGGTACCTTGGTCAGCGACTGGCGCCCTCGAAGCGCATGCCCTCGTTCCACCACCGTTCGCGTCGCGGTCGTCGGCAATTCTTGAGGGGGCGGCGGTCGCCTGGATGCGCCGGTGCACGCTTGGCGAACACGAAGTCGCGCTTGCGAGCAGCCGCCAGTGCGGCACGGTCGCGTCGGTCCACTCCGGCTTGACGACGCGCAGCTTCTGTTCGGCGACGGCGTAGAACGGGTTGAGCGCGCTTCGCGAATAGCGCGTGGGCCACAAGCGGCGCCCGTCGCGCTGTTGTTCGAACGCCACGGTCGGCGCGCGCAGCGACACGCCGTCGTACACCTGCGAGCCCCCGCCCAGCCCCACGCCGGTGACGACCGTCATGCTGGGGCTGCCCGGTTTGAACGCGCCGACGGGGTCGGTGTGCAACTGCGCCAGGTTCGACAAGTACTTGGGAGAGAGCGAATGGCGGTACCGGTTGCCCTGGGCGTTGAGCGGGTCGCCTGGGCTGCGCGGGTCGAATTGGCCGGTGGGGTCTTGGCCCTTTTCGAGCACCCAGGCACCGACGCGTCGGCGCTCAGGGTTTTGAGCGCGGCCGACAACCGAGCGGCCATGACCGCGCCCCCGAAGCCCGAACCCACCACGATGACGTCGCGCACGCTCACAGCAGGTCTCCTTCGGGGGTGAGCGCGAGGCTGAGGTCGTCACCGTTCGTGGGGGGCGGGGCTTGGTTGTAGGTGTAGTTGCCGAGCTACGGCGCGGCCGCGAGAGCGCCCGCAGGTCTTCGGTTTCGGCATTCACCAAGCGCCCGTCGAGCGTGCGCGGGTACCCCGATGGCCAACCCGGCTTCGACGTTTTCGAAGGCCGGGTACCCGAGTGCCTGGAGGCCGACGTCGCTCGGGCCCCCGCCCAAGTAGGCCAAGAAGCACACGGCCCGCATCACGAGCATGACCGGGCGGCGGGTGGGGTCGTCGAACGCCCGCGAGACGATGGCGTTTTGCGCCTCGAGCGGCAATTTCCAAAATGGCAACAGGGGGTGTTCGAACGAGGCCAACAGGTCGAGGTCGCGGTTGAGCGCGGCGCGGGCCGAACCGGCGAGGTCGTCGACCGCGGCGAGCAGGTTCTCGCTCATCGGGGCGATGAACCCCTGGGCGATGGCGAGGCGCACCACGCTCTCGAGGCGCATGACGGCGTCGGCGTTGGCTTCGCGGGCGCCCGGCACCGTCACGTTGCCCCGGGCGTCGCGTTCTGCAGGGAGCAGCACGTCGAACAGCGCGTCGACGCTGTCGCTGTAGCGGGGCGGCGGGTCGACGAAGGTCGTCGGGGTTTGGTCGGGCAGGGTGAACGGTTTCGGCGTGGGCACGGCTGAACCGCAGCCCGACAGCGCGAGCAGCCACAGCAGTTCTCGGCGTGAAAGTGAATGCGACGCGGCCATCGACCAAGGGCACTACCCCTGGCCGGCACCGCCTGTGTATTTCCAAAATGGAAAGAGACCTGTCTTGGGGGGCGACTGCTGGTCGCGCGAGCGCCTGGGTATTGGCGCGGTGCATGTCACCGACGCGCTCACCTGTGTTGCTCGCGAGCCTGCCCGCGCTGCTCTTGGCGGCGAGTGCGTGTGGCCCGGCGACCGGGCACGTGGGCTGTTCGACGTGTGGGTACCCCGACGACCGCTACCAGGTGATCGTCGTCGGCTCGGGCGCGGGTGGGGGCCCGCTCGCCTCCCGTTTGGCCCGCCGTGGTTTGCGGGTGCTGCTCCTCGAGGCGGGCAACGACGTCGGAGGCAAGCTCCACTACCAGGTGCCGGCGATGCACGCGCTCAGCACCGAAGAGCCCGGCATGGCGTGGTGGTTCTACGTGCAGCACCACGCCGACGAAGCGATTGACCGAACCGACTCGAAGTACACGAGCGACGGCATTCTGTACCCGCGGGGCAGCGCGCTCGGCGGTTCGACCGCCGTCAACGCCATGGTGACCGTCTTGCCCTCTCGCAGCGACTGGAACCGGCTGGCCGAACTCACCGGCGAGCCGCGGTTTCGCGCCTCGGAGATGGACGCGTACGTCGACCGGGTTCGCGAGTGGCTGCCCGTCGAGCTGCCCGACCCGAAGTTGGCCCTGGGCGACTCGAAGGTGACCAACTTTCTCACCGCCGCCGCGGCCACCGAGTCACGCGACACGACCGGAGGCGCGGTCGACTTGGCGAGCACCGCGGCCAGTTTGGGCAATGTGCTCTCGCACGACGTCAACGAAGCGCTCCGCAGCGGCGAAGCGACCGGCCTGTTTCGTTTGCCGCTCGCCACGAAGAACGGCCACCGCCAGGGCGCGCGCGAGCGCATTCTCGACACCGTGGCCGAAGGGTACCCGCTCACCGTGGTGACCGGAGCCTTCGTCACCAACGTGTTGTGGGACCCCAGCACCCCCGGCAAAGCCGTCGGCGTCGAATACGTGAAGAAGGCCAACGTGTACGGCGCGAGCTTGCAGGTCGAGCCCGCGCCGAACGAACGGCATTCGGCGTTCGCCGAGCGCGACGTGGTGCTCTCGGCCGGTGCCTTCAACACGCCGCAGTTGCTCATGCTTTCGGGCGTGGGAGACGCCCAAGCGTTGGCCGGGCTGGGCATTCAAGGCGTCGTCAACCTGCCGGGCGTCGGCAAGAACCTGCAAGACCGCTACGAAGCCCCCATCGTTCACCAGTTCGCGTCTCCGCTCGACGTGGTGGCGCCGTGCCGCCTGGGCCAAGACGAAGACCCGTGCTTGACCGAATGGCGACAGGGCCGCGGCGTCTACGAGACGCCCGGGTTCTTGGCGACGGTGCTTCGGCGCAGCGTGCCCACGAGCGTTCTCGCCGACCTGCAGGTCTTTGGCGTACCGACCGACGCGCGCGGCTATTACCCGGGCTATTCGAAAGACAGCGCGAGCGCGAAAGACAAGTTCACCTGGCTGTTGCTCAAAGCGCATACCCAGAACCGCGACGGCGTGGTGGCGCTCAAAGACGCGAGCCCCTTTTCGCGGCCGACCATTCGCTTCAATTCGTACGACGAGAAGAACCCGCTCACCGACCCCGACCTGTCGAGCTTGGTCGAAGGGGTGAAGTTCGTGCGCCGCATGCAAACGCTCATGCGCGACACCCCCGTCACCGAAGTGTGGCCGGGCCCCGCCGTGCAGACCGACGAGGCGTTGGCGAAGTGGGTCAGCAAAGAGTCGTGGGGGCACCACGCGTGCTGCACCGACAAAATGGGCACCGCGGCCGACCCCGACGCCGTCATCGACGGGCACTTTCGCGTCATCGGCACGTCGCACCTGCGGGTGGTCGACGCGTCGGCGTTTCCCGAAATACCGGGCACGTTCATTGCCTTGCCGACGTTCATGTTGGCTGAGCGCGCCGCCGACGTGATGTTGGAGGACCGCCCATGACCCGCCTGCCCATGACCGCGGTCGGCGTGGTGTTGGCGCTCGCGTCGTCGTCGGCGTGCACGTCGTACCGCAACGTGTGCGGCGACCTGCGCGACGCGCTCAAGCGGTGCGGCTTCGCGGTGACCCAAGTCGACTGCAGCCAGCTCGCGTATTCTGACGTGGAGACGCTCATTGAACGGCTCGACGACCGGGGCTGCGCGGCGTTCGCCGGTACCGAGCAAGACCCACGCGCGGTCGACAAGCGGGTGTGCACCTTGGGCCACTTCGCGTGCCCGCCGTCGCCCACGCCCGACTTCACGCCCGCCTCGACCCGCGGCCCGGTCGTCTTCGTCGGCGGCATCGACGACAACGCCGTACTCGACTGGAACACCGACATCGTTCGCGGGGCGAACAGCGCGGGCTCGCACCACCTCAAGGTGCTGCCCTGGGCGACGACGCCCGAGCGCGCGCAAGACTTGTGGTTGTCGGTGCAGGCGCTGAGCAACCACATCGGTGGGCAGAAAATGAACCTCGTCTGCTACGCGGTGGCGGGGCTCGACTGCCGCTATTTGGTGAGCGAAGGCGGGCTGTTCGCGCACGACCCGGCCGGGCTGGCCAAGGCGCGCGCGGCCGTCGCGTCGATCACCACCATCGCCACGCCCCACCGGGGCACGCGGGTGGCCGACGCGGCGCTCGCGGCCATTCACGACGGCACGGCCGACCAGTTGCTGCAGGCCCTGGTGGGCAGCGACACGGCGGTGCACATACCCGACGACGCCGCCCTGCGTCGCACGCTCGACGGGCTCACGCCCGAAGCGGTCGACGCGTTCAACGCGAAGGTCGTTGATGCGCCTGGCATTTTTTACCAGTCATACGCGGGCGTGAGCGCGGTGAGCGGGCGAAGCTCGGCCGCGAACGAACGGTCGATACGAGAACACTGCGCCGGGCCCGACGGCGCCTTCTTGTTCGAGCGCCACCCCAACACCACCGACGCCATGAACCCCGCGTTGTGGGTGACGGCGCCCTTCAGCACTCAGACGCACGGCCCCGAGGGCGAGACGGTCGACAGCCCGTCAGACGGCATGATTTCGGTCGAGAGCGCGAAGTGGGGGCTCTTTCGCGGCTGCTTGCCGGCCGACCACTACGACGTCATCGGTCAAATTGGCCACGTGACCCGCGACCCGGCGACGGGCTTCGATGCGCCGCGCTTCTACCAACAGGTCGTCAGCGAACTCTCGGAGCGTGGGCTGTGAGCCGCGCTTGGCACGCCATGGTGACGTGCGCGGTGGCGGCGTCGCTCGGCTGTGTGACGCCGAAAGAACAGCGCTGCGCCGAAGTACAGACCGCGTTCGAACAGTGCCTCGGCTCGAAAATACCGCAGCTCGACTGCCGCAACGTGAGCGACGCCGACCTCGAGCGCGTTCGCACCCTGGCCCGCACCGTGTCGTGCGACTTGCTCGTGGGCTCGTTGCCGGCCGACGGAGACGTCGCCGCGACCGCGTGCCGGTTGGCGAACGTGGGCTGCGTGGCGCCGGTCACGCCCGAACCCGCCCACCGGCCGACGAAGTACCCGGTGTTGCTGGTGAACGGCATCGACACCTCTCCGCTGTTTCGGTACAGCCAGCGCATTCAGACCGTCATGGCCCAAGTCGGCGGGCATTCGGTCTGGTTGGCGACCCTGACGCCGTACGAAGCCCCGCGGCGCCGAGCGCCCGAGCTGTGGCAGCGCATTCAAGACGTCAAGGCGCAGACGGGCGCCCCGAAAGTGAATTTGATTTGCCATTCGCTGGGAGGTCTCGACTGCCGGTACCTGGTGAGCCCCCACGGCTTGCGGCTCGACCTCGACGGCACGCCCGACATCGCCTCGTCGGTCGCCACGATCACCACCGTGGGCACCGCCCACCGGGGCACGCGCGTCGCCGACGTGTTGTTGGGGCTGACCCCCGACGGCGACCGTGCCCAGCTGATCAACGACTTCGCGACGCTCGCCGGAGACTGGTTCAGCGAAGACTCGCTGAACCACGACGTGCACTTGCGCGAAGCCCTGCAAGCCCTGACCGCGTCGCAGGCCATCACCTTCAACGCCGAAATCGACGACGCGGCGGGCGTTGAATACCAGTCGTTCGCGGGCGTGAGCCGCCCGTTGGGAGAAGCGACGGCAGAACACGACGCCCGCATGCGCGAAGTCTGCACGACGAGCGACGGCACCGACGGCCTGTTGGGCTTCGGCCGCCACGACTTCATGGCGCTGACCTTGGTGCCCTTCACCGACACCGTGGGCAAGACCGACTCGACCGCGGTGTACGAGCCGAACGACGGGCTGTCGGCCGTGGCGTCGGCGCGGTGGGGCCACTTTCGCGGCTGCATACCCGCCGACCACATGGAACAGCTGGGCCAGCGCAACATACCCGACGTGAATGAGCAAAACGGGTTCGACGTGGCGCGCTTCTACACCAACATTGCCGGGCAACTGGCCGAGCGGGGGTTTTGAGCATGGGCCCGCGCGTCACGGTGTTGGGGGTCCTGGTCGCGGCCTGTGGGCTGGGGGGCGTCGCGCCGACGTCGTACGCGTCGGTGTGCGAACAGGCGAACGGCATGATCGAACAATGCGGCGCGTCGGTGCCGTTCTTGACCGGGCACGAATGCACCGGGCTCGCCAAGGTGGCGGCGAAGTGCATCACCGAGCATTCGACCGATTGCGACAGCTTGGCCACGCTCTCGACCCGCCTCGACGAATGCATGCCCGACGCGGGCGACACGCTGTACCTCAACGCAGAAGACATCGTCATACCCGTCACGCACCAAGACGCAGGGTTTGGGGCCGACGCGGGGTCGTAAGTGAATGCCGCACCACGAGGAGACGCGATGATGACCGACTTCAACCAGACGACCCGCTTCGAACGCTTCGGTACGCGCTTGGGCGAGGCGGTAACGGCGCGGCCGAAGTTGACGGTGGCGGTGAGCGTCGCCGTCTTCGTGTTGAGCTCTCTCGGCTTGGTCTGGGCGCGGTTCTCGACCGACTACCAAATTTTCTTTTCGCACGAAGACCCGGGCCTGTCGGCGTTTCAACGGCTCGAGCGAGACTTCACCAAGACCGACAACGTGCTCTTCGTGGTCAAAGCGAACGACGGCACCGTGTTTCAGGCAGAGGCGCTGACCGCCCTGCAAGAACTGACGGCGGCCGGGTGGCGGTTGCCCTTCGCGTCTCGGGTCGACTCGCTGACGAATTTTCAGCAAGTGTCGGCCGAGGGTGACGACCTGACGCTCGCGTCGATGGTGCCCGCCGACGTTCGCGGCTGGTCGGCGGCGCAGTTCGAGTCGCTGCGGCAGACCGCCATGAAAGAGCCCATTGTCGTGGGCAGCTTGCTCGCGACCGACGGCCGCACTGCGGCGGTGAACGTCACGTTGCGCTTGCCGCGCCAAGACCCGCTCGAGGTGACCCAAGCGGCCGAAGCGGCGAGGGCCCTGGTGGCCCAGGTCGCGGCCCGGCACCCCGGGCTCGACATTCGCCCCTCGGGCATGGCGTTCATCAACGATGCCTTCATGCAGGTGTCGATTCAAGACATGGGCGTGATGATACCGCTCATGGTCGTGATCATGCTGGTCGTCATGGGCTTCATCGTTCGGAGCGCGAAAGCGACCGGCGCCGTCGCCCTCATCATTTGGATGTCGGCGACCGTGTCGATGGCCGTCGCCGGGTGGTTGCACTACCCCTTGAGCCCCACGTCGGTCGCCGCCCCCATGATCGTGCTCACCGTGGCCGTGGCCGACGGGGTGCACATCGTGCTCGCGGTGCTCGACGCCATGCGCCGCGGGCTCGACAAGCGCGCGGCGATCATCGACTCGGTGCAGTCGAACCTCGAGGCGGTGACCTACACCTGGCTCACCACCATTGTCGGCTTCGTGTGCCTCAATTCGTCTGACGCGCCGCCGGTCACCCACTTGGCGAACATGACGTGCGTCGGCGTGACCGTGGCGTGGTTGTACTCGGTGACCTTCTTGCCCGCGCTGCTCTCGCTCGTGACCGTGCACGTGCCGGCCGCGCGCGAAGAAAAGACGTTCTCGGTCATGCCGAAGCTGGCCGACTTCGTGATTCGCCGCCGCGGCCTCGTGTTCGGTTCGGCGGCGCTGTTGACCGTGCTCAGCGGCTTGGCCGCCGCGCAGCTCGAACCGAACGACCAGTTCGTCAGCTACTTTTCGCAGAGCGTGCCGTTTCGCCGCGACGTCGACTTCACCATGAAGAACCTGTCGGGCATTTACCGGCTCGAATTTCAAATCGGCAGCGACGGCCCGTCGGGCGTCACGTCGGTCGAATACCTCGAGCGGCTCGACGCGTTCGCTCAGTGGCTGCGCCAACAGCCCGAAGTGCAACACGTTTTCAGCGTGGCCGACATTCTCAAGCGCACGACCCAGGTCATGAACGGCGGCGCCGGCGCCGAGTACCGGTTGCCGACGACCCGCGAGGCCGCGGCCGAGGCGCTGTTGGTCTACGAAATGAACTTGCCGTCGGGGCTCGACTTGACCGACCGGGTGAACATCAACAAGTCGGCGTCACGGTTGACGGTCACGGTGCGCGATCTGTCGACGCGGCAGATGACCAACTTCGCCGAGCGGAGCGGCGCGTGGTTGCGCTCGAACGCGCCCCAAACGATGTGGGCCGAAGCGACCGGGCCGGTGGTCATCTTTTCGCAGCTCGGAGACCGCAACGCGCGCAGCATGGTGAAAGCCGACTTCTGGTCGCTGTTGTTGATTTCGCTGTGCATGATCGTCGTGCTGCGGAGCTGGAAGCTGGGGCTCATCAGCGTGATACCGAACGTGGTGCCGATCTTCGTCGGGTACGGCGTGTGGTACCTGGTGGTCGGGCAGCTCAACATCGTCGCGAGCATCGCGGCCAGCATCGCCCTGGGCATCATCGTCGACGACACGATTCACTTTTTGACGAAGTTTCAGGCGCTCCAGCGCAAAGAAGGCCTGTCGCCCGAAGACGCCATGCGCCACACGCTGTCGCACGTCGGGCCGGCCATGCTGTCGACCAGCGTCATTCTGGTCATGGGCTTCGGCGTGCTGACGCTGTCGAACTTTCAAATGACCAGTCACTTGGGGTGGTTGTGCTTGCTCATCGTCGGCATCGCGCCGTTTGCCGACTTGCTCATCGCCCCGTCGCTGGTGCTCTTGCTCGTGCGCGAAAAGAAGGCCCCCGCGCCGTCGCCCGACCGACCCGCCGTCTCGTTGTTCGCCGCCCCGAAAGTGAGTGAGTCATGAAGCCCAGCCTCGCGTTGTACCTTGGCAGTGTCTTGTTTGCCGCGCCGGCCCACGCGGCGTCGCTCAAAGAACTCGTCGCCAGCGGCACGCCCGAAGAAAAGGGCAAGGCGATTGCGGTCGAGCTGGGCGCGCGCAACGCCGGCTACAAAGACTTGGGTGGCCAGGTCGACATGGTGTTGACCGACGCATCGGGGGGCGAGGCGCGGCGCAGCTTCTCGCTCAAGGTGCTCGAGCGGGCCAGCGCGACCGAGGGCGACAAGTCGCTCATCGTGTTCGACGCGCCGGCCGACGTGAAGGGCACGGCCGTCTTGTCGCACGCCAGCCCCGAAGGCGAAGACGAACAGTGGCTGTTTTTGCCGAGCGCCCGCCGCACCAAGCGCATTTCGGCGTCGAACCGAACCGGCGCTTTCGCCGGCAGCGAGTTCTCGTTCGAAGACCTCACCGGCAACGACGCCCGCAAATACGCGTGGAAGTACGTGGGCGAAGAGAAGTGCGGCGACGCCGACTGCGTCACCGTCGAAGCGACGCCCAAAGACGCGTCGTCGGCGTATTCGAAGCGGGTGCTGCACATCGACTCGAAAGAACTTCGCATTTCGAGCATCGACTTTTTCGACCGCCGGGGCGAAAAGTTCAAGACGCTCACCTACGACGAATACAAGAAGCTCAACGACCGCTTCTGGCGTTCTCAGCGCTGGGCGATGAAGAACCTGCAGACCGGCAAGGGCACCACGATTCGGTTCGTGTCGATGAAGCTCGAGACGGGGCTGACCGTGGCCGACTTTGCGCCCGGCAAGCTGGGCAACTAAAGCAGCCCGCGTGTTTCGTTCGTGTGGTGCAGCGTGCGTGGCGGTCGCGTTGGCCGCTTGCGCGTCGGTCTCGGCCGAAGTGGGGGGCTCGGTGGCCGCCGACGGGCGCGTTTTCGTCGAGCCGCCCAAGTACCCAGGGCAAGCCGCGGGCAACGGCGTGTCGCTCGTCGCCGAGCCGCGCCTCGAAGTGAAGTCGCTGAGCGGCACGCACACGCTGACGGTGAAGCCGTTCTACCGACTCGACCCGAACGACGAGCGCCGCTCGCACTTCGACGTGCGCGAGGCGAAGTACCGCTTTTCGCTCGAGCACTTCGAGTTGGTCGTGGGCAGCGACGTCATCACCTGGGGCACGCTCGAGGCGTACCGCCCTTCAGACGTGCTCAACCAAATCGACTTCGTCGAGTCGTACACCGGGTCGGCGAAGTTGGGGCAACCGTTCATCGAACTCGCGTGGGTCGGCGAATCGTCGTCGTTCAAGTTCTACGCGTTGCCGTACTTTCGAGAACGCACGTTTCCCGGAGTGCGGGGGCGGTTGCGCTTTCCCGCGACGCTCGACGTCGACCACCCTGAATACGAGTCGCCGCTGCGCCAATACACGCCCAGCGCCGCCGCCCGCTATGCCTTCAACGTGGGCGACCTCGACGTCGGGCTCTCGGCGTTCGGCGGGGTCTCGCGAGAGCCCCGGTTCATCGTCGAGCTCACGTCGGGCAACGTGGCCCCACGGTACGACCTGTCGTACCAGGCGTCGGCCGACGCGCAGCTGACGCTCGACGCCCTGACGCTCAAAGCCGAAGGTTTCGTCAGAGCGTGGACGAACCGGTTCATCGTCTTTGGCGGCGCCGGCGTCGGGCTCGACTACACGGTGTACAAGGTGTTCGACGAGGCGAACCTCACCTTCGCCGCCGAGTTCGTGTTCGACACCCGGCCGCTCACCGGCCCCGTGACGTTTTTCGACCACGACGCGTTCGCGGGCATGCGGTTGGCGTTCAACGACGTCGCGAACACCGAAATCAACGCCGGGGCGCTGGTCGACGTGGTCGACGCGTCGACGTTCGGCACCGTCGAAGCCAGCCGCCGGTTCGGAGACCACTGGCGCGTGACCGCGAGCGTGAATCTGTTTTTCGGCACTCCCGGCAAGCTGCAGACGTCGTTCGTGAGAGACAATTTTGGCCAGCTGCGGGTCGCTTACTTCTTCTGAACCGGGGTCGAGGCGCCCGCCCACGCCGCGCGGGTCTGAACGAACGCGGTGACGATGATCAGCCCCGCGCCCACCGGGGCGAGCAGCACGCCGAGCGAAGGGTCGGTCTCGTGAGCGCCCACGCCGCCCAACACGAACCCCAGCGGCATGAGCACGCTGCCCGCGCGGAGGCACCAAGACCCGGCGCTTTGGGTCGTGGCCGACAGTGCCGCCGCTTCGGCCCAAGGGGCGTAGACCAAGTTCACGAGCCCGAGCGCCGCTCCGTGAAAATGGGCGAGTGACCACATTCGGGCGCGCCACGGGTCTCCCACCAGGGCGAACACCCGAAAGGCTTCGAGTGTTTCGAGCGCCGCCCCGAAACACAGAGACAGCAGCAGCAGCGACCAACCGAAACGAGCATGGGTTCGGCTCATGGGCGGCACGTACCACACGCCTCTGAAGTCACGCGCGTTCTCGAACAGGTGCGCTACTCGCCGATCGACACCGCGCGTTCGAACCGTTGGGCCCGCAGGGCGTTGACGGCGGGCGGGTCGAGCTCGAAGCGCGCGTCAAGCGGTACGGCCTCGGGCCGTTTCAGGTGCGACTTGTCGACCGAAGCCCACCACGCGCGCCACGCTTGGGTCACCAAGGCGCGTTCGGCGGGCGGGGCGTCTGGGTCGAAGAAGGCGGTGGGCGCTCCGCGCAACAGCTCGGGCGCTTCGGCGCGCGCGGCTTCGAGCAACTCGCGCAGCGAACGGTAGGCGATGTGCCTGACCGCCGCATACGAGTCGTCGGCCAGGGTGAAGAGCAAGAAGGGCACCACCCACAGGTGGTCGACGGCGCGATCACCGGCGTGTACTCGGCCCAGGGCCGACGCCGCGACGACCCGTTGAACCACGTCGCCCGCCACGAGCGAACGAATGCTCTCGGCGACGGCGAAGCCCGCGTCGGTGGGCAGCTGCGGCGCACGGTACCGCCCGGCGGTTTGCCGTTCGAGCGCCTGGGCGGCCCACGCGGCGGTTCGGTCGAGGTGACAGAGCGTGCACGCCTCGGGCATGTCGAAGCGCCACGCACGTGAGGGGTCGGGTGCCTGAATTCGGTGGGTCGGGTGAACGGTGAGAATGCCGTACACCATGGGCGGCAGGTGGCAGCCGTAGCAGTCGGAGGCGTTCGCTTCGTGCCCCGAATGTCGCGCCGGCGCCTGGGCGATGTCGGCGTGGCACGACGTGCAGGCCGCTGGCCCGCGCAGCTGGGGTTCGATCATGCCCTTGGGGTCGCCTCGGTGCATCGAATGGCAGTGCCCGCACGTCAGCCCTCCGCGCTGAAAGTCGGCGGTCGCTTGCAGTGCTTGGTACTCGTATGCCGTCAACCGCGGAGTGCCGTCTCGCCAGAACCGTGCGGTCACGTCGACCCCTTCGAGCACCGTGTCTCGGTGGAGCGGTGAGGTGAAGGTCGACAGGTCGTCTCCGGGGGTGAAGGGGTCACCGCGACTCAAAAATTCACGAATGCGTTCGCTGGGGTTCGGCACGCGTTGGCCATGGCAATGGCCGCACACCTGCAGCGAGCGTTCGGCGGTCAACCGAGCCGGGTTGACAATGGTCGGGTCGGCGCGGCCAGTCGTGTTGAGCCAATAGCGACGCACCGGGTTCGCGTTCTTCGCGACGTGTTCGCTGCCCGGGCCGTGACACGCCTCGCAGGCAATGCCGAGCTCGGCGACGTGGCTGTCGAAGGTGTTTCGCTGCCAGTCGTACCCAGGGTTCGGCCCCGTCGTGTGGCAGAAAATGCAGTTGCCGTCCCACAGAGAACGGTGGGCGAAGTAGTCGGTGCCGTCGGGGTCGAGAAACGCACCGTTCAGGTGAAACCACCGTTGCTCGTCAATGTTCCACGCCAGGGGCAACCGCACCCAGTGGTCGGCGTCTTTGGCCACATACTGCTGAATTCGCCGCGAACCGACCGTGCGTTCGACCCGGTACGACTGGGTCTGGCCCGACGGCAGGGTGAGGTCGATGAAGCGCTGCCCTTCTCGGGTGGTGAAGCGGGCTTCGATGTCGCCAGAAACGAGGGTGCGGCCGTCGAAGCGCCCTTGTACCGAAGTGTCTGAAGCGGCCTGGGTCATCGTGCGGTGAAACGTGCGGCGCCAGCTGGCGACGTGCTGCGCGTGACACGCCGGGCACGAAACGGCGCCGCTGCGCGCCACGGTGTGCAGGTCGGGGGCGGTCGTGTCGCGGGCCACGGCGACCACCGCCACCGTGAGCGAGGCCACCGAAGCGAGCACCAACACCACGGGGAGTCGCATTCGCATCGGGCGGGCGGGCGTTATACCGCCCCGACACCAACCGGCGAAGCGTTCGGCGCATTGGCCGCACGCTGGGCAGGTCACGCCCGTTTCACAGCACCGCGCAGGCGTCACGCGAACGAGGCGCAGTGAAAGTGCTCGTTGCCAGTCGCCCATTGAATGAAAAGTGCGCGCGCGGCCGCTTGGCGCACCGGGCGGCGTTGGGCCATGCTGACGGCATGACTGCGACGTGGCCGACCTATTTGGCTCTGGCGGTACTCTCCCAAGCGGGGAGCACACCGAATGCGTCGAGTGTGCCCCCCTCACCGGTCAGCAAGTGGCTGCGCCTTCGCGACGGGCAACCGCCGGCCTTGGCCTTCAAAAAGCCGTCGCCCGCGGCGGTCGATGCGGGCGTACCGCCGACCGTCATCACCGTCAGTGAGCCGCCACCGACCGCGGCGGGGCCGGCACCGGCACCGGCGAACCCTCCGACCACGGCTTCGCCGGTTGCGGCCGTGCCCGCCGGGCCCACGAGGGCCGAGTTCGAACAAGTGAAGGCCGACCTCGCCGAGCTCAAGGCGAAGAACGGCACCAGCGCGCAACTCGAGGCGCTGGCCGCCCAGCTCGACCGAGTCAGTCAGCAGCTCACCGCACTGAGCGCTCAGGTGAACGACCACGAAACGCGCCGCCAAGACTCCGAGCGGCGCGTCGTCGAGCGTCGCCTTCAAACCGAGCAGGCGGTGACCGGGCTCAACGCGGCCCAGCAGGCCCTGGCGGCGGGCTCGGCCAACGTTCTGCCCGCGCTCAGCGCGGCCGAGGCGGTGCTCACCGGGGCCGCGTTGACCGACGTTCAAAATGCCCGGGCGGCGCTCGCCAACGGCGACCTGGGGTCGGCCCGGGTCTGGCTGGGCCTCGCCCTGGTCGAAGCGCAAGCGACCAAACCGTGAAGACTGGGCATTCGCCGGTGGCTGTCTCGAATGACACACCGAGGCCCCGGGCGTTCTGCCGCAAGCACGCGCGGCCGCTACGACTGCTGCATGCTCGATTCGATGCTGTGCGCGGTGTTGCTTCTGGTCGACGTCGATGCCGGGGCATCGGCCCTGGTGGTCGACGCCACGGGTTTTCAACACGCGAGGGGCCACGCCCTGCTCAGGCTGTATCGGCCAGGCATGAACGTGACTCACGAGCCCGCTGAACTCGTTCGTGCCCCCATCGTCGACGGGCGCGCGCACTTCGAAGTCGTGGGGTTGGCCGCGGGCGACTACGCGGTCGTCGTCGTGCACGACGAAAACGACAACGGCGTCGTCGACCACGGGGTGTTCGGCCCGAAAGAGCCGCTCGGGTTTTCGAACGGGTTTCACCTGGGGCTGTGGTCGCTCTTGCCGACGTTCGAAAAACTCAGGTTCTCGTTCTCGCCGGGTGACCCACCGCTCGCCATACGGCTTCGCTGAACCCGCCCTTCAATACGGCTCTTTCACGACGGCTTCGACCGCGGCGTTTCGGCAGTGGGCTCGAAAGTCGGCTTCGCGTTCGGCCGTCCACGCTCCTGACGCTTTGGCGAAGCCATAAAACAACCACCCGTACGCTCGGCACCGCGCGTCGTCGTTGGCGAAGGTCGGGTCGGCCCACACCCGCCGGGCGACGTCGTCGGGCCGCAGCGCGCCGGGCTGCAAGCGCACGCCGCCGCCGCTCGGCGTGTCGAACACCATGAGCTGCTCGGCGGCCTCGGCTTGGGCGTTTGGGCGGTAGGGCACCCATTCGACCGCGCGCCCGTCGACTCCGCGGCCCGGCTGCCCGGTCGTCGCGAACTGAACCCAGTATGAGCTCATGGTGTTGGCCAATTCGGCGCGGGCCGTGCGGTTGTCGTCGTCGACCACGCCGAACGGGTCGAAGGCGCCGGCCTCGTCGTCGAAGACGAGCCCAATTTCAAGCCCGTGCGCCGCGCCCAGCACCTTCGACAGGTCGAGGCCCCACCGGTGGTGCTCGTCGTGCCAGTCGAAGCGGTACGCGAACACCGACGCGCCTTGGGCCGCGGTCAACGCCCGCGCCGGCTCGTCAGACCCGACCGCGCGCCACAGGTCAGACACCAAGGCCGCGTCTCGCTCGTACGCGACTTCGTCTTTCACGTAGGGCAACAGGCCAAACCGCCGCCCCACGTATTTGGGGCTGAGCGCCATGAACAACTTCCACTCGTCGCGGTTCGTGCCGACCATGACCGGCACGTGGCTGCCTTGGCTGGGGTGGGCTCCGGCGAGCGGAGCCAGCAGCTCGTTCGGCGTCTTGGCGCGCAGGTACGCTTCGATTTCGCCGGGCTGCATGAGCGCGAGTACCCGCTTGGCGTCGGCCCGGTCGGCGGCGCGGCCGTCTTTGAGCAACCAGGCGACCAACAATTCATTCGAGCTCGCCGGCAGGCCGGGCTCGGGGTCGTCGGTGAAGTGCTCGGCTTCGGCGAGCGTGCGACTCGCCGGCATGCCGCTCTCGACGATGGCGCGCGCGAACAGCCCCTTGGCTTTGGGTGACGCGAGGAGCGAAAACGTGTTGAAGCCGCCGGCCGATTCGCCGAACACGGTGACGTTGTCGGGGTCGCCCCCGAACTCGGCGATGTTGTCTTTCACCCACAGGAGCGCCGCGACGAGGTCGAGCGTGCCGAAGTTGCCGCTCCGGTCTTCGGGCGAGAGCCCGGGCAGGCCGGTCACGCTGGGGTGGTGAAACCAGCCCAGCACCCCGAGCCGGTAGTTCGGCGCCACCAGCACGACGCCGTATTTCGCCGCCAAGTTGCGCATGACGCCGTAAGTGTTCGCGGTGCCGATGCTGTTGCCACCGCCGTGCACCCACACCATGACCGGCCGTTTCGTCGCGTGCGCTTCGGCGGCGGTCAGCCGGGGCGACGACACGTTCAACGTCAGACAGTCTTCGTTGCCGGTGACTTCGTTGGGCTGGCCGCCACCGAGCGTGCCGCCGAATTGGGGGCACGTGGCGCCGTACTGGGTCGCCCGCAGCGGCTGGGCCCAGGCCGGCGCAGGCGCTGGAGCCCGCCACCGTCGCGCTCCGACCGGAGGCGCGGCGTAGGGCACTCCCAGCCAGGCGAGGGTTTTCTCAGAATCTGCGAAGCCGAGCAGTTCTCCTTGCGGCACGTGACGGCGAGCCCGCTCGTCGACCGCGCCCTTCACCTCGTACCACGGCGTCGGCCGCTGACGGCCCGCACACCCCGCCGACACGAGTGCAACCGCGAGGGTGCACTGCCAAGAAATGAGAATTTTTCGCACCGGCAGGCGTGTAGCGCAAAAAACCGTTCGCGCCCCTTTCGCTCCTCGAGCCGATCGCTGAAAGTAGAGGTATTCGCCGCACCCACATACTTTCGTTCGGAGCTTCGTCATGGCTGGAGTCACTCGCACTGGAGTTGGAAATTCGAATGCGGCCGCGCGCCCAGCGCAGCCGGCGAAACAACCAGGGCCCGTTGCACTGACGGCGAGCATCGGAGCGGTTGCTCAAGATGACGCGACGAGCGAGTTCGTTGTTGCGCGGCCCACGGCGGCGACGGCGTTGACCCCGAGTGGCGGCACCGCGGGCCTGCCGAACCTGGCGTTGGGTTCGGGCGCGTTGCCGACGCCGAAGTCGGGTGGCGCGAAAGCCATTGCGAATGTGGTGCAAGACTACCCGGCGCTGGGCGCCATCATGCAGGCGCAGCAAGGGCGGCTGACCAACCAAGACCTCGTCATCGTTTTTTCGGCGGGCGTCTCGCCCGAGCTGGCGCAGTCGCGCGCGGCCGCGTACGGCCTCAACCTCGCCGACCTGAGCGGCTCGCCGAACGGCGTGGTCGACATGACCGCGCCTCCGCCGGCCTCGCGGCTCGCCGCGTTGCCGTTGAATGAACTGGCCACCCGGCTGACGCTCGGCGCGAAGAACGACGACGTCAAAGCGATTCAAGAAGACCTGCTCGCGCTCGGTTTTTCAATCATCGGCACCGCCGACGGGCAATACGGCGGGCACACCCAAGCGGCCGTGGCGGCGTTCGCGAAACAACAGGGCCTCGCTTCTGACGGCAAGACCGTGTCGCCCGAAGTGCTCGAGGCGGTTGTTCGCCGCAAAGAGCTGTACCAGCAAGACCAAGCCGCCATTCACCAAGACGTCGACGACCTGACGCGTGAGCTCAGCGCCAACAACCGGCCGGTGCTCAACAAGTTGCGCGACGGGCTCGAAGCCATCGACAAGCTGTCGGGCGACGAGCAGAAAGTCGCCGCGGTCAAAGACTTGGCCCACTGGTTCTCGGCGGCGATGGAAACGAGCATCGCGCAGCACAAGGTCAGCCCCGGGGTCGCCGCCCAGTGGGAGACGCTCAAGGGGGTGTTCGCGCGCGCGAACGAGCGCGGCACCTTGCTCGAAGAACTCACCAAGTTTCGCGGCGAACTGCAGGCCCAGCTCATGGCCGACTTCACGGCGAACTCGCAGTCGCTGACCCAGCTGATCGCCGAAAAAGACCGCGACGGCGCTCGCCAGTTGTTCGAGTCGATGAAGCGGGTCAACGCCGCGAAGCCGAACGAGGCGTACCAAGCGTTCACCGAGTCGTACGCCGAGTTGTCGAAGTACATGCAGGCCAACGCGTCGAAGCTGTCTCCCACGGCGTTGCGGCAGTGGCGGCACATTGAAATCGAATACGCGCGCGCCAAGCGCGAAGGCGGCGTGAACGCGGTCATGGCGCTCTCGCGCCGGCAACGAAAGGCCGAACTCGAAGCCGCCATCGACCTCATTGCGAAAGAGGCGAGTCGGTTGGGCTCGTCTCCCGACTCGGTCACGTTGAGTGATGAATTGGTGGCGCAGTTGTCGTTGCTCGAAAAGGGCGCGGCCAACGCGGGCGCCTTCACCCCGCAGATGCTGCAGAAAATCGTGCCGGGCATGACGCCCGCTCGGGCTGAAAAGCTCATTCCCAACATCAACCAGGCGATGCAAGACGGGGGCATTGCGTCGCCCCGAGCGCGCGCGGCGTTCGTCGCGCAGCTGGCTCACGAGACGTCGGGTTTCGTCTACTTCAGCGAGTTGGGCGGCGACGCGTACTTCAAGAAAATGTACGAGCCCAATTTTCACCTGCCCACCGACACCGGAGACGATTTCGATCGCCGTCAACGTCGCGCGGCGAGCTTGGGCAACACGCAGGCGGGTGACGGGCCCCGCTTTCGCGGCCGTGGTGCCATTCAGCTGACCGGCCGCACGAATTACCAGGCCGCCAGCAAAGACCTGTTTCCCACGCAGACCGACCGGTTGCTGACGAACCCCGAAGCGGCCCAAGAGCTCGACCTCGCGTTTCGCACGAGCACCTGGTTTTGGAACCGCGCGGGCCTGACCGCCGCGGCCGATTCGGGCGACTTTCGGCTCGTCACCCGGCGCATCAACGGCGGCTACAACGGGTGGGACGACCGCATGAAGTACTACACCCGCGCCCTCGACGTGCTGGGCGCCGGAGCCGACGGCCAGTCGCCGGCCTGACCAGAGGTCGCCGAGCGCCGACGAGGGGCCTTGGGGCATCGACGAGCCGGTCGTACGTGCGCCGGCCATGAAAGTCGTGCAGTTTGCGGCCATGGTCGCTCTGGCGCCTGCCGCTGTGCCTCTCGAATTGCCGGCGATTTCGCCGCGGCGCCGACTCATCGGCATCGGTACCGTCGTGGCCGTCGTCGTGTTGCAGTTGCTCGCGACCTACATCGCCAACCGCGACATTGGCCGGTTCTGGTCGGTGCTCTCGCTCTTCGGCATGGAAATGCCGCCCTTGCTGTTGTTGCTCAACGCGCTGTTCACGCGGGCGCGGCGCGAAGCCCGCTCGTCGATGTGGCTCGTCGGGGTGGGGTTGGTCACCGCGGCGCTGCTCGGCGCTTTTTTCGGGGCGCTGCTGTACGTCTTGAGTGAAACGTTGCCGGCCCTCGGCATTCACACCAGTTCGATGTACCCCATGACCCCGTTGCGCTCGGTGCTCTTCGGCATGACCCAAGCCCAGAGCCACTTCGGCCTGTGGACGCTCGCGTTCGTCTTGCCCATGGCGCTCGACGACGCCCGGGTGCGCGCGCTCGAAAGCGAAAAACTCGCGAGCGCCGCCGAGTTGAGCCGGCTCCGCGCGAACCTCGAACCGCACTTCTTGCTGAACACGCTCAACGCCATTGCCGGCTTGGTGACCGAAGAACCGCGCGAAGCCCGCCGGTTGCTCGCGGCCTTGGGCGACCTGTTGCGCGACGCGCTCCGCGACGGCGGAGAACTCGAACCGTTGCGCACCCAAGTCGACTGGCTGCGACGGTACGCCGAAATTCTCGAGGCGCGCCACCGCGGTGACTTGCGCTTTGCGTGGCACATCGACCCCTCGGCACTCGACGTCTCGTTGCCCCGGTTGCTCTTGCAGCCCCTCGTCGAAAACGCGGTGAAGCACGGCTCGCTCCAGCGCTCGAACGGCGGCCAGGTCACCATCGAGGCGCGCCGCGGCCCCGACCGGTTGACCTGCATCGTCAGCGACGACGGGCCCGGGCTGGGCGAAGGGCCCATTCGGTCGGGAGCGTTCGGCGTGCAGTCGGTGCGGCGTCGGTTGCAGTTGCGGTACGGTGACACCGCGAGCCTCACGCTCGAGTCGACCAACCCCGGCACCCGGGCGACCGTCGAATTGCCGGTCGAACCTGGTGGCCCGTTGACGAGCGACGCGTCGCACACAGCGAGGGTGAAGGCATGAACGAAGGGCGTTTGCGGTGTCTCGTGGTCGAAGACGAATGGCCGGCCCGAAACTACCTGGTCGAACTCATTCAAGCGTCGCCCTCGGCCGAAGTCGTGGGCGCGGTGGCCACCATCGAAGAAGCGAAAGAAGCGTTCGCCCCCGATTCGCGGCTCGGCATCGACGTGGCGTTCATCGACGTGCAGCTGGCCCGTAACGAGGGCAACCGCGCCGGGCTCGAGCTGGTGCGCTCGTTGGGGCAAACCAACCGCGACGTGCTCTTGGTGTTGGCCACCGCGTTCGAAGCCCACGCCCTCGAGGCGTTTCAGTTGGGCGTCGCCGACTACCTGCTCAAGCCTTTCAGCGAAGAGCGGGTCGCCCAGTGCCTGTCGCGGCTTCGGGCTCGCCGTGCGCCAGGCCCGGCGCTCGCGCCCCGCATCGTCGCGCGCCGGCGAAAGAACTTGGTGTTTCTCGACCCCGAAGAAATTTGGGCGTTCGAAGCCGCCGACCGGTTGTCGTTCGTTCACACCCGACACGGCCGGTTCGACCTCGACCTGTCGCTCACCGCCATCGAAACGTCGCTCGGCAGCCACGTCGTGCGCGTGCACCGAAACTGGTTGGTCACCGCGCAGCACATCAAAGAACTCGAGCGCGAGTCGTCTGAAACGACGCTCTACGTCGGCGACGGGCTCGTCGAAACCGGTGCGGGCTTGCACGTGCCCGTTTCGAGAGACCGCGCCCAAGCCGTCAAAGAGCTGTTGCTGACCCACGCCACCGGGTTGCGCCGCGGCTGACCTGAGCGGTCGTTCACCTCGTGGCAACTCACCTCGTGAACGGCGGGCCCAGGCGGTGTATGCCCCGCCCATGACCAAATACCTTGCTGCCGCATGTGTCGTGGCTTTCTTCGCTGGCTGTGGTTCTCCGACGACTCCGACGGGTGACAGCGGGGTCACCACCGACGCAGGCACCACGACCGACGCAGGCGCCAAAGACGCCGGTGGAAACAACAACGACGCCGGCAGCGTGGCCGACTCGGGCACCGCCACCGACGCGGGCACCACCGACGCCGGAGTCGCCGCGGCGACCTGCGCGACCTACTGCGCGAACATTCAAGCGAACTGCACGGGTGCCAACATTCAGTACAACAACGCCGACTCGTGCCTCGGCGCGTGCGCCGCGTTCATGCAAGGCGCCGCCGGAGCGACTTCAGGCAACAACCTCGAATGCCGGGCCTACCACGCGAAGGCCGCCCAGGCCTTGCCGGCCACCCACTGCCCGCACGCGGGCCCCAGCGGTGACGGGGTCTGCGGCAACAACTGTGACGGGTTCTGCGCCATCGCCCTGAATGCCTGCACGGGGGCGAATACGCAATTCGCTTCAGAAAACGCGTGCCAGACGGCGTGCACCGGCTTCGCCAACGCTTCGGCGCACTACAATTCGACCACCACGAGCGGCAACTCGTTCGCCTGTCGCATGTACCACCTGTCGGTGGCGGCGACGGCCGGCGGAGGCCAAGCCAACACCCACTGCCCGCACATACCGGCGAGCAGCCCGCCCTGCCAGTAACGCCCTTCGCTGAAGAACGCGCTCCGTGCTCATCGAAACCGTCGAACTCGCGTTGGGCTCGGTCGCGCTCACCGTAGGGGTGGTGAGCCTTCTTCAGCGGCGAGCCGCGAAAAAGGCCCGTGCGCAATGGGCCCGGCTCGAACAGTTGTCGACCGCCGGCGCGGTGGCCGCCGGCGTCGTGCACGAAGTGAGAAACCCGCTCGTGGGCATCGTCGGGTTTGCGCAGCTCGGCAAAGACTCGAGCGACGTCAAAGAGATGCGCGAATACTTCGCGCTCATTGAACAAGACGCGCGCCGCGCCAACCAGCTGCTCGAGAGCCTGCTCGACGCGACCCAGCTCTCGGTCGGTGACTTCGAGTCGGTTTCGGTCAACGACACCGTCGAGGCGGTGCTCCAGCTGGCCCGCCCGCAACTCGAAATGAACGGAGTTTCGGTGCACACCGCGTTGGCGCCGACGGCGTCGTTGCCGAAGGTGACGGCGCGGCCAAGCCAGCTCAAGCAGCTGTTGCTCAACCTCGTGCTCAACGCCAACGACGCGGTGCACACGGCGGTCGAGAAGCGGGTCACCGTGAGCACCGAAGTCTTCACCGACGGCGAAAAGCGGTGGGTTCGGCTGTGCGTGCACGACTCGGGGCCCGGTTTCTCGGCCGAGGCGAAACGTCACGCGTTCACGCCCTTTTTCACGACCAAGCCCCGCGGTCAGGGCACGGGGCTGGGGTTGCACATTTCACGGCAGCTCGCGCAGGCCAACCACGGCACGCTGAAGCTCGAAAACGGCCCCGGTGCGAAGCTCGTGCTGTCGCTGCCCGCCGCTACGGGCTGACGATTTTCTTCGCTTCGATGAGCAGCTCGTCGGCGCCCTGGTGCACCGCCACCCAGCCGGCGGTGTTCTCGGTTCGGGCCCAGGTACCGGCCGACGTGTCCATCGCGAGTTCGAGCCAGCCCTTTTCGGTGCCGTGTGCCGAATAGGTGATTCGCAGCTCGACTTTGGGCGCGCCGAGCGGCGGCAGCTCGTTGCGGCCCAAGACTTCGGTCACGATGAGCCGCGACCAGGTCTTGTCGGCCCAGTTCTTCACCAGCTCGTCGGGCTTGTCGGGCGCTTCGGCGCGCGCGACCTTGGCCGTCGCGGCGATTTCGGCGTGGGTCTGCACGAAGGTCGCCGTTTTGTCGCCCACCGTCACCGTGAATTGGTCGAAGTCGCTCTGCTTGAATGTGTGCAAGCGGCGGTCGACCATGATCTGCGAGTTCGGGTCGAGGTCGGTCATCAACGTGGCCGGCACCAAGTAGACCTCGTTC
>JBGAIY010000669.1:0-2887 GCA_044225205.1 Myxococcaceae bacterium | reverse complement strand
ACCACACTGGGAAGCCTTGGTGCACCCAGACGACCGCGCGGCCGCCGTCGACCAGGTGAACGAAGCGTTCGTCACCTTGAGAACAACCGAAGGCGAATGGAGAGCCGTTTGGCCCGATGGAAGCACTCACTGGCTCCTCGGCCGATTTCAGGTGGTGACCGACCCCGCAGGCAGGCCGAGCAAGCTGTTGGGCGTGAACGTCGACGTCACGGCGCTTCGCGCGGCGACCGACGAAATTCGCCGACTCAATCAAAACCTCGAACGGCTGGTTGAGGAACGCACCGTTGAGTTGCGGGCCGCCAACCGTGATCTCGAGGCTTTCAGTTACTCCGTCGCCCACGACTTAAGGGCACCTGTTCGGGCCATGCACGGCTACTCGGCCCTGCTCACCGAAGACTTCAGCCACAGCCTCCCGCCCGAGGCGCGAGACGCAGTCAGCAAGATCAAGAAGAACGCCAAGGTGATGGACGAGCTGATCGCGGCGTTGCTCTCGCTTGCGAGAATCACCAAGAGCACGCTGAGCCCCAAACGAACCGACCTGTCATTGCTCGCCCGAGAGGTGACCGAGCACCTCGTGACCGCCGACCCCGAACGGGCGGTTCGGGTCGTCATTCATGACGGGCTGTGGGCCAACATCGACCCCGCATTCGCTCGAATGCTGCTCGAAAATCTGCTCGGCAACGCGTGGAAATTTACGAGCAAGACGAAAGACGCACGCATCGAGTTTGCGAGAGCGGCGCGCGCCGAACAACCGACGTTTGCCCTGAGCGACAACGGAGCCGGCTTCGACATGGCCTATTCGAACCAACTCTTCGTGCCGTTTCAGCGAATGCACGCGGTACGCGAGTTTCCCGGCACGGGCGTCGGGCTGTCGACCTGCTCTCGAATCGTCGAACGACACGGGGGGCGATTGTGGGCCGAAGCGCAAGTCGACAAGGGCGCGACCTTCTACTTTACGCTGCCCAACGAAGACCCAGTGGCAACCCGAGAGAGCGAACCGGCCCCACCGTCTGCGACGACGAGCGCCTCGACGGCTCCCAACGACTGAATCACCGTCAGACCTTCAGCCCCCATGACGAACAGTGCCGTCGCCAAGGCATCGGCGAGCGCGCCATTCGCGGCGACCACCGTCGCGCTGCGACACCGGCCCGCGGGCCAGCCAGTTCTCGGGTCAAGCAGGTGGTGGTACCGCCGACCGGCCATCTCACAACAACGCTCGTCATCGCCGCTCGTCGCAACCGCCTCGTCGCGAAGTTCGAACGACGCGAGCAGCCGCCGTGAGGGCCCGGGGGCACGAACGCCGACACGCCAGGCGCGGGTACCACAAACGCTGCGGGTGACAATGTCACCGCCGGCGTCGACCATCACCGCCGTTGCGCCGAGTTCGAGCGCGAAGCGCGCCCCTCGTTCAGCGATGGCGGCCTTCGCGACGCCCCCCAGGCCAAGCCGCATGCCGGGTCTTCGAAGAAAGGCGGTTCGGGAGCCCTCGTCGACAACCAGGTCTCGGTGCCCGACCAGGCAACGCGCGCGCTCGACTTCGCCCGCCGACGGCACGAGGAAATCGACGGCGTCGACAGCCCACAGGGGCGCAAGGGGCGCCCAGGTCGGGTCAAACGCGCCCTCGCTCGCCCGCGCCACGAGTTGCGCGGTCAAGAGCACGTCAATGAGCTCGGCCGGCACACCGACCGGTTGAAGGCCGGCCGAAGCGTTCACCCGACAGACCGCGCTCGTCGGCACCCTGTCTGAAAAGATGGCCTCGAGTCGCCGCATTTCGGCAAAGACCTCGCCAATCAACGCCTCGAGCCGTTCGAGCCGCGGCCCACAGGCCGCGACGCCCACGAGAGTGCCCATGAGCGGTCGTGACCGCTGAACGCGGTGTTCGCGGGTGCTCACGGGTTGGCGCTCGTACGGCGGCGCAGCACTTCGGCCAGCGCCAACCCCTTGCGTGCCGCTACCGTCGCCGCCCTCGACGAAATGGTGGCCCCGCTCACCGCATCAATGTCTTTGCCCAGCGTCACTGGGTCTGAGAGACGCTTGCCGACAAACTGTTTTCGAAAGCGGGGCGCTTCGATCGCTTCGCCTTGCGGCTCTCGGTAGACCATCACCTGAAGGTCGTGCAGCAGGCCGTCGGTCGTCACGCCGACGGCGAAGCCGATGAGCTGACTCTGACCCGCGACATCGAGCATGAAGATGCGGCCCAGCAGGCCCGCGTCACCGGCTACCTCGAGATAAACATACCGACGTACTTCGATTCTTCGGCCGAGCGTCGCACCGAGCGCGGCGAGTTCGGTGTCGGTGAGTTCGAGCGTTTTACGCGCGGCCGACACGCGCTGGGGGAACAGGGCGAGCGCGGCATCAGCCTCTCGAAGGTAGACTTGGTCGCCGAACGCGACCGCCGGAGCAACGCAAGCCGCGACCGGCCCAACCAACCACGCGGTGAAATGGCGCTTCATCGCGGGGCCGCTCGTTTCGGCGTCGCGAGGCCGCGCTCGGGCCACCACATGGCTCCAAGCGTGGCCAGAACGATGATCAACGACCCAACAGACAACAACAACCACCCCACCAACAGGGCTGACGCGAACTCCGCAGCGCCGTAGCGAACCGCCCAGGGGCCCAACGCGTCGAGGAACGCCCCGGTAAAAACCACCACGGTCAACCCAACCCGGGCCCGCGGCGAAATCGGAGTGGCGACCAGCAGGTGCGAGAGAATCAGCAAAACCACCGGTACGGTGAAGAGGTGAAAGTGGCTGACCTCGACGAGCTGCCAGAACGTCTTGGGGAAGCTCATTTCGCCCTCGCCGCCTCGGTAGTACGTCGCCACCGCTTCGGGGTGCAGCCCGACACGCCCAACCGACAGCGCGAAAACGGTCGCGAAGGCCGGTACCAT
>JBGAIY010000668.1:0-2856 GCA_044225205.1 Myxococcaceae bacterium | reverse complement strand
CGACGCCGACGTGCTCGTGAACCCCAACGGCGACGTGGTCGTGAAGAAGTTCACCGGCAAGGTCGACGTGTCGTCGGGCGGCGCCGCGGTGAAGCTCGACGTCGCGTCGTTGCGCAACGCCCTCGCGTCGTACCACTTGGGCAATTTGGTCAACGACGACACGTACTTGCTCGTGCGCCCCGTCACCGGGAGCGACGGCAGCATTCATTTGAGCGGCTCGGTCAACATGCAGCAGGGCCCGCTCAAAGCCAAAGTCGAGTTTCACGACCTCAAGCAGCTCGAGGCCATGACCACCCTCGCGCCGAACGAAATGACGCTCTTGCTCGGCGACCGCACCAAGGGCACCGACGGGTGGGTCAAGGTGTCGGCCATGGGCAACGCCCTCACCGCCGAGGGCTCCTACGTGCAAGCCCGGCTCAACTATTCACCCATGAAGTTTCAGCGGCTGAACGATGCGCTGTTGCGCATGGCCGACCAAAAAGACGTCGTCGGCATCACCCCGTGGCTCTCGGTCGACCCCGGGGGCGGCAAGGCGAGCTTGCACGCTCCCACGACGTCGCCGGTGGTCGCCGACCTCACCGTCATGTTGGGCAACGACCGGGGCGTCTACATACCCGACGGCAGCGACCCCGACGGCGCCTCGGGCGTGATGATGAAGCTCGGCGCCCGGTTCGGTGAACGCCGCAACGAAGTGTCGGCTTTCGCCGGGCTGTTGCCGGGCTCGACCATGACCTTCACCGCCGAACATGGCCAATTCAAAGTGGCGGGCCTCCCCGTCACCAAGCTGTCGGCGCCGACCACCGCGGTCGGGGGCCTCGAAGCCAAGGTCAACGACGTCACCGCCCAGGTCGGCGTCTTTCAGAACCTCGCCCGGTTGACCTCGACCCCGCTGTTCATTCGTGAGCCATTCGCGAACGGCCTGTTCGGCTCGGTCAGCACGCCGCTCGGCAAGAACGCCTCGCTCACCGTCAGCGGGTCGGCCGGCAAAGACGACATGGGCAAGCTCGGCTACGGCGTCGCGGGTGTGCTCAAAGTGAATTTCTGAACGACGTTGCGCCCGCCCGCGCGTGTCTTCACGACTTGTCGGGGGGCGACTTGGTGGCGCTGCTGTCGACGACGCGCCCGTCTTCGCCACCGCGCTCGAGCTTCTTCGACGGGGTCACGTCGATGAGGTCGTGGCCCTTCGACGCTTTGCGAAAGTTGTACACGAAACGCCCAATGGCGTTGCCGAGCTGGCCCATGCGCGAGGCCGAGAAGACGATGAGAATGATGATCGCGAGCATCCACAGCTCGCCGGTGCCGAGACACGACATACTCCGGCACCCTGCCTCACAACTCCCCTTGACGCCAGCGGCACCTCGCGGGCAAGCCCCAACCCATGAAGATTCTCGGTCACCGGGGGGCCAGCGCCGACTACCCCGAGAACACCGTCGAGGCCATGCTCGGCGCGGTCGAGCAGCGGGCCCACGGCGTCGAACTCGACGTCATGCAGTGCGCGACCGGAGAGCTGGTCGTCTGCCACGACGAATGGCTCGACCGGCTGGCCCATGAACACCTCGAGGTGGCCCGCACGCCGCTCAAGCGCCTGCTCGAGTGCGACGTCGGGTCTCCGCTCGGCTTTGCCCCGGCGCGCATACCGCTGTTGGCCGACGTGTTCGACGCGCTGCCCAAAGACTTCATGGTGAACGTCGAAATCAAGTGCGACGCCCCCGACGACCAAGGCCTCGCGGTGAAAGTGGGCCAATTCATCACCGAGCACCGGTTGGGTGCGCGCGTGCTGCTCTCGAGCTTCAACCCCCAGTGTTTGGTGCGCCTGGGCCGCGCGTTTCCCAAGCTCAAGTGGGGGCTGCTCATCGACCCTGACAAACCCTGGCTCGGCCAAGCCTGGGGCTGGCTGCCGTTGGCCGCGAAGACCTCCGTGCACCCGCATTTTGCCGCCTGTACCCCCGAGCGCGTCGCCCGGTGGAAGCGGCAGAAACTCGAAATCGCCGTGTGGACGGTCGACGACTTGGCCGAAGCGCGCCGGCTCGAGGCGCTGGGCGTCGACTACCTCATTACCAACCGGCCGGGCCTGGTGCGGCGAGGGCTGTGAGGGCCGCCCCTCGGCTCGGTTGAACTTCGGAGGTGGCGGGCTTAGAAGTCGAGCCCCAGTGTCCAGTTGAAGGCGAAGACCGACGGCACGTCGCGCTCTTCGTTGGCTTTCGAGTCGTGAAACCGGCCAATGGCCGAATACGACACCTCGGCGCCGAGTTGCACGACCCCGGCGATGAAGCGAAACCCGCCGTAGAACCGGTTGTGGGCGTTCGCCGCGGCCTGCAGTGACGTGAAGACGTAATAGTCTTTGAACTGGTCGGCCGGCGCGTCGGCTTCTTCAATGGTGCGTGACGGGTGAAAGTCGATGGTGTTCGACGTCGCTCCGACGAACAGCAGGTTCCACCCAATGTAGGGGGTGATGGTCACCATGCCGCCCACGGCGAACTGCTTGCCGATGCCCAGGTCGATGCCGCCCGCCGTGAGGTCGATGTCGCGCCCGTTGATGAGCTTCGTCACCAGGCCGCGCACGCCAATGTCGGGCAAGTAGGTGAAGCCTTCGTTGAGCGCCCACTTGAGCTCGAGGGTCGCCGCGCCCATGCGGCTCTGCTCGATGTACGTGCCCCGCGCGCCCAGCTCGAACGAGCTCGGCAGGCCCTTGCGCAGGTGCAGCGAAAACAGCTTCATCGGGCCCTGGTAGGCCGAAGTCGTCGGCAGCCGGTAGTCGCCACTGCTGGGTATGGCAAAGTCGACAATCGACATTTCGGCCGACACCGAAAACGCCGAATGGCCCAGCGTTTCAGGGGGGGCCAAGTTCACCGACGT
>JBGAIY010000667.1:0-2861 GCA_044225205.1 Myxococcaceae bacterium | reverse complement strand
ATCGTCACCGAACAGACCGCCAACGCCGCCAACAGCGCGTGAGAAGAAACAACCCGCATGCGAAACCTCAATCAGTCAGTCAGAAAAGAAGTGGCTGCTTTAAAAGTGCGCGCACTCTCTACACAGCGCCCCTGGGTGTCAACGAGAACCGCCCGCCAAATTCCAGCGTTGTGCCAGGGCGTAAAACCAAAGGCTTTTCACGCGGCGGCCGTCACAAAGCGCGACACGACTGTCAGCATCAGCGACACTCGCGCGCCCATGCAGAAGCCGCCAGCATCGCTTGGTACCATGATGGGTCAGGTGCTCGGTACCGTCGCCCAGAAGACCGGTTCAGCCGCCCCGCTCACCCCGTTGTGGGTGTTGGCGGTCGGGCCGCTGACGGCCCGTCACGCGCGGCCGCTGCGCTTGTCGGCGCAGGGTGAATTGCACGTTCACGTTGACGCAGTGCAGTGGCGCGATGCCTTATTGCGTCATGAGCCTGACATCGTTGAGAAATTGGCCGCTCAGCTCGGTGTTGGCGTGGTGCGAAGTCTGAAAATCGAGGTGGGCTGACATGTGGTTGGTACCGGTAGTGGCGGTCGTCTTGGCGGCCCCAGCGACGGTGAGCGAAGCCGACGTGATGCAGGTGGTGCGCGAGCGCTTCGAGCGCACGGGGCGCACGACGCCCACCGACGACGCGGGGTTGAACCGCGCGGCGTTGGCGCTGGCGAAGAAGGCGCTCCGCACGTCGGCCGAAGAAGCGGCCGGGCTGCTGTCGACGACCGAGGCGCTCTCGCGCGAAGGCGCATGGGACGCGAGCCCCATTGCGCTGTTCATCAAGACGCCGGTCGAACAGCTGCTCGACGAAGTGCGCAAACAAGAATGGCCCGACCAGTCTGATCAGGTCATCGATTCAATGGGCGTGGGGCTCGTCGTCGAAGGCCGGCAAGCGTCGCTCTGCGTGCTCATGGCGCAGCGCCGCCTCGAGCTCAAGCCGTTTGCTCGCCGCTACAAGAAGGCGCCGGCCCGCCCTCCTCGCCTCTGCGCCACCCTGTTGGGAGCACTCACGAGCGCGACCGTGTTCGTGACTCGCCCCAAAGGCGACGTCGACGAAATCGAAATGGTGTCGACGCGCGGTGAATGGTGTGCCGACGTGCCGATTCGCCAGGTGGGCCGGTCGGCCATTGAAGTGCTGGCGCGGGGGCCGAAGGGGCCTGAGGTCGCCGCGCTCTTCTTCGTCGACGTCGGGGTTTCGGCCGACGAAACCGACCGCGCGTTCGTGGAGCCGACCACGACCGAGCACGCGCGGGCCGCGGTGCTGGCCCGGGTGAACTTGTTGCGCCTGAGCCAGAAATTCGCCTCGCTCGAACCCGACCCGACGCTCGATGCCATTGCCCAGAAATACGCCGAACGCATGGCGACTGAGGCCTTTTTCGGTCACGTGGCGCCCGACGGGTCTGACCTCAAGGGGCGCCTGCTCGAAGGCAAATACCTCTACACCGGCGCCGGCGAAAACCTGGGCTCGTCTTCGGGGCCGCTCGCCGCGCACTTCGGCATCGAACACAGCCCCGCGCACCGCAAGAACCTGCTCGACCCCCATTTTCGCAAGTTGGGGGTCGGTCTCGCCAAGCGAGAAAACGGCATCACCATTTTGACCGAGGTGTTGGCCACGCCGCTCGAAGACGGCGCCGAAAACCCGGTGGCGCTGACCTACCAAGCGCTGAACCAGGTGCGGGCGAAGAAGAAACTGCCGGCGTTGACGGCGAATTCGGTACTCGAGGCGTTGGCCCAAGAGCACGCGCGCGAGGCGCTCAAACGCGAACAGCCGAACGTGCAACTCAACGGCGTGCCCCCGCTCTCAGACCGGGTCTTCAAGGCGCTTGAAGACGTGAAGGCGGTGGCGGTCGACGTCTATGTCACCCAGAGCGCGGCCATCGCCCCTGAATCGAAAAACGTCGTCGACCTGCGCAACTCCATGGTGGGCGTCGGCATCGCCCGTGGCGATACCGAGAAGTTCGGCCCGAACCGGTTCTGGGTGGTCGTGATTTACGGCCACTGAAAATCGTACTGATTTCAAGCCCCTCCAGAGCGACTTGACGCGCGCCGGCAAGGGCACGAACGGTGTTCAGACTTGGTACAGTCGCGCCTGTGCGTCGTTCTTCGACTTGGGCTCTGTTGTTCTTGGCGAGCGGGTGCTTGTGCGTCGACGTCTCGAAGTTCGAGTCGTTCGCGTGTGGTGACGGCGGCAGCTGCGCAGAAGGGCTCGTCTGTTGCCCTGATCACCAGTGCCGGCTCCTGTGCGGGTCGGGTGACGGTGGCGCGGGCGACGGCGGCTATGCGAAAGACGCGGGGCCAGGCGTCGATGGGGGCGATGCGACCGACGCCGGCAGTTGCAACGCTTCGAATTGCCCGACCGGGTGCTGCGACGGCACGGTCTGTCGGCCGGGTACCGACAAATTGGCGTGCGGCCGAGCGGGTTCGGCGTGTCAGGCGTGCACCGCGGCCAACGACCAATGCCTCGAAGGGGCTTGCGGCGTGTGTCTGGCCAGCTGCACCAGCGGCTGCTGCGTCGGGTCGACCTGCACGCCCCCGTCGGCGGCGAATTGCGGTGGCGCGGGCCAAGCCTGCCTGAGCTGCGGGCTGTCGGGCGACGGGTGTTCGGCCCAAGGCCAGTGCAGCTGCGGCGGCGGAGCGGCGTGCGCGTCGGGCTTGCGGTGCGCTCAGGGCCGGTGCGTGTGCGACGCGCAGAGCTGCCGCGACGGCTGCTGTACCGCGAGCGGCCAGTGCCTGCCCGTGGCCTCGCAAAACAGCACCCAGTGTGGCGCGGGAGGCGCAAGCTGCGACAGCTGCCAAGACGCCCCCAGCGCGCAGTGTGTCGACGC
>JBGAIY010000077.1:0-23404 GCA_044225205.1 Myxococcaceae bacterium | reverse complement strand
ACAACTCGGTCGTCGATGATTTGGCGCGGGCGGTGTACTTCAGCCGCCAGTCAGAATTTTACCTGCGGGCGGTGCTCGAGAGCCCCTTCGTCGAAGAGGCGCGACCCGCGTTGTGGGCGGCGTGCCGAGCGGCGCTGAATTCGGGAGCCGCGGTGTAAAACCACTGGCTCCGAAACGAAAAACAGGGTGAAGTCTGGCGCACGATGGCGGAGACGCTGCTCGCCTGGTTTACCCGGTATTCTTACGACCCGAAAGACGTCGAGGTGCGCCTCAAAGGGCGCCCGGTGCTTTTGTACGAGCCGGCCGAGGTGGTCGACTCCAAAGACGACGACGACGACTACCAGTTTCGCACCCAGAGCGGCCTCGAGGTGACGTCGATTGGCGGGGGTGAGCCGGTGGCGGTGGTTGTCGAGAAGACGAAAGACAACGCGTTTCAGCGGCGCGTCACCATTGGGCGAACGAACAACAACGACATCGTGCTCGACGACACGTCGGTTTCACGATTTCACGCGTGGCTGCAGCAAGACGAGCAGAGTGGCCAATGGCAGTTGTGCGACGCCGGGTCTCGCAATGGCACCATGGTCGGGGGCAAACGCATGGGAGCGAAGGCGGCGGTCGTGCTCTCGCCGGGCGTCAAAGTGCGAATCGGCGCGGTCGAACTGACCTTCTATTCTGCTGACGGCTTTCTCAAGTTGCTCAAGCAGCGGGCGACGTAAGGGCTTTCTTTCAGGCGCGTGTCCTGCTACCCAAGGGACCACCAATTTTGGGGACTTGAGTGCTCACGACGGAAGCCTACGGCGCGACAGACGTTGGTCGTAAGCGCCAGCACAACGAAGATGCGATGTTGGTCGACCCCGCGTTGGGGCTCTACATCGTCGCCGACGGCATGGGCGGCCATGCGGCGGGCGAGGTCGCCAGCGCGCGCGCCACCGAAGTGGTCAAACAACAGATCGTCGCGAACCGCGCGGTGCTCAAAGATCTCGCGAAAGACCCGTCTCCGGCGAACCGCGCAGCGGGCGCTTCGCTGGTCGAAGTGGCCGTGCAGCGGGCCTGCGCCGACATTTATAAGACCGCCACCAGCGACTCGACCAAGCGCGGCATGGGCACGACGTTCGTGTGCCTGGTGGTCGCGGGTTCTCGCGGCATCATCGGCCACGTGGGTGACAGCCGGGTGTACCTCGTGCGCAACGGCCAGTGCCACCGCTTGACCGAAGATCACACGTTGATCGCCGCCCAGCTCAAGGCCGGCACGATCACCAAAGACCAGGCCGCGACGAGCCAGTACCGCAACGTCATTACCCGGGCGGTCGGCATTCAAGAGTCGGTGCAGGTCGACACCTTGCTCGTCGACTTGCTGCCCGGTGACGTGTTCATGCTCTGCAGCGACGGGTTGCACGGCTACATGCCCGACGAAGAAGTGGGTTCGGTCATCGTCGCGATGCCGGTCAAAGAAGTGCCCGACCGACTCATCGCCATTGCCAATGAGCGGGGCGGCAAAGACAACATCACCGCGGTGGTGGTTTCGATCACGGGCGATGCGTCGACCAACGACGACGAAGTGGTCGAAGCGCAGTCGCGCATGGAGGCCCTGAAGAAAATACCGCTCTTCAGACACCTCACCTACAAAGAGCAAACGGCGGTGCTGTCAATTGCCAGCACCCGCACTTTTCCCGCGGGGCGAGAAATTGTCACCGAGGGCCAGCCGGGCGAAGAGCTCTTCGTGGTCATTCGAGGCCGGGTCTCGGTCGAGAAGGGCGGGGTGGCGATCGCCGAGCTGCGCGCTGGTGGCCACTTCGGTGAAATGGGGCTCATCGACAATGCGCCGCGTTCGGCGACGGTACGGGCCACCGAGCCAACCCGGGTCATGGTGGTCGCCCGCGGCGACTTGATGAACCTGATGAAAAAAGAGTCGATTCTCGCGGTCAAGCTGCTGTGGAGCTTCGTGCAGGTGCTCTCCGACCGGCTCCGCGAGACGAATTCGGAGCTGTCAGAAGCCCGGCAAGAACTGGCCGCCGCGCAGGCGATTCAGCCCTTCGCCGACGAATGAGCCCCAGGTGCAACCACAGGTGTAGCCAGCCCCTGACTTTTTGCTAAAGGGGCAGCCCCTATGCACTTTCGCTGGCTGGCCGTTGCCGTGTTGTCGCTGTGCCCGTTGCGCGCTTTGGCCGACAACAACGATCTGTTCGGTCTCGGGCCGCGCGCCGCAGCCATGGGTGGCGCCATGGTGGCCGAGAGCAATGACTTCTCGAGCGCTTTTTACAACCCGTCGTTGTTGGTCAACAGCAAAGACTCGAACTTCGGGTTGTCGTTGCAGTTCTACCGCCCCACGGCCTCGGTCGAAAAAGTGTCGGGCGCGGCCGACCTCGACTGCACCAATTGCACTCCCCGCGACGTGGTCGCCTCGTCGCTGGGGTTCGTTTTTCCCCTGGGGGGCAAGGTCAAGAACCGGGTGGCCATTGGCTTGGCGGTGACGTTGCCGACGTCGGTGTTCTTGCGCCTGAGCTCGCCCGACCGCAACTTGCCGTATTGGTACCGGTACGATTCGAGCCCTGAGCGCTTCATCGTTCACGTGGCTGCGGGCATCAAGTTGGTCGACTGGCTGAACGTTGGCATCGGCGTGCAGAGCCTGTCTGACCTCATCGGTGACGGCGTGAGCGTGAAGGTCGACTTGTTCTCGAAGCAGGTGCGCACGGGCCAAATCAACTCGTACTTGTCGACGCGCATTGGCCCGGTCTTCGGCCTCACCCTGACTCCGTGGAAGCGGCTGCGCCTCGGAGCCTCGTTTCGGTGGGAAATGAAGCTCGAATACCAAATACCGGCGAAGGTCGACCTCGAGGGCATTGGCGCGCTCAACCTGACCATTGGCGGCGTCACGCACTACACGCCGCACACGTTTCAATTCGGCGGCTCGCTCGACGTGCTCGACAACCTGACCGTCACGCTCGACGGAGAATGGATGAACTGGTCGGCCGCGCCTTCGCCGTACATGAACGTCGGCATCGCCCGTCGGGAGCGATCTTGTCGGCGCTCGGGCTCGACCAAGCGTTCGACATTCAGTCGCTCAAACAGGCGACCGGCTTCAGTGACACCTTGACGGGTCGGTAGAGCAGTCGAGGCGGGCGACCAGAGCGCTTTCGTGGTGCGGGCCGGCGCCTTCTACCGCCCACCATGGTGCCGCGCCAAGACGCGCCGGGCACCAACTTGCTCGACGGCAACGCGGTCGGTGTCACCGGCGGCCGGCCTTCAACTCGCCGACCCGCTCGAGATTCGACAACCCCGTGAAAATCGACATCACGGGGCACGGCACGCCTTCATCATGCCCGTGACACGGCCAAAGAGACCACCGACACCGTGCTGTCGTACAGCTACTCGGCGTGGGCGGCCTCAGTGTAGGCATTCGGTACGACTACTAACCAGCTGAACTGGGCTCCCACCCCCCACTTTCGGGCCCCGGTGGTTTGGAACAACTGGGCCGTGGTACGTGTCTTGTGCTGGCGCGTACTTCGGGCGACCCATGCGACGAGTCTGGCTGAGCGGAGTGGCGGTTTTGGCGCTGGTCGCCGCGGTGGCTTTGTGGCTGCGGGCGGGCGAGTCGGCGCCGGTGATCGACCGGGCCGAACCGGCGAACCTGCCTGAGCACGACTTTCGGGCGGTCGACGTTCGGGCGCCCGCGAACGAAGGCTTGACCCTCACCGGCACCGTGCGTGACGTGGCGGGGCAGCCCGTGGCCGACGCCGAAGTGTTCTTGGCGGCGAGTGGGCAGCAAAGCCTGGTTTCGGTGCGGTGCCCGGTCTGCAACGAGTTGCTGTTGTCGTGCCGGGCGAGTGAAACGGCGCCCACGGTGGCCACGATGCTCGAAGCCCACCGCGGCGAATTGGTGCCCGGCGCGAGCACCCGCAGCGACGCTCACGGAGCCTTTCGCTTCGAGCATCTGATCGGCACGTCGTTCACGGTCTGGGGCCACGCCGCGAATTTTGGCGACGGCGTCAAAGAGCGCGCCGCTCCTGGTGACCCGGTCGACCTGTACCTCCCGAGCCTGCGCACCCTGGCGGGCCGGCTGCGTGACGCGAATGGCCAGCCCGTCGAAGGGCGGGTGAGGGCGACGTCGCGGCGGCTGACCCGGGTGGTGGAAGCGACGAGTGGCCCCGACGGGCGTTTCGAGTTGGTCGGCCTGGGCGAAGGGCCGTTTTTCGTTCAAGCGACCGCGCCCGGCAAGCTGCCCGCGACGGCGCAGCAAGTCGAAGCGGGGCCGACGCCGCTGACGCTGACCTTGTTGACGCCGCGAAGGCTCGACGTACGCCTGCTGGCCCAAGGCCAACCCGTTGACGGCACCGTTCGGGTGACGAGCGATCACCTCGCCAAAGAGAGCGCGACCCAGAAGGGGCTGGCCACCTTCGAGGGCCTCTACCCGAATTCGGTACTGGTTTCGGCCACTTCGGGTGAACTGAGTGCGCTGCCGCAGCTGACCCGGCTCGACGCCGACGTCACCACCGTGACCTTGGTGCTCGAGCGTGGAGGCACGGTGGCGGTGACGGTGGTCGACGAGGCCGAGCAACCGGTGCCCGAGCCAACCGTGTCGCTGCTGACTTCGAACGGCACGACGGTCAGCAAGCGCAAGGCGAAGACGGGTGAGCTGGTGGTCTTCGGCCCGGTCGGCGCCGGCGACTACCAGGTCTCGGTGTCAGCGCTCGGCTTCGGCAACGCCACCTTGCCGGCGCATGTGAAGAGCGGCGAAACGGCGCTCGAAGTGACGTTGTCACGCGCGACGGTCATCGCCGGCATGGTGATCGACGAGTTCGGTCGACCGGCGCCGGGCGTTTCGATTCTGGTGACGCCGACGGGCGACTCGGTCATCGCTGACGGCGAAGGCCGGTTTCGCGCCCAGGTACCGTCTCCCGGCTTGTATGCGCTGCACGCCCACCATTCAGACTGGGGTGGCGGCGAAGTGAAGGTGACCGCGCCGAAAACCGACGTGGAGCTTCAGCTCGAACCCAAGGCGGGGCTCGAAGTGACCGTCATGTCTGAGGGGCGCCGGGTCGAAGGCGCCATGGCGATGCTCATTCACGAAGAAGGCAACTTTCGCAGCGACCGCCCGTCGGGGGCCGACGGCGTGGTGCTCATGCGTGGCCTGCCTCCCAATGGCTACGCGTTGGTGGCCATGCACCCCGACTACCTCATGTCAGATCGTCAGGCCGTGAAGCTCGAAGACGGTCAGCTGCTGAAATTGACGGCTGAATTGAAACCCGGCGCCGCGATTACCGGTCAGGTCGTCGACGAGCTGGGCACGCCGGTGGCCGGCGTCACGCTGGCGGTGACGCCGCGGGGGGCCGAACCCACGACGACCGACGCGAAGGGGCAGTTCACGTTTCGGCCGCTTCGGCCCAAAGCCGTGTACGCGGTGAGGGTGACCTCGCGCGGGTTCGACGAGGTGCGCACCTTGGGTACGTCAGGGGGCGACCCGATCAAAATCGTCGTGCACCGCCAGCAGACGTTTCGGGGGCGGGTGCTGAGCGAAGGTCAGCCGGTGAAGCAGTTCTCGGTCGACGACCACGAGGTCAATTCGAGCGACGGCACCTTCGAGCTGCCGTTGGCGAGCCCCGGCACGACCGACCACTTGATGGTGGCCATTTCGGCGCCTGGCTACGAGCCCATTGTCGAGAGCCGGCCGCGCACCCCCGAGCTGGGCGACTTCACGCTCAAGCGCGCGCCCCAGGTGACCGGTGTCGTCACCGACGGTGCCGGCGGGCCGGTGGCCGACGCGGTCGTCACCTGTTCGACGTGCGACCAGTCGGTCATGAGCGACGCCGAGGGGCACTTCACGCTGTCGCGGCCGCCGTTTCAGCGCGAATTCACCGTGGTGGCGAAAAAGGGTCGCCGCACGGCGACCAAGGCGACTCCCGCTGAGTCGAGCCAGGGCTTGCAGCTCGTGCTCGAGGCCGGCGTGCGGCTGTCGGGCACCGTCGACTTGCCTGACGGGAGAGTCGGCGCGGGGGTCGAAGTGGCGGGGGTGAATGACGACCGGTCTGAACCCGTGTCGGTCGTCACCGCCGCCGACGGCACCTACAGCATGGACATACCGCCCGGCCGGTACCGCTTCATCGTGGCGACGAGCATGCTCGAGTCGACCGACCCTCCGGCGGTCATTACCGAAGTGCACGGCAGCCAGGCGAGGCTCGACTTCGGGCCTGCGCCAGGCACGGGGGTGATCACCGCCCACGTGAGCCCGGCGGCGGGGTATGCGTTGTGGCTCGTACGCGGCACCGTGACGGCGGTGGGCAACCCGCCGCTCGAACTGTTGCGCAGCAGCTACGCCCAAATGGTGTACCAACCGCACACCGACCGGGTGACGTTCGGCGGCCTGTCGCCGGGCGCCTACACGTTGATTTGGGCCAGCTTTCATGCCGAGTCGGCGGGTGGGCCGATCGTCGTACCGGCCGTGGTGCCGGGTTCGGCCGAGGTCACGTTGATTCGATGAGGTACTCGTGAAGCAGCGGTTGCTCCTCGGCTCGGTCGCGGTGTTGGCGCTGGGAGCGACCGTCTGGGCGCTCTGGCCGAACGGCTCGCCGTCGGGCGACGCGGCCGACCCCGGTGGCGAAGAACGAGCGCCCGGGCCCGCGAACGGAGAACTGACGCTCATCGCCCAAGGCCAAAACGTCGACGGAGGGTCGCGAGTGCTGTCGGGCGTGGTGGTGCTGGCCGGCGAAGGCGACCAACCCGACCAGCCGGTCGCGGGTGTGCGGGTGGTGGCCTACCCGGGCGACTTGGCGGAGCGGCTCCGTTGCCCGATTTGCGACCTGAGCGCGTTCGAATGCACCGACGCGCACAGCTGGCGTTCGGTGGTCGCCGCGATTCGGGCGCCCGGCTTCGTGCCCGAGCCGCTGGCCGAAGCCTTGACCGACCAACAGGGCCAATTTCATTTCGATGCGTTGCCCGGCCAAGACATTCGGCTCGTGGCCCGTCACCAAGGCCTGCACACGGGCATCGCCGTGGTCGGCGCCGATGAAACCGAGGTCACCGTCCGTGTCGCTCCGGTCAGCGCCTTCTCGTTGCAAGTGCTGGCCAAGGGCCAAGACCCGATACCGGGTGCGCACGTCGTGCTGTTCGACCTCGAGACCGGAGAGCTCCACGAGCAAGACGCCGACGACCACGGCACCGTGTCGTTGAACACGGCGGCAACCACGCTGTGGGCATACGCCGAAAAGCCCGGCTGGTTGCCGTTCGCCGGTGACTTTTCGTCGGGCGACGTGATCGCGCTGAGCAAGCCGCACACCCTGGCGGTGCACACGGTGCGGGGCAACGAGCCGGTCGAAGCCGAGGTCACGCTCACCGTCGAAGGCTCGGCCCACCAGCAGGTGCTGAAGACGACGAATGGCGAGGCGCTGTTCACCAACTTGGCCGAGCAGCCGGTTTCGGTGGTGGCGAAAGCGCCGCCCCTCGTGAGCGCCCCCGAGCAGGTGACGCTCGGCGACACCGACAACCCGAGCGACCGCACCGACCTGATCATCGACCTGCGACCCGCCGCTCGGCTCCACGTCACGGTCATGAACGCCAACGGCGAGCCGGTGCCCGACGCGCACGTGTCGCTGAGCACCGTCGGCTTGTCGGTCGACTATTCGGGCAATGAAACGTCGGCCGGTGAAACCGGGCCGGGCGGAGACGTCGTGCTGGGCCCGGTGCCCGAAGGCGGTTACAGCCTCAGCGTCTACGTGAGCTCGAGCGAGCCCCCCCAAGACGTCACGCGGGCCATTGAAATTCGCCCGGGAGAAAACGTCATTGAAGTGACGATCACGTCTCACGCCATTCACGGCCGGGTGGTCGACGGCGCGGGCACCCCGGTCGTCGGTGCCGAGCTCACCCTCGAAGACGAGGTCAACATGAACGCCCCTTCGACGACGTCGGGCGACAACGGCGAATTCGACTTAGACGTGACCGAAGCGGGCAAATGGCAGCTGCGGGTGACGCATGAGCTCGGGGCGGCCGACCTCGAGGTGGTGAGCCCGTCGGCCGCGCCGGTGGTCGTGGTGCTCGAGACACGGGCGACGCTCGACGTTTTCGTGACCGATGACCGAGGCAGCCCCCTGCCGGCCGCAAAGGGCAACCAAGTCGACGTCGTCACCGACAAGAGCTCGCCACACGCGAACCTCGACGAACGAGGCCACGCGCATTTTGCCGGTCTGCCGCCGGGGCCTGCGCACGTGGCCGTGCGATCTGACGGCATGGTCGCCAGGGAGTGCGCCGTCGACATCGTGGCCAATGCGCACCAGAACATCACCTGCGCGCTTTCTCGTTCGGCGACCATTTCAGGCACGGTCGCGGGCCTCGAGCCCGGCACCAAAATCGAAGGCTACGTGTTGGCCACCCCCGTGGCCGAGGGCGACGAAACGACGAGGTCGGTCTCGGGTTCTCTCAACGAAGACGGCACGTTTTCAGTCGTCGACTTGCCGAGCGGCGCCGAATTCGAGGTCTCGGTGCAGATGAACACCCACACGCAGGGCACACCCGTTCGGGTCAAGGCGCCGAGCGAGCACGTGGTCTTGCAAGTCACCGCTTTGCAGAAGGTTTCGGGCTCCTTGGTCGACGAGCACGGCCAGCCGGTTCGAAGTCGCTTCATCATCAATTCGGTGTCGTACGAGCCGGGTGACGGTCACTTCGAAGCCTCGGTCGACCAGCACGGCGCGGTGTCGATTTCGGCGGTCGGCTACCGAAGCACGTCGCTGACGGTCACGCCCGACCAGCGTGAACTCGGCAAAATCACACTGAAGGCGGTGGCGCCTCTGACTGGGCGGGTCGTCGACTCGGCGGGGCGGCCGGTCGCGGGGGCACAAGTTCGCTCGGCCGAATTCAGCGGTGACCCGGTGACGACCGACGCGAACGGGGCCTTCGTGGCCGACCTCACCGAGAGCGAGAACACCGAGCCATTCGAAGTCACGGCGGTCATGCGTCGGCTGTCGGGCAGAGCCCTGGTGCCGCGCGGCGGCACCGCCACGATCGCCATGGTCGGCCCGACGAGGGTCTACGGCAAGGTCTACGGCCCCGACGGCAATGGCCGCGAAGCCGGCGTGATGGTCGACTGTGAGAACGCGGTTTCGACCAGCTTCACGTCGTCGAGCGACGGTTCGTTCATGATCGAGCTGCCAGCGGGGCCGTGCACATTCACGACTCGCACGAATCGCTCGACCCGCGTCGTCGACATTCATGGAGAGACCCAAGAAGTGCAGTTGGGCGTCGCACCGGGCACCTGCGGCGTCGTCGTCGACTTCGGCTCGCCGCGCCCGACCTACGCGCGCCTGGTACCGGGCACCTCGGTCGCCCACATCATCGACGACCCGCCTGGCACCATCACCCTGGGAGCGAGCGGCCACGCCGACGGCGTGCCCTGCGGCGATTACGTCTTGTTGGCCACATTCGACTTCGCGACGACCTCGGAGACGCCAGTGACGCTGAGGGGGGCCGAGACCCACGTGACGCCCAGGGCCGCCGAGGTACGCGTCTTGCGCCACACCCCCGAACCCGACGACGACAAGGAGCACGCCGAGACCGACGTGCCCCCCGCTCAAGACGTGGCCGCGCCCTGAAGACACCGACTGGCAACCGTGCCAACTCGGGTGTAGGTCTGAGCGGGTGAGCACCGGGTACTTGCAGGGGCGCAACGTCGCCGTCGGGGTTGGCGGAGGCATCGCCGCGTACAAAGCCGGCGATTTCATTCGTGAATTGCGTCGCCAGGGAGCGACGGTACGGGTGGCGATGACCAAGGCCGCCCAAGAATTCATCACGCCGCTGACCTTGCAGAGCCTCTCGGGGCACGCGGTGCTGATCGACTCCTTCGACATTCACCAAGAAGCGCAGTTCGGCCACCTGCACTTGGCGCGCTGGGCTGACGCCTTCGTGGTTGTGCCGGCCACCGCCGATCTCTTGGCGAGAATTCGGGCCGGGCAGGGCAACGACGCGGTGACGACGTCGCTGCTCGCGTTTCGGGGCCCGGTGCTGCTGGCTCCCGCCATGAACACCGCCATGTGGGAAAACGAGCTGACCCAACAAAACGTGCGCGCGCTGCTCGAAGTGCCGCGTTTTCGCATGGTGGGGCCGGGGGTGGGGCCCCTCGCCGACGGAGATGTGGGGGCGGGTCGGCTCGCGGAGCTGAGCGAGCTCATCGAAGCGGCGCAAGCCCTGGGCAGCGCGGGGCCCCTGAGCGGCCGCCGGGTGTTGGTGACGGCCGGGCCCACCCGCGAACCGTTCGACCCCGTGCGTTTCATGTCGAACCCTTCGACCGGTAAAATGGGCCTCGCCATGGCGCAAGCGGCGCGGGCCCGAGGCGCCGAAGTGACCGTCGTGCTGGGCCCGGTGGGTGACGGGGTGGCGGCCTTGCGCGACGGGCTCGAGGTCGTCGACGTGGTGACGGCCGAGCAAATGGCCGAAGCCGTGCTCTCGCGGGTCGACGCGGCCGACTACTTCGTGGCGACGGCGGCGGTGAGCGACTGGCGCCCGGCCCAGGTCGCGACCGAGAAGAGCCCCAAGTCTGACGGCCCCGAAACGGTGACGCTCGTGCGCACGCCCGACGTGCTGGCCCGGGCGAGCGCCCAAGTGCACGCCGCCGGTCGGGCCAAACGCCCCGTGTTGATCGGCTTCGCCGCACAGACCCACGACGTCGAGAAGTATGCCCTCGAGAAGCTGCAGCGAAAACGCCTCGACTTCATTGTTGCCAACGACGTGACCGCGCCGGGGGCGGGTTTCGCGAGCGACACCAACCATGTGACGGTGTGGTCAGCCGCGGGGCACCGGGTCGAAGCCCGGGGTGCCAAGCGAGACGTCGCCAGCCAGGTTTGGGACATCGTGGCCTCGCCCAGGGGCGCGCGCTAAAGCCGAGTGATCACCTGAACTTCGGAGTAAGAGCCTGAGCCATGACTGACGAGGGGCTGCCCGAAATCGTGACCGAGCTGCGCCGCCATTTGGCGTGGCAGGAGTCTGACGGCACGAGGGTCTTGTACCGAGACCCGACCGTCGCGGTCGCCAAAGCGCCGCCTCCCGTCGCGGCTCGTGCCCCAGCGGTGGTGACGAATGCGCCAACGCCCGCCGTGCCTGTCGCCGCGGTGTCGCCGGCCACCGGCCCGGTACAGACGCTCGACGAAATTCGCCGCGAGCTGGGAGACTGCAAGCGCTGCAAGCTGTGCAACGGTCGAACGAACATCGTTTTCGGGTCGGGCAACCCGAAGGCCGAGTTGGTGTTCGTGGGTGAGGCGCCCGGGCAAGACGAAGATCTGCAAGGCGTGCCCTTCGTCGGCAAGGCGGGCCAGCTGCTGACCAAGATGAACGAGGCCATGAAATTCAGCCGCGACGACGTTTACATTTGCAACGTCGCGAAGTGCCGCCCGCCGAACAACCGCAACCCCGAGCCCGACGAAATTGCGGCGTGTGAGCCGTTCTTGAAGGCCCAGCTGCGCGCGCTGCAGCCCAAAATCATCGTCGCGCTGGGCAAGTTCGCGGCGCAGACCCTGCTGCGAGACTCGACGCCGATTACCCGGCTGCGAGGCCAGTGGCGCCAGTATGAAGGCGTGCCGTTGATGCCCACTTTTCACCCCGCGTACTTGCTGCGCAGCCCGAACGAGAAAAAACTGGCCTGGCTCGACCTGCAAGAAGTCATGAAGCGTTTTGGAAAGCTGCCATGAAAGGCTCCATTCAAATTTGTCAGGTGTTTTTGGGGTCGCTCGAGGGCAACCCCCTGCAAGACCCTTCGACCCGGCAGATGCCGGTGTACCTGCCGCCCGGGTACGCCGATTCGAAAGACCGGTACCCGGTCGTCTATTTTCTGCATGGCTTCACCGGCACCGGGCTGTCGTGGCTCAACGCGTCTCCGTTCACCAGAAACGTGCCCGAGCGGCTCGATTTTCTCGTCGAGTCGGGGCAGGTGCCGCCCGTCATTGGCGTCTTCGTCGACGGGTGGACGGCGCTGGGCGGCAGCCAATGGCTCAATTCAGAAGGCATCGGCCGCTACCGCGACGTGGTCGCCAAAGACGTGGTGAACTTCGTCGACCGCACGTTTCGCACGGTGCCCAAAGGCACTGCGCGCGCGCTGGTCGGCAAGAGCAGCGGTGGGTACGGCGCGTTGGTCATTTCGCGGTTTCACCCCGAGCTGTTTGCGCACATCGGCGTGCATTCGGGAGACGCCGGGTTCGAGTACTGCTACCTGAACGAACTGCCGCAGGCCGCGGGGCCCCTGCTGAAGATGGGCGGCATCGAGCCCTGGTACCGAGACTTCACCCAGCGTTCGTTGGCCACCAAAATGCGCGGAGACGACCACGCGGTCATCAACATGCTGTGCATGTCGGCGGCGTATTCGCCCAAGCGCGGCGAACCGTTCAATGTCGAACTGCCCATCGACCTGCAGAATGGCCGTTTGCGCGTCGACGTGTGGAACCGCTGGCTCGTGCACGACCCGGTTCGCTTCGTGCCAAAGCACCTCGACGTGTACCGCCGGCTCAAGAGCGTCTTCATCGACTGCGGCACTCGTGACGAATTCAATTTGCGGTGGGGCGCGCGGTTGATCAGCGAAGAATTCAAGAACGCCAAAATCGATCACGTGCACGAAGAGTTCGACGACGGGCACATGGCCATCAACTACCGGTTTGACCGCTCGCTCGGGTACCTCGTGCCCAGACTCGAGCGAGGCTAGGTTTTGAATGCTGCGTTGCGCCGTCTGCCACCAAGACGCCGGTGTCGGAGACCACGCGGTTTGCGTTCATCAGTGGGTCGAGCTTGAACGTGAGCGCTCGAAGCTGCGCGTCGCCGAGTTTTGGCGAGCGAGAAATCAAGCCCCGCAGCCGCCAGAACCCTGTGGCTTCTGTCAGAACGATTCGGCGGCCCAAGACCACGCCGAGTGCATTCGTCGCTCCGAAGCGCTGGAGCAAGCCCAAGAGGGCCAGCTCATTTCGTCGGCGAAGCGCTTCGGCCTGGTACCCGCCGAATTGGGGCGCCTGATGACACCCATCGGCGTTCTGCTGGCGCTCGGTCAACGCCATTCGTTGCGACCAACCCAATCGGTCGAGTCGACGACCTGCTGGTTCGTGCCGTGCAATGAGATCGGCGTGTTGGGCTATGTGGTGCTGAAAGCCGACCACCGAGTCTTCGTCGCCGGGTCGGGGCTCGGCCAGGCGGGCGCGTTCGAGGTCATCGGCGGCCAAGCGTGGCACCTGCTGGGGGCCGGCTACGTCACGTCGAACAGGTAGCGCATGCCACGCAAGTCTTCGATGACGTCGCCCGGCAACAACCGGGTCGGCACCGCGCGGTGACCATTGAGGGCCACTCCGTGTTCGAGCGGTATCAAGCACCACTGCGGCGACTGCTGCCGAATGATGAAGCTCGTCACCAACCCCTCTCGGTCGACACCCGGGGCGATGGCGCGCAACCGGTCGGCTTTCGAGCTGCCGACCCACAGGCCGGTGTGAATGGGCAAGCGCCGGTCGGTGGGCAGGCCGTCGTGGGCGAAGTCGAGCCCGTCGGGCACGTGCTGCACTTCGAGCCAGGCGTGCCGAATGACGGGCAAAATGGCCTCGGCCGGAGTCTCCAAGTGGGGAAAGCGCTTGGGCAAGCGGCGAATGAGCGAGTCGACGAACGTCGACGGCGGCAACGCTTGGGTCAAATACCCCAGCGAGAGTCGGCGCAACGTGGGGGCGAAGTTCGCGGTGAGCACGCCTTTGAGCACCGCGGCCGCGTCGCCCTGCAGGCGGCGGGGGCTCGGCACGCTCCAGGTCGACAGGTCGACCGTCAACTCGCGCAGCCAGCGCGCGATGCGCAGCGACAAGACCCGGGCCAGTACCTCGGTGTCTTGGTAGGTCGAATCGCCCGTGCACCGAATGCGCACGGTGTGCACGAGGCCGTGCTTGAGCACGACTTCGAGCCGGCCGTCGTCGAGCAGGGGCTGCAGCCCTTCGAACGCGGCGGGCCCGGGGTGGCCCGCAATGAGGCCTTCGCCCAAGGGGTCTCCGTGTTCGAGCAGCCAGTCGGCCCACACGTGCACATTGGCGGCGTGGTCGGGGTCGGCGTCGAGCCGACGTTCGAGTGCTTCGTCGCGGTACTCGGGCCGGTCGAGAAAGACGAGCAGGGTGCCGTGCAGCGAAATCACGTCGCCGTGGGCGAGCACGTGCCGGGCGACGCGGTGGCCGTTCACCAGGGTACCGCCGGTCGACTTGAGGTCTTCGACCCGCCACAGCCCGCCGTCGCTGGCGATTCGGCAATGCCACCGCGACACGTGCGGAGAATTGATGACGATTTCGCGTTCGGGGGTGCGGCCGACGTTCACCGACTGGGCGCCCTCGGGCAGCTCGAGCAACGTCGAGGCGAAGGTGTCGAGGTCAATGCGTTTGAGCCACGCTTTCAACGTGCCACCTCGAAGCGAAACTTGCCGGCGCCTTGCACGTCGATCACGTCTCCCGGCAACAACAAGTAGACGGTGTCGACGCGCTGGTTGACGCGAATTTCACCCCGCAACCGCCCGGCGACCAAGCGCCAGCGCCCGTCTGAGAGCGCGAAATGACACGGGTTACCGTCGGCGACGAAGGGTATGCCGGGGGGCGTTTCGAAGTGGAGCTGGCCTTTGCCGGCTCGGCGAACGCGGGTCACGTCGGTCAACGCGCGGGCCCCGTCGGCGTCGACCCCGAAGAACTTCACGCCGGGGTCTGAGGCGAGCTGAACCAAGCGGGCCGAGCGGGCATGTACGAAGACTTCGGTGCCCTTGAGGCGCGGCACGTTCAACGCCAGCAACTCACTCGCGGTCAGCGACGCGGGCGGCCGGTCGCTCACCAGGTACCCGAGCCGCAGTGCCGCCAGCGACGCCGGTACGTTGGGCACATTCGCCATGAATTGCTGCGCCGACCCAAGACCGTCGGAGCCGATGGTGAGCCCCGGCACGTCGATGACCAGTTCTCGGGTCAGCTGCCCAATGCGCAGCCGCAACAGCGTCGAGACCGCGTCTTTCCAGTCAATGGGCAGATGCCCGACGACCGGTCGCACGGTCGCACGCCGAATGAAGCCGAACTGCCAGTCGATTTCGAGTTCTCCCGAAACGAAGGGGTCCCACAGGGGGCCGAGCCAGGGCAAATGGTCGACGCGCTGCCCGCGCCGGGTGCGCACCATGCGCTCGCCCAAGGCGTCGTTCTTCTCGAGCAGCCAGTCGGCGTACACGAGCCACCCTTCGTCGGCCTCGGGGTTCTGGGCGATGGCGTCGATCAACGCGGGGTCGTCGGCCGGCGTTTCGGTGTCGTACCGCAAGCGGGCGCCGCCGAATTCAATGACGTCACCTCGAAAGAGGGCCCGGGGGTACGACAATGCCGCACCGTTGACCTTGGTGCCGTGCTCGGAGCCCAAGTCACGCACGCGCCAGAACCCGCCTTCGAAAAAAACCGAACAGTGCCGCGGAGACACGCGAAGGTCGTCGAAGACGAGGGTGGCTTTCGGCGAACGGCCGAGAACGAGTGCACCCGAGTCATCGGGCAGCGAAATCGGGTCACCCGCTGGTGCGAGCCGCTCGAGCCATGCCTTCACGTCTGGCCGACAGGGTGCGCCCGAGCGCCCAGCGAGTCAATGTTCAGGCGCGCTGCTGGGGAAATGGTTCCAGGTCGCCAAAGGTGCGACCTGGGCCAACCGCCGCTGAATCAGCTCTCTTTTTCGCGCTTCAAGTCGCGCCCGGCGCGGTAGCGCGCGTTGATGTCGAGCTTGCGTTTGCGCATGCGAATCGACTTCGGGGTGACTTCGACGAGCTCGTCGGGGGCGATCCACTCCAGGGCTTTTTCGAGGCCCATTTCGACCGGGGGCGTCAAAATGACGTTTTCGTCTCGGCCGGCGGCGCGAATGTTGGTCAGCTTCTTTTCGCGCGAAGCGTTGACGTCGAGGTCGTTGGGGTGGGCGTGCTCGCCGATGATCATGCCCTCGTACAACTGGGTACCGGGGGCCACGAAGAGCTTGCCGCGCTCTTGAATCGAGAACAGCGCGTAGGGAATGGCGTCGCCCTGGCGGTCGGCGATCATCGCACCGTTCGACCGCTTGGGAATGTAGCCCATCCACGGCTCCCAGCCGTCGAACTGCGACGACATGATGCCTTCACCCTTGGTGATGGTCAGAAATTCGCTTCGAAACCCGACCAACCCGCGCGCCGGTATGCGGAACTGGAGACGCACGCGGCCGCCGCCCAATTGGGCCATGTCGACCATGCGGCCTTTGCGGGGCCCGAGGCGCTCGGTGACAATGCCGACCGAAGTCTCAGGCACGTCGGCGAAGAGCAGCTCCATGGGCTCGTGTTTGACGCCGTCGATTTCTTTGATGAGCGGCTCGGGGTTCGAAGCGGTGAGCTCGTACCCTTCGCGGCGCATCGTTTCGATGATGACGGCCAGCTGAAGTTCGCCGCGGGCCACGACCCTGAAGGCGTCGGGGGTCTCGGTGTCTTCGACGCGAATCGACACGTTCTTGTACGACTCGCGCTGCAGGCGGTCGCGCAGGTTGCGCGAGGTGACGTACTTGCCTTCGCGCCCGGCCAACGGGCCGTCGTTGACGCGAAAGATCATCATCATGGTCGGTTCGTCGACCTTGATGCGCGGCAGCGGCTTCGGGTTTTCGAAGTCGCTGATGGTGTCGCCGATGCTCAGCTCTTCAATGCCGGCGACACACACGATTTCGCCAGGGCCCGCGTCGGTGATCTCGACGCGCTTGAGGCCAGAGAAGCCGTACAGCTTCACGACCTTGCCCTGTTCGATCTTGCCGTTGTCGCGGCAAATCGACACGGGCATGTTCGGCGCCAGACGGCCCGACGACATGCGGCCGATGCCCAGACGGCCGACGTAGTCGTCGTAGTCGAGGTTGGCGAGCAGCAGCTGGGTCGGCGTGCCTTCGGCCGGAGCGGGCGGAGGCGGGATGTGGGTCAAGATCGAGTCGAACAGCGGCTTCAAGTCGGTGCCGGGGGTCTCGAGCTTGAGCGACGCTTTGCCTTCTCGGGCGATCGCATACAGCACGGGAAAATCGAGGTCTTTTTCTTCGGCCCCGAGGTCGATGTAGAGCGAATACACCGCGTCGAGAACGTCTTTCGCCCGCGCGTCTTTGCGGTCGATTTTGTTGATGACGAGCACCGTCTTGAGGCCGAAGCCCAGGGCCTTGCCCAACACGAAGCGGGTTTGGGGCAGCGGGCCTTCAGCGGCGTCGACCAGCAGCAGCACGCCGTCGACCATGCGCAAGCCGCGCTCGACCTCGCCACCGAAGTCGGCGTGGCCAGGCGTGTCGACGATGTTGACGAAATGGCCTTGCCAGTTGATGGCCGTGTTCTTGGCCATAATGGTGATGCCCTTTTCGCGTTCGAGGTCGTTTGAGTCCATCACCCGTTCGGCGACGTTCTCATTCGAGCGAAATGCTCCGCCTTGACGGAGCATGAAATCTACGAGGGTGGTTTTGCCATGGTCGACGTGGGCGACGATGGCGACATTGCGAATCTTCTCTCGGGGGAACATGCGGTTGCGCGGCCTGTACACGCCTTCGGGCCGAAAGAACAGCCCGCTGACGCAGCGCGTGACCTTCTTGATCGAAGAGGGTAAACGCGCCGCGATGCTGTTGCCGCTTTCGACCGTGCCCACCCTGAAGCAAGTCGACACCGACATCTTCAGCCTTCGCTACTACGCCAAGTGCATGCAATGCACGTTTTGCCATGACTCGTGCTGCCAGTATGGCTGCGACGTAAACATCGGTGAACGCGAGCGAATTTTGGCGTTGGCCTCTGAAATCAAGCCCTTCGTTTCAACGCCACCAGAACGCTGGTTCAAGGCCGAGTCTTCGAAGACCCAGTACCCGACCGGCCGGTTTGTGCGGAGCGAGGTGGTCGACGGCCGGTGCGTGTTTCTGAGCCGTGACAACCGGGGCTGTGGGTTGCACAGCTTCGCCCTCAAAACGGGCCGCGACTACCACGACGTCAAGCCCATGGTGTGCTGGCTGTTTCCCGTGTGCTGGGACAAGGGCGTGCTGCGCCCGAGCAGCGACATTCGCGACGACCTGCAATGCAAAGGCGACGGGCCGACGGTCTACGAAATGACGCGGCCCGAGCTGCTGCACGTCTTCGGCAAGGCGCTCGTCGAAGAGCTCGACGCCTTGAAACTGCGGGCCTGAGGTTCAGCTCACCGGCCGCAATTGGGTGCGGGCCGACGCTTCGACCCGCTCGCGCAAGAACGTTTCGACGGCGCGGTTGACCAGCTCGGGGCGCTCGAGCGGGGCGGTGTGACTGCCGCCGGGCACGAACAGGTATTCGGCGGCGGGTATGTGTTCGGCCATGCGCTGGCTCAGCCACACCGGCGTGAACTTGTCGATTTCGCCTCCCACCACCACCGTCGGCACATCGACGGAGGGCAGGTGCTCCCACGCCGAATGGTCTTTGAGCGAATCGAGGGTGCGAATGAAGTACAGCGGGTGCATTCGCGAGAGGTGCTCCATGTAGGGGTAGAAGTCGATGCGCTTCATGAGCTTGGGGTTGAGCTCGGTGCGAATGCCGAAGGTCACGGCGAGCTCGGTCTTGAGCAGCCGGGTCAACAGTTCTTTGGCGAGCCGGGGTTGCCCTTCGACCACCCGTTTCATGAGTGGAAACGCGAGGCGCATGAGCGAGTGGTCGTGCCAGGTGTCGAGCGGGGTGCCGTACGAGCCACAGAGCAGCACCAGCCCGGCGACGCGGCTGCGGTAGCGGCGGTGAAATTCGAGCGCGACTTGCACGCCCATTGAATGCCCGCAAATGACGGTGCGCTCGAGGCCCACGTGGTCCATCAACCGGGCCAGGTCGTCGCAAATGTATTCGATGCCAATGCGCGAATCGTCGCGGGCGACGCCCGAACGACCGTGGCCTCGGTAGTTCCAATGCAGCACGCGGCGGTTTTCGGCGAGCGGGCCCCAGAGGTAGCGCCAGATGAAGCCGTCGCAGCCGAGCCCGTCACACAGCACCGCCGGGGTGTGCGAGCCCGAGCCTCGAACCTCGTACCAGAGCGGCGCTTCGTCGTCGGTGGTGAAGGTCGACTGCAAGAACGAACTCACGCCTGAACCTCCGGGTCGTCGGCGGCGCTTTCACCGGGTCGCTCGAGCCCGTACTTCTGAATTTTCAGAATCAAGTTCGACCGGCTGATGCCGAGTTCTCGCGACAGGCGGCTCTTGTTGCCGGCCGTGCGTTGGAGCCCCTGCGAAATCATTTCGCGTTCGAGCAACTCGACGGCGTCGTTGAGCTTGCCTTGCGGCATGAGGGCCATGCGGCTGACGCCGATGACACTGGCTCCGGCGGCGCCGCTCACGCCGTCGCGAATTCGGCTCGAAATGAGCTCGCCGGGTATGACCTCGACGTCGCCTCCGAGCACGAGCAGCCGTTCAATTTCGTTCTCGAGTTCGCGAATGTTGCCGGGCCAATGGTAGGCGCTGAGAATTTGCATGGCGTCGGCGCGCAGCGAGCGGGCCTTTTGGCCTTCACGCCGGTGTTTGCGCATGAAGTGGTCGATGAGCACGGGCAGGTCGTCTTTGCGGTCTCGCAGCGACGGCACCTGAACGCGAATGACGTTGATGCGGTAGAAGAGGTCTTCGCGAAACTCGCCGCGTTTGACCATTTCGCTCAGGTCTTTGTGGGTGGCGGCGATGACCCGAACGTCGACCTGCTTCGGGGCGGTGCCGCCGACCGGGGTGAACGTGCCCTCCTGCAGCACGCGCAACAGCTTCACCTGGAGCGCGGGCGACATGTCACCGACTTCGTCGAGAAAGAACGTGCCGCCGTCGGCCACTTCGAACAGGCCCTTCTTGTCGCGAAGGGCGCCGGTGAACGAGCCCTTCGTGTGGCCGAAGAGGGCGCTCTCGAGCAAGTTGTCGTTGAAGGCCGAGCAGTTCTGCACGACAAAGGGTTTTTCGCGGCGAGGGCCGTTGTAGTGAATCGCGCGGGCGACGAGTTCTTTGCCGGTGCCCGATTCGCCGTTCACCAACACCGTCGAGTCAGAATTGCAGACCTTCTCGAGCAGGCGAAACACCTCGAGCATGGGGCCCGACTTGCCGATGATGTTTTCGAACTTGTACTTGTCAGACAGTTCAGACGAGAGCGTTTGAATCGTCTCGTCTTTCTTCGCCATGTCGTTCTCGTAGTTGGCGATTTCGTTGGCGCCGAACTCGAGCAGGTCGCACACGCGCTCGAGCTCGCTCTCGACGATCTGGGGCACGCGGTCGACGGCGCGGTCGAGGTCGGTCGTGCCCTGGTTCAACTCGGCGATTTTCACTTTGAGCGAGTCGCCTTCGCGCGGCGTCAGCGCCTGCCGGGCAAAGCCTTCGACGAACAGCATGCCCTCGTACTCGCCGTTGATGTAGAGCGGCGCTCCGACGATCAAAAAGCCGAGGTGACACTCGTGAAATTGGCTTCGGCGCAGCTTCTTCGACACCTTGAACTTTTCGTGCAGCACCCGCACCGAAGCGGTGCACCGCCGAAAACCTTCTTTCGAAAACAGCGCCAAGCGGCAAAAGTCGTTGGGGGGCGGCGTGATTTGGCCTTTCGACCAATCGAAGACGGCGCCGTTGCGGTCGGCGAAGGTCAGCTCGGCCCTCCACCACTTTCGCAACACGTCTCGAAGCATCACGATCGTGTGGAGGTTTTGATAGCGCTCAAAGTCCATAAGGCTCCTGCCGTCGCGAAAGGCGACACTTCTTAAACCCATTTGTCCGAAAGGGCTTCACTTCTTCATTCGAAAAACGAGGTAACTGCAACCCCATGCGAATCGTCGGCGGCACGGTGCGCGGTCGCACCCTAGAGACCCCGCAAAACCATGAAATCATTCGACCTACGGCTGACCGGGTACGAGAGACCATCTTCAACGTATTGGGCCAGACCTGCGAAGGGCTCGAAGTGTTAGACCTTTTTTGTGGTACCGGGGCCTTGGCGTTCGAGGCGCTGTCGCGGGGAGCGAGCCGCGCGGTGCTCGTTGACAGCGGGAAAGAGGCCCAGAAACTCGTGAAGACCAACGCAGAATCATTGGGCTTTGCCGGCCAAATCGAGTTTTTGGCGATGCCGGCCCTTCGGGGCATTCACCACCTCGCCGCGCAGAAGCGCCGATTCGAGGTCGTTTTCTCTGACCCACCGTACAAACAAAAGGCAACGGTCGACGTGTTGTCGGCTCTGACGACAGTTCTGAGTGAGGGTGGGGTGGCGGTGGTGGAGTACTCGAAACACGAAGCGGTGCCCGACGAGGTGGGTGAGCTGCGGCGGGTCGACGAGCGAACCTTCGGCGAGACGGTGGTTTCGATGTTTCGGCGGTGAGGGGTGAAAACCGGTTCACCTTCGCAGAGGCCCGCTGTATCTCCTGGGGCGCCCATGTCTCCGACCACGCGTTCTGCGATCTACCCTGGTTCGTTCGACCCGCTGACGAATGGGCACCTCTCGCTCATTCAGCGCGGCCTGAAAATGTTCGACCGGGTGGTGGTGGCGATTGCGGTGAACCCGAAGCAGGCGCCGCTGTTTTCGGTGGCCGAACGCCGGCAGTTCATTTTGGAGGCGGTGGCCAACGACCCACGCGTCGAGGTCGACGATTTTCAGGGGCTGCTCGTCGACTACGCGAAGCGGCGCCAGGTGAACGTGGTGTTGCGCGGCCTGCGCGCGGTGAGTGACTTCGAGTTTGAATTTCAGCTGGCCAACATGAACCGCAAGCTCAACCCCGAGCTCGAGACGGTGTTCATGATGACCGGCGAAGACTACTTCTACATTTCGTCGAACATCGTTCGTGAAGTGGCTTCGTTCGGTGGCAATGTCGAGGGCATCGTACCGCCCGGGGTGCTGGCCGGCCTCAAAGCGAAGTACGGCCAAAAACCGTAGAACCCGTTACGCCCGCCTAGGAGAACCATGCAGCTCGCTCGCCGTTTGAAGTCGGTCAAGCCGTCTCCGACGTTGTCACTCAATGCCAAGGCGCGCGCGTTGGCGGCGAAAGGCAAAGACGTCGTCAGCTTCGCCACGGGCGAGCCCGACTTCGACACGCCCGCGCACATCAAAGACGCGGTGAAGGCGGCGCTCGACGCGGGGTTCACCAAGTACACGCCCACCGGCGGCATACCCGAGCTCAAAGCGGCGATCGTCGACAAGCTCAAGAAAGAGAACCGGCTCGAGTACACGCCCGAGCAGGTGCTGGTGTCGGTCGGGGCGAAGCATTCGCTGTACAACATTTTTCAAGCGCTGCTCTCGCCGGGCGACGAAGTCATCATTTTCGCTCCGTACTGGGTGAGTTACCCCGACATGGTGCGGCTCGCCGACGGAGAGCCCGTCATTGTCGACACCGACGCCGCCGACGGCTGGGCGCCCGACCCGAAAGCGATTCGCAAGGCGCTGACGCCGCGAACGAAGGCGGTCGTGTTGAACAGCCCTTCGAACCCGACGGGTGGGGTGTATTCGCGCCCGGTGCTCGAGGGCATCGCCGACGCGTTGCGCGGGCATGACTGCCTCATCATCACCGACGACATTTACGAGAAGCTGCTCTACGTCGACGGTGGGTTCGTGAACATTGCCAACGTGGCGCCCGACTTGGCGCCGCGCACGGTCGTCGTCAACGGGTTCTCGAAGGCCGCGGCCATGACGGGGCTGCGGCTGGGGTACACCGCGGGCAACAAAGAGCTCATCGCCGGCATGCAAATGGTGCAAGACCAGTCGACCTCGAATGCCACGTCGATCATTCAAAAGGGAGGCGTGGCGGCGCTGACGGGGTCGCAGGCGCCCGTCGCCCACATGGTGGCCGAGTACCGCAAGCGCCGCGAGTTGATGGTGAGCGGGCTCAACAAGATACCGGGCGTGAAGTGCCGCACCCCCGACGGCGCGTTCTATTGTTTTCCCAACATCGGTGAGCTCATTGGCAAGTCGTACAAGGGCACGCCGGTGACCGGGTCGATGCACTTGTCTGAAATCTTGCTCGAAGAGTTTCTGTTGGCCGCGGTGCCCGGAGAGCCGTTCGGGGCCGAGGGTTTCATTCGGTTCTCGTTCGCGACTTCTGAAGCGGTCATTGAAAAGGGTTTGGCACGCCTCGCCGACTTCGCTTCGAAACTGAGCTAACCCATGACGACCGCTGGAGCCTTGGTGATCGCGTTGCTGTTGGGTCAAGACGCCGAGCCGCCTCCCGCGGCCTCGCCAGCGGCGGCCGAAGATCCAGCGCCCGACGCGCCGGTGGTGGCTCCCAAGCCGGTCGAAGCGCCGTCGATGCGCAAGAGCGCGCCTGACGAGTTGAACCGGTTGGTGCTCAAGCTCAAAGACGCGCCGATCGACGAGCGGCCCGCGATTCTCGAAGAAATTCAGAAGAAGTACGGAGCCGGCACCGCGTCGCCCATGGTGCCGTCGAGCGACATCGATGTTGGCAAGTACAAAGAGCTGCCCGACGTCGACCAAGCGAAGGTGATCGCCCGC
>JBGAIY010000666.1:0-3031 GCA_044225205.1 Myxococcaceae bacterium | reverse complement strand
GTTGCCGCGGTAGTGCGAAATCACGAGCAGCCAGCTCGCGGCCAGCAACACCACGAGCGGCTCGCGGTCGAACCCGAGCAGCTCGTCGCGAAATTCGCGCAGCCTCGCGGTGACGGGCGAGAACACGGCTCAGGCCAGGGCCGCGTCGATGCGGCGCATGGCCTCTTCACGGCCGAGCAGCTCGAGCGTGTCTCCAATGCCGGGGCTCACGGTGCCGCCGGTGACGGCGACGCGAATCGGCTGGGCGATGGCGCCCATCTTGGCCCCGGTGGCCTCGGCGACGGTCTTGACGACGGGGTCGAGGGCGGGCGCCTTCCACTCCGAAATGCCGACCAACACTTCGCGCACTTTACCAAGCATGGCCTTGCCTTCGGGGCCGAGGTGCTTGGCGGCCGCGTCGGCTTCGAGCGCCACGCCGCGCGTGTAATAGGGCTTCACCTTCTGCGCCATTTCGACCAGCGTCTTGGCGCGCTCACGAAACGCCATGACGGCTTTCTCGAGCTTCGCGTCGACGGTCGCTTCGGGCACTCCGGCGGCGTGCAAGAAGGGCAAGACGGCCTTGGCCACATCGCGCGGCTCCATCGTCTTGATCCAATGGGCGTTGATCGCCATCAGCTTCTCGGGGTTCCACACGCCGTTGCTCTTGCCGACCGCGTCGAACGAGAACAACTCTTTGAGCTGCTGCACGGTGAACAGCTCGTCGTTGCCGTGGCTCCAGCCCAAGCGCGCAATGAAGTTGAGCAGGGCATTGGGCAAAATGCCGTTGGCCTTGTGCAACATCACGTCGGCTTCGGGGTGCTTGCGCTTCGAGAGCTTCACGCCCCCGGCCGCGTAAATGAGCGGTATGTGCGCGAACGTCGGAGGCTGCCAGCCGAACGCCTCGTACAGCATCAACTGGGGAAACGTCGAATTGATGTGCTCTTGCCCGCGAGCCACGTGGGTGATGGCCATGTCGTGGTCGTCGACGACGCAGCTGAAGTTGTACAGCGGCATCGCCGTCTTTGCGCAGCAGCACGAAGTCGTCGAAGTCGTCGAACGGCTTGTCGATCTGGCCGAGCACCATGTCGTCGAAGCCGAAGTGGCCCGTGCGCTCGGGGCATCTTGAAGCGAATCACCGCCGGTTTGCTGCGCTGGTCCCGTCGGCACCACGTCGCGCCACGGGCTCTTGTACTTGAAGCCCGCTTTGCGAAAGTCGTCGCCCTCTTTGAGCCCCTTCGACTCCGCGAAGGCCTTTCGGGCGGCCGTCAGCTCTTCTTCGGTCGAATAGTCGCGGTAGGCCTTGCCCTCGGCGACGAGCTTCTCGGCCAATTCGCTGTACCGGCCAATCTTCTCCATTTGCGTGTAGGGCGGGTAGGGGCCGCCGACGCGAGGCCCTTCGTCCCAGTCGATGCCGAGCCAGTCGAGCCCGTTCAAAATCGCCTGCACCGACTCGGGCGTGCTGCGCTCTTGGTCGGTGTCTTCGATGCGCAGAATGAACTTGCCGCCGTGCCGCTTCGCGTACAGCCAGTTGAACAGCGCGGTGCGCGCGCCACCAATGTGCAAATACCCAGTCGGCGACGGCGCGAAACGAACGCGAGGCGTGGTGCTCATGGCACGCACCTACCAGCCGCTCGGCATGGCCTCAAGGGCGCTATTTCACCGGCATTTTCGGCTTCGTCGCTTCGTCGATGACTTCGAGCGACACCGCGTTCGCCATGGCCAGGTGCCCGGCGTCGTTGGGGTGAATGTGATCTCCGCTGTCGTAGCTCGGCAGCAGGCGGGCAGGGTGGCTCGGGTCGCGAACGACCGCGTCGAAGTCGACGACTGCGGCGAACTCGTTCGTCGTACGCAACCAGTCGTTGACCTGTTGACGCACGGCTTCTTTCGCCGCCGACCAATACCCCGGCTCGAGGTCGGCGCCTTCGAACGGCGTCAAGGTCGAGCCCACGAGGCGAACGTTCTTCTTGCGAGCCTGGGCGATCAGCGAACGAAACCCGGCGATCAGCGCCGCCGCCGTCGCCCGCTCACCGGCCGGCGCAAACGAACCAGGAAACCCGAGGTCGTTGAGCCCCAGCCTCACGATGACGAGCTTCACGCCAGGCTGCTCGAGCGCGTCTCGTTCAAACCGCGAGAGCCCCGACGCCCCGAACGCCGGGCCGGCCGGGTTGGCTGGCCCTTTGGGGCTGTCTTTGAGCAGCCGGTTGCCGATGAGGCCCTCGTTCAAGACCGCCACGTCGGGCCGCCCGTCGGGCCCGAGCGACTGCAACTTCGCCGCGAGGGCGTCCGTCCACCGCTGGTTGGTGTCGGGCGTGGTGCCGTCTCCGTCGACGCTCGAGTCTCCGAAGGCGACCACGGCGGCGCCCTCGGGGCCGGTCGTCACGTCGAGCCCGGTCAGAAACGGCCACGTCGTCACCGGCTTCGCGTTCGCCCAGGTCGCTTCGGCGGTTCGGTCTCCCGAGCCGGGTTCGCTGACGTAGTTGGTCTGCAGCGTGAGCAGGTGTGACGTGCTCGGTACGGTCGGTTTCTTGAAAAACAGGCTCACCGCGACGTCGGCCAGGGCCGGCACCGTCAGCTCGACCGGGTCGCTCACGACGTTGCCTTTCGCGGGCACGGTGACCGCCGTTGCACCGCCGAACGTCACCGGGCGGTCGCTCGAAGGGTCGACGCTGGCCTCGGCCGTACGCAGCGCGACGTGCACCGCGTCGAACGTCACCGGCCCCGAGCCGTACGCATTCGACAACCGCACGCGAACCCGCGGCCCACCAATGCTGGTGTGCGCCACCAGCCGCACCGTCTGATTCGCGTACGACTCCTTCGTGCCGGTCACCGCGGGCTGTGGCGCGGTGGCCCAGGTGCCGACCCAGTGCCCCGGCGCCTCGGGCGCCCCCGCCCACCCAACCGCGCTCAGCAGCACCGCGCCCCAGAAAGACAAAGGGTTACGCCGACCGTGACACATTTTCCCCTCCTACCCCTGTTGGGGCTTCTTAACTCCTCAGAATGTCACACGAATTGGCAAAGGCCGAGTTGCCAAGGCCCCCCGTTTCGCGTGACA
>JBGAIY010000665.1:0-2892 GCA_044225205.1 Myxococcaceae bacterium | reverse complement strand
ACACGAGGCGGGCGAGGCCGCTCGAGTGCGCGAATGACCCCGTGGGTGAAGCGCGTCTACGACGTCGTCTGTTCGATACCCAAGGGGCGAACGCTCGGGTACGCACAAGTGGCGATGCGGGCAGGCAAACCCGGCGCCGCGCGGGCGGTCGTGAGGGCGCTCCACGCCATGAAAGGGGCCCCGTGGTGGCGCGTCACCCGGTCTGACCGCACGTTGGCCAAGGAGATCGCCGCCCAACAGCGAAAGAAGCTGCTCGCCGAGGGCGTGAAGTTCGAGCGCGCCCGCGTGCCACTGAAGTCTCGCTGGGTGTGACTCCGGGCGTCAGTACGTCGTCTTGATTTCACCGACGTCGGTGACGACGCCGGGCTTGACGGTGACGGGCACCTTTCGGTCAATGGCGGTTTCAGAATTCTGGCCCATGACCGCCACGATGAACGACCCCGCGGGCACGGGCTTGAGCACGAAGACACCTCGGTCGTCGGCCTGCACGGCCGAGGCGCGTTCTTGCCCGTTGAGGTCGATGAGCCCAACCCACCCTGCTCTCGGTTGACCGCGCCGGTCGACGAGGTGACCCCGCACAACTCCGCCTTCAGACAATTGAATGTTCACCTCGCCGGTCTCTGAAGGTTGCAGGGTGACTTCGGCTTCGCCACTGTGGTCGCCGCAGTTGACGGTGAGGTGAAGCGTGCCGGCCGGCAGCGACTCGATCGCAAAGTCTGCCGTCGCCGTTTCGACGAAGTCTTGAAACGCATAGCTGGGGGTGGTGACGATTTCGACCTTGGCGTGCGGCTCGGTCATGCCTTGGAGGTGAACGCGCAGGCTGGCTTCTTTCGACATCGACACGGTGACCGACTTGGTCGAGGGGGCCAAAGCCGGCGACTTGCCGACTTGAAACCCGGCGTTCGCGAGCACGACGAAGGGCTTGCTGGGCGGCCAGGACCGATCGACGAAGAAGTCTCGAAACAGCCAGTGCCCTTCGTCGTTGGAGATGCCCATGTTCAAGATCTCCGCCGGGTTGGCTGCGTCGACCACGGTGATGTTGGCCTTGGTGGGCTGCCCCGACGCGTCGAGGGTGAGCACGTCAAAGATGACCGGGGGGTCGGTCAGTTGAAGCACGGCATGGGCGGTGTGCTCGGCCTCGACTTCAACGGTGGCGCGCCCAAAACACGTCTCGTCGTCGGTGCTGGCGCCGAGCAGGTATTCTTGCGGAGGCAAGGCCATGTGCAGTTCTTTCGCCCCAGCCGGCACAATGAGCGTCGTCGTGGGCAAGAAGCTGTTGCGAACGATGCGCGGCGTGATGCTCACGGGCCGAGGAGGGCCCGCGCACCGCCACGCCACTGAAACATCGAGTTGCCCCAGTGGTTGAACGACCAGGTGGGCTTCGGCCGTCTGGCCCGACTCGACCCGAACACTCATGCTCGCGTTGACCGGCTGCCCGGTTCGAGCCAAGGCCACGACCCAGGTGCCGGGAGCGAGCCGCTCGAAAACGAAGGTGCCGTCGGCGCTCTTGAGCGTTTTGACCGGCCGGCCCCCGCGTTGCAATTGAACCAATTCACCTTCGATTTTGCGCCCTTGCGGGTCAACCACTTCGCCGTGAATCGCGCCAGGGGCCGGTATGACGAAGTCGAAACGGGTGGCGCCCGCGACGTGAACACCCGAGGCCGAGGGTGCCTCCGCGCTCGAGTCACCGGAGGTGTCGAGGGCTTGAACTTCGAGGTCGTACACGCCCGAAGCGAGGGGCAACGAGTACGCCCCTTTCGCGTCGGTTTCGCCGCGGGTGATTTCGCCCACGCCCAAATGAGGGCTCACGACCACCGCCATGCGCGCGATACCGGCGTCGGCGCTCATCACCCGCCCCGACAACGTCGAACTCGCCTCGAGGGTGATGACGCCCACCGAAATGGTCTTGCCCGACACCGCGACGATGTCGGCGCCCGCCCGCCCCACGAGCTCACCCAACCGGGCCTGCGCGCGCCAATGGCCGAGCGGCGCTTCGAGCGAAAAGCTGCCACTGGGCGAGGTCTCGCCTTTCACCGTGTCATCGCCGACCAGCCAGACGCTTGCTCCATTGGCGGCGCCTCCGTCGGGCAGGTGCACGTAGCCTTCGACGAAGCCGGTGGCGTGAAAGACCACCGAGACGACCAGCCCCTCGGTGGGCAGCACGTGCTTGAGTTCTGCGGGGCCAAAGTCGGGTGCCGAACCTTGGAGCGAGACCTCTTGGCTCGGGGCGACGTGCTCGAATGCGAAGTGCCCCGTGGGGTCGACGTCGACGGTCGCGGCCTCGTCGTCTGGCCATTGGGTCGAGCGAAGGGTGACGCTCGCCGGTACCACCGGTTTGTGGGTGGTGGCGTCTTGGGTGACCCCGACCAACCTCACGCCTCGGGTCAAGGTGACCTCGGCTTCGGTACGGGCCGCGCCCTCGGCGTGGTGAATGGTGACGCCGGCCGTCGCCCACCCCGCCCTCGCGACGACCGCGGCGAAGGCTCCCGGGGGCACGCTGAACTCGGCGAACCCTTTGGCGTCAGACGACGCGGTGACGGGCCGGCCCCAGGTTTGGCGGCCATTGGTGCTGTCGTAAGCGGCGAGTGGGTACAGCTTGACCACCGCGTTCGCGACGGCGACGTCGGCCGCGGTCACCCGCACCACAACGACGCCCGCGGCGGCTCGAGCGGCGACGAGCCCCGCGTCGGGCGGTACTTCGGCGATGAGCGCGCCGGCAGACGTTGCGTCGACCTTGGCGCCGAACCACGTGTTGGGAGCCGTCACCACCGACGAATGGCCGCCGGAGGTGACGGTCACCGAGCCCTGCAGCACGTACAGCGAAAGGGCGGCGAGCGTGGCAACTCCGGCGGCGGCGAGGCCCTGGCGACGTTCCAATTTCACGAATTGCTC
>JBGAIY010000664.1:0-2894 GCA_044225205.1 Myxococcaceae bacterium | reverse complement strand
ACGCCATGATGAAGCCGATGGTCGGCGACGCCACCAACGGCACCAGAATTTTGTCGGTGAGCGCGCGCCACTTGAACGCGTCGACGCCGGCGTGGGCCACGACCGACCCGGCGAGCGCCCCGACCAAGGCGTGCGACGACGACGACGGTATGCCGAACCACCAGGTAATCAGGTTCCACGCGGAGGCGCCCAACAGGGCCCCCAGCACCACGAGCTGGGTGACCGACGCGGGGTCGGCGAGCCCGGTGGCAATGGTCTTGGCGACCTGGTGGCCGGTGAGCGCGCCGACGAAGTTCAGCACCGCGGCGATGAGCACGGCCGTGCGAATGGGCAGCACGCCGGTCGACACCACGGTCGCAATGGCGTTGGCCGCGTCGTGAAACCCGTTGATGTAGTCGAAGACGATGGCCATCAACACCACCGCGATGAGCAGGCTAACCATGCTTGACGGCCAGGTTCGAGAGAAGGTCGGCGACGTTGTCGCAGTAGTCGACGGCGTTCTCCAGGTGGTCGAGCGCCTCTTTTTGCCTCAGCAGCTCGCGAAAGTCGGGGTGCGAATCGGCGAAGAGCTGGCTGATGGCGGCGCGGTAAATGACGTCGGCTTCTTTTTCGACCTTGCGCACCTGGCGGCCACCGTCGAGCAGCTCGGCGTACTGGTGCTTGCGCAGCCGGGGCATCTCGTCGTTCAAAATTTTCGTCGCGGTCGTCAGCTTCGCCATGATCTCGACCATGGGGGCCGACGGTTTTTCAATGTGGTACAGCCCGAAGCTTCGCGCCGTGAGGTTGGTCAAGTCGACAATGTCGTCGAGCTCGCCGGTCAACCGGTGCAAGTCTTCGCGGTCGAGCGGGGTGACGAAGGTTCGCGCCAGCGCGTCCTCCATTCGGCGCACGACGTCGTCGGCCTGGTGCTCGAGCTGCTGCACCGATTCTTGAATTTGGGCCGCGGGCTTCGCCCCGAACTGCGAGAGCTCGTTCGCCGCCGCGTGGGCCAAGCGCGCCAGCTCTTCGAGCATGTCGTAGTAGTGGTCTTCGCGGGGGAGCAGCCAGCGGATCAGGTCTTGAAGTGCCATGAGGGCCATTCAGCCCACGTTGGCTTTCGATGCAGCAACAGTTGTGTGACAGCTCGGTGAAGTCTTACTTCTTGCCGTCGAGCATGGCGGCCAAAGCCTCGAGTTCTGCGGGCAAACGCGCACGGGCCGAATCGGCCGCCGGGCCGCGCACCAAGCGCTTGGTCATGGCGTACCCACTGCCGGTGAGCGCGGTGAGCTTCGCCGCCCGGGCCACGGCGGCTTTGAGCAAGTCGTCGGCCGCATGAACGCTCTCGGCCAGCTGCAGGGCGAGCGCTTCGGTCGGGCTCACCACGCGCCCGTGCACGACCATTTCGGTCATCAACGAGGCGGGCAGGGCGGCGGCCGCCAATTCAATGGCGTAGCTCGGCACGAAGAGGCCCGCGGGCACTTCGTTGAGGCCGAACCGAAACGCGCCGTCGGCGAAGAGGCGCACGTCTGAAGCGAGCCCGAACATCGCTCCGCCGCCGAGCGCGTGCCCGTTGACCGCCGCCACCACCGGCTTCGGGTACAAAAACAGCTTCAGCACCGCGCTGCCCATGGCGCTGACCAGCTCGCGCTTGCCTTCGAGCGGCAGCGTGGTGAGCACCTTGAGGTTCAACCCCGCGCTGAAAAAGCCCGGCCGGCCGGTGAGCACCACCGCCAGGGCGCTGCTCTTTTCGACTTCGTCGAGCGCCGCTTCGAGCCCCTTGAACTCGGGCACGAGCAGGGCATTCGCCTTGCCGTCGTCGAGTGAAATGATCGCCACTTCGCCTTCGCGCTGAATCTGCCAAGTCGCCATGTCGGGTCGATACCATATCTCTCTGAATTCACTCGCCTTCTTGTAGGGCTCCCCAAGGTGCTGGCGCAGTGCGCAAACGACTCACGATCTCGCTGGGGTTCGGGTAGACGCGCATCTCATGCCCCGCCGCCCTGAGATCAAGAAAGTTCTCGTCATTGGTTCTGGCCCCATCATCATCGGCCAGGCCTGTGAGTTCGACTACTCGGGCACCCAGGCCATCAAGGCGCTCAAAGAAGAAGGCATCGAGGTGGTGCTGCTCAATTCGAACCCGGCCACCATCATGACCGACCCCGAGTTCGCGCACCGCACGTACATCGAACCCATTACGGTCGAAGCCGCCGAGCGCATCATCGCCCAAGAGCGGCCCGACTCGCTCGTGCCGACCATGGGTGGGCAGACTGCGCTCAACTTGGCCAAGGCGCTCGCCGAACAGGGCATTTTGCAGAAATACGACGTGCGCCTCATCGGCGCGCAGTTGGGCAGCATCAACAAAGCCGAAGACCGCAAGCTCTTCAAAGAAGCGATGGAGCGCATTGGCCTCGAGCTGCCGCGCGCCGGCATCGCCACCACCATGGAGGAAGCGAAGGCGCTGCTCAAGGAGCTGGGCCTGCCGAGCATCATTCGGCCGAGCTTCACCCTGGGCGGCACGGGCGGCGGCATCGCCTACACCGAAGAACAGTTCGAGCAGCAAATCGCCGCGGGCCTCGCCGCGAGCCCCGTGCACCAAGTGCAAATCGACGAGTCGGTCTTGGGGTGGAAAGAGTACGAGCTCGAGGTCGTTCGCGACAGCAAAGACAACGTCATCATCATTTGCTCGATCGAGAACTTCGACCCCATGGGGGTGCACACCGGCGACAGCATCACCGTCGCTCCGGCGCAGACCCTGACCGACAAAGAATACGAGCGCATGCGCGACGCGGCCATCGCCATCATGCGAGAAATTGGCGTCGACACGGGCGGCTCGAACGTGCAGTTCGGCTTGAACCCCAAAGACGGCCGCATGGTCGTCATTGAAATGAACCCGCGCGTCTCGCGCAGCTCGGCCC
>JBGAIY010000663.1:0-2897 GCA_044225205.1 Myxococcaceae bacterium | reverse complement strand
AAACACGTCGCCGGTCTTGGCCACCGCGAACACCACCAACCGCTGGTGATTTTGTGGGTTCGTGTAGTCGAACGCGAGCGCGTCGGTGGCGTGCACGGTGCCTTCGACTCGCTCAGGTGGGCCGTTTTTTGGCAGGCGGTACACCCCCAGCGTCGGCGTCGCGGGGCCCGGCCCGCGCGGCTCGAAGCCGTCGGGAGCCGACTCGAACCGCGAAGCCCAGACGACCGCGAGCGCCGCGGCCGCGAGGGCCGCCACCGCCCAGGCCGCGCGGGTCTTGGCCGGCTTCGGCGAAAGCCCCAGCGCGGCCCCCAAGCGTGCCTGTCGAGCGTCGGGCCCGGCCGTCGCCCGCTCGCGCAGCTGGGCCCGCTCGTAGTGGGCCCGGCAGTCGGCGCAGGTCGCAAGGTGGGCGAACATGGCTCGGTCTTCTTCGAGCGTCGACCGGCGCTCGAAGTGCGCCTCGACGCGGTCAGAAAATTCGCAGCTCATGGGTCACCCTCGCGCACGAATCGGTCGAGCAGCCAGCGAATGCGCACGACTTGATACGCCAACGTCGTTCGCGCGAGCCCCAACCGCCGCGCCGCCGTGCGCTGGTCGAGCTGCTCGAGAAAACACGCCACGAAGACCGCTCGCCATTTGTCGGGCACCCGCGCCGCGAAACGCTCGAGAAACTGGCGGGCCGCTACCTGGTCTTCGAGCGCATTCGGCGGCCCCAGGTCGGGCCATTCACCCACGTCTCCGCTGTGGGTGGTGACGACCGGGGCGTTCGCGCTTCGCCGCGCGTGCGAAATCGCCAAGAAGGTCGCCGCGTGGGCCAGGTAGGCGCCGAGGTCACCGCCCTGAAAATTTCGCCGAAAGGCCTCGTCGCTGAGCACTTTCACGAAGACCTCCTGCACCACCGCGTCGCGGTCGGGCCCGCGCAACCGACGCGCGACGGCCCGGTCGACGCTGTGAAAGTGCTCGCGGTAGCACGCTTCGAGGGCGCGCCGGTCGCCTCGGTGAAATGCCGTGAGCCAAGCCTCTTGCATGTGGGGAACACGGCGATGATACGCACAGCTCGTCACCTCGACCAGAAGATCGAACCAGGTCGGAGCGGTGGACGAAGAATCGGCTGAAGCCGCCTCAGTCGTTTTCGATTTCGGGGTACAGGCGGTTCACGCACTTCGGGCACAGCCCGGGGGTGAAGCTCGCCTTCGTATGGGCGGCCATGTAGTCTTCCACCTGCACCCAATCGCTCTTGTCGGCGTCTTGAATTTTCTTGCACGACGCGCATATCGACAACAGGCCCTCGAGCGTCGTGAGCTTCGCGTACACCCGGTCTCGCTCTTCGAGGGCCAATTGCAGGCTCCGCTCTTTGTCTTTGAGCAGGGTGCTGTCGGCGACGTGAACGAAGATGCCGTGCACTTTGCCGTCGCGCACGTCGGGGCTGTAGGTGGCGAGGCTCGAGCGCACGCCCGAGCCCCCCGGCACCGGTATGTTGCGCTCGAACACCTGCACTTCACCCGCATACGCGCGGCGAATGTAGGGCTCGTTGAGCGCATACAGCGGCCCCAACAGCGCGCGGAGCGTCGTGCCGAGCAGCTCTTCGCGCGACTTGCCGAACCACGACACGTACGCCTTGTTGGCGAACCGACAGGTCTCGTTCTCGTCCCAGTAGGCGACCATGGCGGGTATGTGGTCGACCACGGCGAGCGCGAACGCCGCGGCCTCGAACCCCTGAGAATGCTCATCGATCATCGTGTGACTCCAGGGCACGCTCACCGCTCAAGCCAGACCCCGCACCACACGCACCGCTTATTGACATAGTTCATCGAGCTTCACCCAACCACTCGCATCTTTTGCACTCTCGGTCACCGACTGCGACATTCGGGCAGTGCGCCCCCCTGAGCGTCAATCGCAGGCCCGCGTGTTGGTCGTCGGGGCTGGCGCCGTGGGCCAAGTCTTCGCCTGGCACTTGGCGCAAGGTGGAGCCGCGCTTTCGTTCTTCGTTCGACCGCAGCACCTGCTCCCCGAGCAGCTGCCGTTGTTTCTGGGGGCGCAGCACCGGGTCGTGCTCGAGGGGTTCGGGCGGCTCACCTCCATTGACCAGGTGCGCGAGACCGGCCCGTGGCAGCAGGTGTGGCTCACCGTGCCCTCGACTCGGTTGAGCGAGCCGTGGTTGCCCCAGTTGCTCGCCGCCGCGCCCGACGCCACGTTCGTCGCGCTCGCGCCCGAAGGCGAAGAGCACCTGCCGGCCGAACGCCGCGTCGTCGGGGCGATACCGTTCATGGCGTGGCAAACGCCGTTGCCCGGTGAAACGCACGAGCCCGGAGTCGCGTGCTGGTTTCCTCCGCTGGCGAGGGTGCCCTTCAGTGGTGGCAGCGACCGCGTGAAAGAGGTGATCGCCCTGGCCAAGCGCGGCGGCCTGGCGACCCAACACGTGGCCGACACTTCGAAATTGGGAGCGCCCTTCACCGCGTTGTTGATGGCGAGCGTCGCCGCGCTCGAAGGCGCCGGTTGGGCCCTGCGCGACTTTCGGGGCACCTGGCCCGAGCTCGCCGCCCGGGCGGCGCGTGAAGTCATGCAAGGCCACGGTGACAACGCGCTCTGGTCGCTCGCGGCCCACGGGTGGTTTCTGCGCGCGGTCATGGCGGTCGGGGCGAAAGCCGTGCCCTTCAACCTCGAAGCCTACTTGCGCTTTCACTTCACGAAGGTCGGCGAGCAGAGCCGGGTGCTGTTTCGCGAATGGGTCGCCCGCGGGCGCGCCCGGGGCACCCCCACGGTCGCGCTCGAACAGCTGCTCGCCGCGCTCGAGGCCACCGCGCCATGAGCCCTTGGCTGGTCATGCTGGTCGCGGGCGCCGCCGCGCTCGACGAGGGTCGCTACTTGATGACCGTGGCCGGCGTGCCGGTCGGCGTCGT
>JBGAIY010000662.1:0-2910 GCA_044225205.1 Myxococcaceae bacterium | reverse complement strand
GCTCTTTCGATTCGCGAGGCTTCGCCCTCGCGCAGAGACCCCGCCACGAGTTGACCTTCGGGCGAAACGGCCTTTTGGGCCAACGCCGTAAGAGAACCGAGCAGCGCACTGGCGCACACCGAGGTCACGAACCACCGTCGACTTCGCACGCGGCGAGGCTACACGACCTGGCACCACTCGGCTCAGGGGCCATTCACTTCGCGCGCGAGCCGCGAGCAGGGCGCGGTGGCTCAATCACGCCGACTCGCAAGCAACTGAAACAATTCAAGGTCTTTGCGCTGACGCGCTTCAGAGGTAGACGCCCTGGCATGAACCGGTTGCTGGCAACGTTGACCGCGGTGTTGGCCTTCACCGGCGTGGCGTTTGGAGCGCTCGGGGCCCACGCCATCAAAAGCGCGGTGGCCGGGCTGGCCGACGGTGCCGAGCGGCTGGCCTGGTGGGAAACGGGCGCGCGCTACCACCTGTTTCACGCGCTGGCGCTGGGCTTCGTGACGTTCGTGTCGACGCAGGTGCCGACGTCGGCGAGTCGGTGGGTGCGCGGGGCGGCGGTCTGCTTCATCGCCGGCATTGCCCTGTTTTCTGGCAGCTTGTACGCGCTGGCGCTCACCGGCACGCGCGCGCTGGGTCGAGTGACGCCGTTCGGAGGGCTGGCGTTTCTCGCGGGGTGGGTGCTGGTGGGTGTGGCTGCGCAGGCGATGCGCCCGGCCGACCTGCGCGACCAGCGGTGACGGTCGTGGCGAAATGGCGGGCCCCGTCAGAGCCGTTACACTGCACGGGCCATGCCCCACCGCCGAATTCCACAACTCGATTTGTCTCACTACCAGCAGGGCACCCCGGCCGAGCGAAACCGTTTCGTCAGCGCGTGGGGTGACGGCCTCAAAGAGTTCGGCTTCGTGTCGATCGTGAACCACGGCGTGGCCGACGACGTCATTCGCCGCGCGTATGCCGACGCCGAGCGCTTCTTCGCGCTGCCGGTCGAAACCAAGTCGAAGTACGACATCGCGGGAGGCGGCGGCCAGCGCGGCTACACCAGCTTCGGCAAAGAGCACGCGAAGAACCGCAAAGTGGGAGACCTCAAGGAGTTTTGGCACGTGGGTCGCGACCTGCCCGCGAATGCGCCGCGAAAGTCGGCGTACGGCGACAACGTGTGGCCGAGCGAAGTGGCGAGTTTTCGGCAAAACATGAGAACGCTCTTCGAAGCGCTCGACGCGGCGGCGGCGGTCATGCTGCACGCCCTGGCCGACTACTTCACCATGCCGCGCACGACCTTCAGCGACATGGCGCACGACGGCAACTCGGTGTTGCGCGTCATTCACTACCCTCCGCTCAAAGACATGTTCATACCCGGGGGCGTGCGCGCGGCCGAACACGAAGACATCAACCTCATCACCTTGCTGTGCGAGTCGACCTCGAGCGGCCTTGAAATTCTCACTCGCCAAAACGAGTGGCTTTCGGTCGACGCGCTCAAGGGGCAAATCGTCGTCGACTCGGGCGACATGTTGTCGCGGGTGACGAACGAAGTCATACCGTCGACGACCCACCGGGTGGTGAACCCGAAGAGCAGCGACGACGACGTCGTGCGCTATTCGATGCCGTTTTTCGTGCACCCCTACCCCGACTGCCCGCTGCGGGTGTTTGACGAATGCATCACCCCGCAGAACCCCAAGAAATTCGCCGACATCACGGCCGACGAATTCTTGAAACAGCGACTGCGCGAAATTGGGCTCATCAAGTAAGTCACGCCCATGTCGGTCAGCCCCCAAGACGCCGCGCGCGCCGCGGCCCTCAGCGACGATGCCCTCTTGGCCGAGTGCGAAGTGAACGTCTTCGTCGGTTCGGGGCCGGGCGGTCAGCACCGCAACAAGACCGAAAGCGCCGTGCGGTTGACGCACCTGCCGACCGGCATCGTGGTGACGGCGAGCGAGCGGCGCAGCCAGCTCATGAACCGCGGAGAAGCGCTCGAGCGGCTGCGCGCGACCCTGAAGCGGTTGTCGTACGTGGCCCCCAAGCGCGTGCCGACCAAGCCGTCGCGCGGCTCGCAGCGCCGGCGCATCGAGTCGAAGAAGCGCAATTCTGAGAAGAAACGCTCGCGCCAGGGCGACTGGTAGCGCTCCCCGCTCTTCCCCAAGTTCACCTGGGGTTAGGGCCCCAGCTTCTTGAGCAGCAGCTCGTTGACGAGCTTCGGGTTGCCTTTGCCCTTCATGGCCTTCATGACGGCGCCGACGAAGAAGCCGAGCAGCTGGGTCTTGCCGGCGCGGTACGACTCCACGTTCTTGGGGTTCGCCGCCAGCGCCTCGTCGATGACGCGCTCGACTTCGCCGAGGTCGTTGACTTGCCCCAAGCCCTTCTCGGCGATGACGACGGCGGGGTCGCGGTCGGTTTCGAACATGTCGGCGAACACTTCTTTCGCCGCGTTCGCCGACACCGTGCCCGCGTCGATGGCCCGCAGCAGGGCGGCGAACTGAGCGGCGGTGAACTTCACGGCTTGGGCGGTTCGCTTTCGCTCGTTGAGCAAGCGCGACAATTCACCCATGAACCAGTTCGACGTTTTTTTCGGGTCGGCGCCTTCGCGAACACACGCGTCGAACAGGTCGGCCAGCGCGAGGTCGGCCGTCAACACCTCGGCGTCGTATTCGGGCAGGGCGTGGTCGCGCACGTACCGCGCTCGGCGGGCGCGGGGCAATTCGGGCAACGCGCGGCGAACCTGGTCAATCTGTTCGGGGGTGATGAAGAGCAACGGCAAGTCGGGTTCGGGGAAATAGCGGTAGTCGTGCGCGTCTTCTTTCGAGCGCATCGACCTCGTCTCGCCGCGGGCGGTGTCGAACAGCCGGGTCTCTTGTTCGATGACGCCTCCGCTTTCGATGACGTCGACGTGGCGGCGTGTTTCGTATTCGACGGCTTGTTTGATGA
>JBGAIY010000076.1:0-23918 GCA_044225205.1 Myxococcaceae bacterium | reverse complement strand
TTGCCCGAATTGGGCGCGAACTTGAAGTCGGCGCCGTCGGGGTCGGGGTCGCGCGGAGGCACGTTGAGGCACCGCCCCGCCACCCTCGACGTGCCTTTGAGTTCGAACGTCACTTTTCGCAGCTGCACCGGCGCCGGCAGGTACCCGCTGTCTTTCGCGCCCAGCCGCGCGGTGACGTGCAGCACATTGCCCGGCGACTTTGCGTTGTCGAGGTCGGCCTTGGGCAACCACGTGTCGTAGTCGGCCAGCTCGACGAAGAAGTCGACCTCGGGCGACTCGTTTTGAAAGCGCCAGGTGACGTCGGCCCGCGTCGTCGTGGTGCTGGTCGACCCGTCGCGCGAGGTCGTCATCGACCAGCTCGTCGACGACGCGACTTCGAAGCGCTTGCCGCTCGAGAGCCCCTTGGCCAACGCCTGCGCGTCGAAGGCGACCGTGGCCGACGCCAACGCGGCCTTCAGTTCGGGAGGCACGAAGTTGGCCACGTTGTACCCGAAGCCCCCAGCGGTCGCGACGGCCTGCGACGGGTCGAGCGCGTCGACGGTGAGCGGCTGCCACGGCTGACCGGCTTGCTCGGTCGTTTCATTCAGCGCCTTGGTTTCGGCGCCCGTGGTCTGTGAGCCGCTGAGCACCGACTGGCCCGTGACGGCCGAGTTCACCACCAACACTGGCCTCGGCTTCTTCTTGTCGAACACGACCTTGGCGGTGAACATCGTCGCTTGCTGCGCCGTGAAGGTGGTCGTGGCGTCGGTCGTCGACGACGGCGTGCGCTCGAACACGTGCTGCGACGTGCTCCCTTGAACGATGGCCGACGGCTTGGCCAGCGCTTCGAGCGTGAAGGGCTCATCGACCGGCGCCGTGCGCGTGAATTCGAACGGGCGCGCGTTGGCGAAGACTCGAAATTCAACCGGCACGGTGAAAGCGCCGGTGACGTTGATTTTCGAGCTGCCCCCGTCGCCCGACGTGGTCGTGGTCTGGCTCACCCGCACCACCACTTCACCCCGCAGCGGGCCTTTCGCCTTTTCACGGCGGGTGTCGTGGTCGGGCTTCGCGGCTTCAAGTTCAGCCTTCTTGGCCTCGAGGTCTTGCAGAATCGCCCGTTGATTGCCGTCGACACCGCTGCCGAACTCTCGAAGTCTCCCGAGCTCGGCCCCAGTGAGTGCTTCACCGCGTCGTTGCTTCGCGAGAATTTCTTGAACGTCGGCCGGCAGCGCGCCCAATGTGCCGGGCGTGGCCGGAGTCGCCTTGAGGTCAGACGCACGGGTGCGCCCGCCCAGGTAGGTGCGCAGCTTCTGCTGCTCCTCGAGACTGGGCGGCTTGCCCGAGTGCATCTTCTCGAAAATGGCTCGAATTTCGGGCGGCGCGTCGGCCCCGACCGCCGGGGCTTCGGCCCAGCTTGAACCGACCAGCAACAACCCAACCACAACGACGCTGACCCATCGCATGCCCGGCATTCAAGCGGTGACGCCGGTGAAGTCAAAGCAAAGGCGCCCGAGCGCGAATTGCCCCGGCGCCGCGGAAAGATACGAATTGGTTACACGAACGGCACCGGGCCGCGCGCCGTCAGGGCGACGGCGGTGAGGGCACCCCGGCCCCTCGACTGACGGTCTGAGCGGCCTCGGCCACCTGAGTCAAAAACCGCGACCCGAAGTACTGCAGGTGCGACTCGCCTTCGCCACGGTCGACCACGTCTTGCGGTTCGAGGTACCCCTCGTACCCATTGGCCAGGCTGACGACGGTCGTCACCTGGCTTTGCTCTTCGATGACGCGGGCGCTCGCCCAAGACACTTCGGTGGGCACCGCCACCAGCGACAGCGGGCCCAGTTTGAGCGCGCTCACTTCGGCGTGCATCATCGCTCCGGCGCAGAGCGCGTTTTCGACGAAGGGGCGAAACAGCGCGGGCGCCAGCCGCGACCCGTCGGGGTGGGCCAAGGCGAACTCGTTGGTCGCCAACCCGAACGCCACCTGGGTCGCGTCTTCGGTGTCGGTCATTCGTTCGATGCGCCGACTCAGTTCGGCCGAGAGGTCGTCGACCGTGCCGTTGAGCGTGGCGTTCGCTCCGGCCGTCTGCAGCACCGACGTGACCGAACCGTCGGTCTCGAAGTGCGCCGACACGCGGCTGGGGTAGTCGCCGTCGAGCACGTCGCTGCGCTGAGGCACCAACGTCGGGTGCCCGGCGAACAATACCCATTGCGCCACGACCCGCCCCGCCGGCGCTCGAAACCGCACCCGGGTCAACCGCTGGTCGACCGAGCCCGACGTGCGGGCCCGGGTCAAGTCGTGCGTGTCGTGGGCCACGCTCATCACCGCCGGCCCGAGGTTCGCCAGCGCTTCGTCGAGCGCGCGACGGCCGGCGCCGACAATGGCGTCTTCGACGTCGCGTCGAAACGGGCCCAATGCCACGACCTGCGCCAAGGGCCGCTGGTCGAACTGACCGGGGCCGGTGTGGGTGTGCGTGGCCGTCACCCACACCGTGAACGGCCGCCCGTCTCGCAGCCGGTTCAACAACGAATCAGACACGAACGTCGTCTCGAGCGAGACGAGCGCGAATTTCTGGTTGCCGACGTCGACGACGGTCGCCCGGGCGTACAAGGGGGCGTGGGCCGAGGTCGCCGAATGCCGACCAGGGCCATAGCCGCCCACCGTCACTGGGTACGGCAAGTCGAAGGGCACCTTCGCCGCGCCCACCGACAACGGCCCGCTCGCTCGGGCCAGCCCCACCAGCCCGCCGGGCGTGGCATGCCATTCTCCACAGCGGTCGACGCCTGCCCACGCCAACGCGAGCACCAACAACACCAGCAGGGTGGCGCCGAGGCGCCAAAATCGTTTCACGGCCGGCAGACTACCTTCACCCCGCCGTCAACGTGACGTTGATGTTGTTGCGGGTCGCGCGCGAATACGGGCAAACCTGGTGGGCGGCGTCCATCAGGCCGTTGAGTTGCTCGCGGGTGAGGTTCGGCGCGCTGCCCTGCAGTTCGACCTCGAGGCCGAAGCCGCCGTCGGCCGTCTTGCCGATGTGCACCTTCGCCGTAATCGTCACTTGGGAGGCGTCGACCTTCGCCCGCATCGCCACCAGTTTGAGCGCGCTGCCGAAGCAGGCCGAATAGCCGGCGGCGAAGAGCTGCTCGGGGTTCGTGCCCGCGCCACCAGGGCCGCCCAGGCCTTTCGGTACCGACAGCGGCATGTTGATGACGCCGTCGTCTGATTTGACCGAGCCGTCGCGGCCCGAGTTGGCTGAAGCAGTGGCAGTGTAGAGGGGAGTCATGGCGTGTCTTCCTTTGGTGCGGCGGGTTGTTCTTCGTTGAGGTGCTTCGTCAAGGCTTTGAGCTGATCTCGCAGTGCGCCGACTTGCGCTCGCGTCAAGTTCACCCGGCACATCATCGCCTCGGGCACCTTGAGGGCTCGCTGACGCAAGCGCTTGCCATTCGCGGTCAACGACACGTCGACCACGCGCTCGTCTTCGGCGCGGCGCTGCCGCTCGACGAAGCCCAGCCCCTCGAGCCGCTTCAGCAGCGGAGTCAACGTGCCAGAGTCGAGCTGCAGGCGGGCTCCCAGCTGCGACACCGTGACCGGCGCGGGCGCGTGTTCCCACAGCACCATCAGCGCGAGGTACTGCGGGTACGTCAGCCCCAACTCGTCGAGCACCGGCCGGTACACCGACGTCATCGCCCGCGACGCGGCGTACACCGCGAAACACAGTTGGTCGTCGAGCAGCAGCGGGTTCGTCATGGGCACTTTATAGCCAGCAATTAAATTGTGCGCAATTAAATTTGAGACAATCAACATCACCAAGACCAAAACCCCAGTCATTGCCGACGTGTGGGTGTGCGGCGCCTTGTCTCCTCCTGAGAACATTTGGTGTCATGTGCCGACAGATCAAACGAGGGCGCACATGGAGCCGAACGGCCGAACCGGTGGTGGTGATGATGAATACGCGGGGTTGGTGAAGCGGCTCGAACGCTCAACTGGCAAAACCGACCAGGCGTCGATGAGCGAGCGCGCCGCGGTGACGAAGCAATTGGCCGACATTCTGGCCGCGCGCCGAACGACTGACCGCTTTCAGTGCTACCTGTCGGTGAATGTGTCAGCGGGCTCGGCGTCGGGCACCGGCGTGCTCACGAACATCGGCGCCGGCGGCGGGTACCTCAAAACCGCCCTGGCCCTTGAAAAGTTCACCGAGCTCCGCCTCGAGGTGCGACTGGCCGGGCGGCTGCCAGTGGGCGTCGTGTTGAGCGGCCAGGTGCGCTGGGTCAAACCGAAAGACGGCGTCGGCCTCGCGTTTCAAAAGCTCGAGCCCGCGGCCCAAGAGGCGCTCAAGAAGCTCTTGGGCGAATTGGTGCGCGAGCAGCCCCCGCACAACCCGTAGTGCGTGAGTCTTGGCGGAGCCTGCGACCGTCGACCGCCCGCAAGCGAGAGCGCGTTCGACTCAAGAGCGGTGCTCGCCAGTGCTCAACCCGCTTTGCGTTTTTCGGTGACGCCGCTCAGCGGTGCTGGAGCCGCTGCATCACCGCGGCCACGTAAAATTCGGTTTGGCCGTTGCGTGGCACGACACCGTGCACGGCGCCGGGGCCCGCATTGTAGGCGGCGACGGCGAGGCGCACGTCGTGGGTGCGCGCCAGCAACTGGGCCAAGTACTTCGCACCGCCGTCAATCGCTTCGGCGGGGTCAAACGGGTCATTGACGCCCAGCAGCTCGGCGGTGGCCGGCATCAACTGGGCCGGGCCCATGGCGCCAGCGTACGAAATGCGGTGCGCGTGGCTGCCCGATTCGACTTCGACGATGGCGCGCATCAGCCCCGCCGGCAGCCGGTACCGACGCTCGGCCGCCGCCGCGAGGGGCCCCACGTCGGGGTGCCCCGACAGCAAACACCCCGGTCGGTGCAACGCGTACTCTTTGAGCGCGCACGCCTTCTCACTCACGAAAAACGGAGAGAGCGGAAAAACGAGCGAATTGCCGAAAAAAGCCACCGCGAGGTTCAACGCCAACAACGGCGCCGCGAGCGTCACCCCCAGCTGCCCCCACCAAGGCAGACGTCGAAAGCGGCGGGAGACGAAGCGCACGAACATGAAACGTACCGTGGGGCCACGTTGTTTCAATTTCTCTGCCGAAGCTTGGGCGCCCGCTTTTTCGGCTGTTCGACCACCGGCACTGGGGCCGGCGCCACCGCGGGGGCCGCTTCGCCACGCGGCGCTTTGACCGCGGCGGGAGCCGCGAGCACCGGCTTCGGCTCGACGGCCGGCGTCACCGCGTTGACTTTCGGAGAAACCGGGGCGGGCTTCTCGACCCACCGCTCGGCCACCGAGAGCGCCAACAACAGCAGCAGCCCCAACGGCACGGCCCACGTCAGCCACCGGCTCGGCCGGGTCGCCGCCGCGAGGTACCGCGCATTGTCGACGGAGGGAAAACGCGACGCCGGGGGCTCACCGACAATGTGGAGCGCCTTCGCCGCCGCCGCCAATTCGGAGTCGCTGACGAAGGGCCCCAGGTCGACCGGCTTCGCCGCCGGGGGCGTTTCGCTCGGTTCGGGGTCGGGCTCGGCGAGGTCTTCGTCACCGAGTTCGACTTCGAGGGGGCCGCTCGCCTCGACCTCGGCCAGCGCGGCGTCGAGCGCCTCCATCGACGCGAAGCGCTCATCGGCCGACTTGCTGAGGCACCGCATCACCAGGTCTGACACGCGCGAATCAATGGGCTCGCCTGAAGCGGTGAGCGGGCCCAATGCGCGAGCGGGCTGCGTCACCAAGTTCGTCACCACTTGGAGCGGCGTCGACCCGTCGAACGGAAAGCGGCCCGCCAACAGCACGTACATCACCGTGCCCAGCGAGAAGATGTCTGAGCGTTGGTCGACCTCGAAGCCCCGCGCCTGTTCGGGCGACATGTACGCCGGGGTGCCAATCATCTCGCCTTCGCCGGTCTCGCTCTGGCGCGTCGCCGCGCCCTCCTCACGCAACTTGGCGATGCCGAAGTCGAGCACCTTCACGAAGTCGGGCTGGCCGGGCCGGTCGAGCAGCAAAATGTTCTCGGGCTTCACGTCGCGGTGCACGACCCCGACCCGGTGCGCCGCGCCCAACGCTTGCGCGACTTGCCGGGCGACCCGCACCATTCGGGCGACACCGAAGGGCTCACGCCTCGCCAGTTCGCGCAGGCTCGGGCCCTGCAAGTACTCCATGACGCACCACACTTGGCCGCGCTCGCGTTCATCGACGAAGTCGTGAATTTCGACGATGTGCGGGTGGTTGACCCGGTTCACCGCGCGCGCCTCTTGAAAAAAGCGGTTCACGTAGGTGTCGACCTTCGCGAACTCTTTGCGCAGCACTTTGATGGCGACACGGCGGTCGAGCTTGATGTGGCGAGCCAGGTACACCTCGCCCATGCCGCCCTGGCCGACGCGCTGGAGCAGCTCGTAGTTGCCCAGCACCTGCCCGCCTTGTTCGAGCATCGTGCCTTGAGCAATGGGCGTCGCGTCGGGTTCGGCGACCGGCACTCGCTCGACCCGGGTCGAACGAGGGTCGGGCATGAGCGGGTGCACGTTCAACTGCGGCGTCGAGCGCACCGACTCGAAGGCCGACGCCGGCGACGGGGCGTCGTCGACCGCGAGCCAGAGCGCTTGCTTGAGCACCGCCATGCTCGGGTACCGCTCGGCCGGCGTCTTCGACAGACACTTGGCGATGATCGGCGCCACGGGCTCGAGCCCCGGCGGCAACACCGGCATCGACGCCGAAATGTGCAGCCGCTTGGTGTCGTGCAGCGACGAGCCCACGAACGGCGCGTGGCCGACGACCAGCTCGAACAACAGCACCCCCAAGCCATAAATGTCTGACAGCGGGCTCGCGCGTTGCCCCGCCACGCGCTCGGGCGAAAGGTACTCGGGCGCCACCAACACCACCGAAGTCGGCGTCGGCAGTGAACGGGTCGTGCGAAACAACAACAGCCCCATGTCGAGCAGCTTCGGCACCGGCGCTCCCGCCGGCCCGGTGAGAAACACGTTCGACGGCCGCAAGTTGCCGTGCACCACGCCACGTGCGTGCAGGTATTCGAGCGCGTCGCACAACGACATCGTCAACCGCACCGCCTCGGCCAAGGGCAATGGGCCCTGCGCCAACCGCGCCCCCAAGTGCGGCCCGTCAATGGGCTCGGTCACCACGTAGAGCCGACCGTCGCTCTGGCAGCCGGTCGTGGTGAGCTTGAGCAGACTCGGGTGGTCGAACTTCTGGCACTCGCGCGTCAGGTCGAGAAAGCGCCCGTACATTTCGACGTCGTTCGACAACGCGGGTCGCGAAAGCTCCACCAGCACGCGGTCGTGACCCGACCGGGCGAGAAAAACCTCAGCCGCCGTACCGTCGGCCAACTTCTGGAGCAGCTCGAACTTGTTCACGAGGGCCCTCAGCATAGGTCTGAAGGCGGGGGCGACCTTCAGCCCCGCCGTGCGAGGGTGTGCGCGGCTGTACCCTCGTCACGTTCAATAACCGTCACGCCGGGCACGCCGCCGTTGAAAATGGAGGTGCGGTGGTTCTGCCATTTTCCCTACAGCGAGGCGCTTTTCAGTAGCGCAAGGTGGCGCTGTCACCGGCGGCGCTGCTCGAGACCGAGAAACCGCAGTCGAGCCCGAGCGAAAATGACCAAGGTTTCCACTCCGGGGCACTCACGGGCGTCTTCACCTGCAGCGCCGAAAAGGTGAGTTCGTGCCCCGCGGGGAACTGATCACACGACGTCACCCCGTAGGCCTCGAGCACCGCGCCTTGCACCAAGGTGTAGGGCTCGGCGGTCGTCACGCTGAGCGACTTCGAGCTGCCCGTCGTGTCGTCGCGGCTGACGATTTTGAATTTGCAGCCGCCGCTCGGCTTGCACGAGCTCGTCGTCATGGTGCCGATGATGGTGTCGCCGGTGTTGACCCGCAAGAGCTTGCTGTGGAGCGCCGTGCCGTCTGCGGTGACGTACCAGCTCGCGACGCCCCAGTACGCACCGCCGCCCGCCGGGCTGCGCCCGAACTGCATCACCGGCTGCACGATTTTGTCGCCCCGCGCCGGCTCAAACGAAGGAAAGAAGTAGATCAACTGGCTGCGCACTGAACTCGGCGCGGGCGGTACCACCCACGTCGCCGACAACGCCGTCGGGGCGACCGGCGCCGCCCAGTTCGCCGCTTCGACCCAACCGTCGATGCGACCGGTCGTCAACGACGCACGCCGAACCACCGGGTGGCGACACGGCGAGAGCGTCTGCTCGCTCGCGTCGGCGGCAATGAGCCGGTCGCCGTCGATGGTGACGTTCTCGTCGACCTCGCGCACACACGAGCTGTGAACGAAACCGAACGGGGTCTGCACGAAACCCGACTTCTGCAACTCGTCAGACGTGCTGGCCATGGGTTCGCCCGAGGCGCTCGGTGGGGGCCCAAGCTCGGTGCCACAGCCCATCAACAGCAATGCCCCTGCCACAACGGCCGACGAGACGGTGCGCATGCGACCCCCAATGAGAACGAGGGCCGCCGAGTAGCACGCGCTTCATTCGCGAAACAAGGGCGCCGCCCAGCGGGCGTCAATGCAACGAATAGACGAGTGGCGTGTTGTCGAGCACGACCGAGAGCGTGCCACCACCCCGCGTGGCGAGCTTTTCGAGCCGTGCAGCCGACGCGTCGTTGAGCGCCTGCGTACACCCCGATGGCGGCAGCGTCACCGAACACGCGTTCACGGTCACCTGGTCGAGGCAGCGAGGGGCCGGGGCCCTGTTGACCAACATCGTGTTGAGCCGCACGGTCGACCCCGCCGACGCTCCCACCAACTGGGTGACGACGTCGCCACACATCAATTCGTTTTCTTGGGTGCTCGGTACGCCGTCGGTCAGCAAAATCGCCACGTAGTGCGCCGCTCCTTTCGCCGCCGCGTCGGTCTTGATGAACTCTTTGAGCGCGTTCAACACTGCCACGTGGTCGGTCGCGTCGCCCGACCCGACAAAGTTCAACAACCGGGTGTTCAATTCGGCCCTTTGGCTCGCAGTGAAGTCTCGCAGGAGCCGAAACCCGGTCGTGAAGTCGGCCGTCGACGCCCCCGCGTATGCCACGACCATCACTTCGGTGTCGCTCGGCAACGAGCTGAAGAACGGCGAGAGCGCCGCCACCCGGTCGCCGCTGGGGTCGGTCACCATCAACGACGGGCTCGATTTGAGGGCCAGCACCACCTTCGTGGGCACGCCCGCGTCGATGCCAGCGTCGAACGGCTCGGCCCCGGCATCGGCCACCAAGCCACTGTCGACGAGCGGGCCCCGTATCACCCGCCGACGCCACCCTGCACCGACAGCCTGAAAGAAAACGCCGCGACGAAAGCGAGCACGAGTTCGATGCTGCTGGCGATGTTGCGCCCACCCGCGTGCCAGGCCTGGCGTCTTTACTGCGCTTCAGGGCACGGTCGTGGAAATCGAGCACCCGATGTTCCTTCACCAGTGGTGATGAGTCTGTACCGAATTGGCGGTTCTATCGAACTGGTTACCGGTGCCGCGCGCGGCACCACCGCCCAGACCGCCTCGCCCGAGCACGCGAAGGTCGACCACCTGTGGCTCCGGTGAGGCGGGCCCAGGCCTGCGCCGCGCCAGCCTGCTGATCAACCGCGTACGCAATGGCTGGCAGCAACTGGTCGAAGCACCGTGGCGGTAGCCCACTGCGCCGCCCGACTCACCGAGCGAATCATACGCCGCCGTGCTGCAGGTCGCCGACAGACGCGCCAGCCGCCAGTTGCGTGCTTGAACGTCGCTCCCAGCTAACTTGGACGGTGTACCGACGCTGGCAGGAAGAGAGCTGGTGCTCGAGTCACCCAGCAGTTTCCACCGTGAACAGGTACGTGGCGTCGCGTACGCGGCCGAACGCGGCCATGTCGTCGAGCGGCTCGAGGTCGCTCACGAGCCCATTCGAAAGCGCCCAGTTGTGCCAGGGCGAGGCAGTGGCGCCCGGCCCGTACGCCGTGCCGTGCCGTAGTCGTAGAACATGCCGAGCGCCTGGCTGGGAGTGCTCTGACGTTCGGCGTCCCACTGTTGGGCGTTGCTCGCGAGCAGGGCCCGGTAGTCTTGGGTCACCTCGTCGAGCGGAGCGAGGCCGGCCAGTTGGCCGACGGTGCGGGTCGACCAGGCGGCGGCGCGCGTCTGCCCCGAGAGCAACCGGTTCGTGCCCGAGCCGTGCGACGACGAATTCACGAGGTACACCGTCGCCGCCTGCAACTGCATCGTCTCCAAGTAGAAGTATTCGCCGGTGAGCAAGTACGCGAGGTAGCCACCGCTGCAGTGGTGGGCGAGCTCCCAGTTCAGCGGGCCCGCGTTGACGCCGTTTTCACCGCCGGCCCCCTCACCGTCAACCGTCCACGTCGGGCGCTTGGAAGGTTGCACCGGCAACTGGTCGGTGTCGCGCCAGACAATGCCGTACGAGTTCAGCGTTTTTGCGTTCGCCAGCGTCGCCGCCAAAGCACGCGGGTCACCGTTGGAGGTGAAGTAGCGGGCCTCCCAGCTCGGCAACAGCCCAATCGGCGGCTGAAACCCGGTGTCGCCCATGTTCTGCGTCCAGTCTCCTTGGGCCATGGGGGTGTATTGCCGGGTCGGCGCGTTGAGCGACGCCTCGGTCGCGGGCTTGTGCCAATAGTTGGGCACGAGCTTGGTGCGCATGAGCGCCGCCACGTCGTGCCGCGCCACCACGCCCGGGTCGCCGCCCAGCCAGCCTTCGGCGAGCCACCGGGTGTGCGCGTAGTGGGTCAGCGCCGCGCCACCGTTGGTGAAGACGGTCGTCGACCCGACGGTGACGGTGGGCACGTACGACTTGTCGGTCGTGTTGGTGGTGAGCTGCCCATTTTCGACAATGGCTCGCACGAAGAGGCGGCCGTTTTTGAACAGCCTCACGTGAAAGAACACGTGCAAGGTCGGGTCGCTGCCGACCGGCGCTCCGTAGTGGCATTCGACGACTTCGGGCCCACTGAGCCAGGTGCGAAGGGGCGAGCCCAGCAACGACGACAACTCGACGGTACCGAGCGAGCCCGCCTTCACCGACGCCGACGGCGCGGCCGCGGTGATGTCTTCGCAGCGCAGCGCGGTGCCTCCGACAAAGGCCCCGCCGACCAGGGCGACGGTCTTGGGCACGTTCGCCACCAAGTCGATGTGGCCTGACGCGATGGCGTGCTTCACGCTGCCGTCGGGCCAACGCCGCTTCACGTCGACCTGGCCCGAAGGGAGCTCGAAGGCGAAGCCCGTCGGCACGTCACCGCGGCGAAACCCGAGCCCCACCGAGAACGGCAACGCGTTGCCCCCGGTGCTCGACGTCAGTTGAAACGACGTCACCGTGGAGGGCCCGGCATCGACCGACCCCAAGCCCCCGTCGGCTCGGGTCGACTGCCCCGCGTCGGTGGGTGGTGGCCCCGCGTCGGTGGGCGGTGCCCCCGCGTCGGTGGGCGGTGCCCCCGCGTCAACGGGCTTGGGCTGCCCGGCGTCGAGCGGCGGTGTCGCTCCCGCGTCGATTGGGGTGTTGCCCGTGCCGGAGTCGACTGCGGGCGTGCCCCCGTCAACCACCGCGCTCGTGCCCGCGTCACGGGCGGCGTTGCCACCCGCGTCGGCACCACCGTCGACCCCACTCGGCACGCCCCCGGCGACTTCCAAACACCCGGTCAGGCCGAACAACGCCACATAGAAATACGGTCGTCTCATTGCGAGCCCCAGTCAGCGGCTGACAATGACTGGCGGTCGCCCGTTGCGTGAGGCGCGAGAGCGGCGACAAGAAACAAACGATATCAACGACTTGTCGAGGTCAGCTCACGGTGAATACGTGACGGTGGTGCGCTCGAGAATGAACTCGGCGGCCGCGAGCTGGGCGATCACCCCGCCCAATTTCTTTCGGGTGCCCGCGTTGTTCAGTTCTTCGCGCAAGACGTCGGGAGGCACCGCGCCGGCCGTCGCCCAGCGCTGCGCGGTCTCGGCCATTCGCTCTTCGGTCAACGCTTCGGGGTGGGCGTCGCACACGGCGGCCAACACCACCGTGTTTCGAATTCGCCGGGTGACGTCATCGACGATGGCGGGGTCGGCCCGAAACGATTCGAACGAGTCGGTTTGGTCTTCACCCACCAGGCCGTGTTCTGACAGCGCTTTGCCTTCGGTTTCTCGCCACAGGTTCCACAGCTCTTGCTGCACGACCTGGGTGGTGAGCTTGACGTTCGCGCGTTCGGCGGCGGCGTCGAGCGCGAGCGCCAACGCCTTGTACGTGGTGGTCATCAGCTCGCGAGCGACCAGCTCGTTCGCGATGTTGGTCAGCGCCTCGGGTACCGAATTCGCGTTGAGCTTGCGCAAAAACTCGGGAGATTCGACTTCGGGCAGCACGAGCGAGCGGGCCTCGAGCACGTCGACGACGTACACGGCGGGCTTGCCGCGCAGCTCGGGCACGAAGAAGGTTTCGGGCAAGGTCAGGTTGACCTTCACGCCGTCTCCGACTTTCGCCGAACGCAGCGCGTCGCCCAACGCTTCGAGGTTGAGCGGTTGGTCGAGCCGCAACCACACACCAAACTGAGACGAACGCGGCACGAGCTTGCCGCCGACGTACCCCAAGATGTTGACGCGAACCTGGTCGCGCGGGGTGAGCTGGTGACCTTTGGGGTGCTCGGTCACCGCCGCGTGCTCGAAGCGCAACTCTTCGAGCCGGGCTTTCACGTCGTCGGCGGTGATCGACCGGGGCCGCGGCGCGGTGATGCGCAGGCCGTCGAGTGAAGGAGCGGGAATGGTGGGCAGCGGCACTTGCTTCTGCAGTGCCATGGTGAGCGGGTTCATGCGCCGGTCACCCTACTGATCGAACACCGCCCACGCACTAGATAATGGGCATCGCCATTTCAACCGGCGCGGCTTGGAGCTTCTTGAAGTTGTCGGCCATTTTCGCGCCCGCGGCGTCGATTTTGTCTTTGTACTTGTCGACCGCCGCCGTTGCGACCGCCGCCGCAATGGCGCCAGCCGGGCCAGGTATGAAGCCCAGCGCCTGCGCGCCCACCTTCGCCAGGTTGCTCAAGCTCGGGTTTTCGACCGCGTCCATCACGGCTTTGCCGGTACCAATGGCCGCGCCGACAATCGGCACCGCCTTGAGCAACGGCCCTGCGGCCGTGGCGTACTTGAGCAGCTTCGTGCCTTCTGAAAGCACGCCGAGGGCCTGAGCGCCCCTGACGGTGTCTTCCACCACGCGCACGGAGTTGTTGGCGACTTGAACCGCGTTGTTCACGAGGTCGAGGCCGGCTTTCGAGTCGCCGGCTTTCCACTTCTGGTAGTTCTCGACGCCTTCTTTGACGTTCGTGCTGACGTTCATGGCACCACCGGCGACGCCGAGCGCTCGACCTGCGGTGGCGAGCGTGGTCACCGCGCCCGCGGTCACTTTGACGCCACTGGGTATCGCGTCTTTGATGGCCTGAGCCGTTTCGACGCCGGCGCGCAACCGGTCGACGGTGCTGGCGCTGCTGTCCATCGCTTCGGCGGCCGAGCGCGAAATCTCAATGGCCTTGCCGACGCCCTTGGTCTTGGCGTCGAACTTCTTCACGCCCTCTTCGCCCTTGGCGACCTTCACCGTCGCGACGGCGGCCTGGTGCAGACCGGCGGCCGTTGCCGTGAGCGCCACGGCGGTGCTGTCGAGGTTCACCGATTCTTCGCGGGCGGCTTCGGCCCCTTCAGCCCCGGTCGCCCCGCCACCCGCGAGCGTCTCGACGCCCTCAATGGTCTTCTTCGCACCTGAAAAAATCTTGCCGACCGCCTGAGCCTTTTCTTTCGCCACGCCAAAGGTGCTCTTCGGGTCGTGGCCGCTCGCCGCGGTGGTACCCGTGGCAGCGCCGCCGTCGTCTTGAACGGCGTTGAGGCTGGCGGAGGAGCTGCGGACCGGGGGTTTGATCGGCGTGGTCATGGTTTCAAGTTATCGAAAGATGAGAAACTGAGTTGCGTCTTCTCGTTGAAATATTTTTCAAATAATTTCAGGGCTTTGCCGAATTCAACCAGCTGAACTCGGCGATCGGCCGCTCGATTTTCGTCACCGTGGTCTGAGCCAGGGCTATGTCGTGCGGCGTGATTCGAAGTCTCGTTCGACTGGTGGCGTTGTTCGCGGTGCTCGCGTCGTTTTCAGGCTGCGTCAAACGCGTCGGGTCTCCCACCGAGCAGCTCGAGGCGGCGGCGGCCGACGCCGGCCAACCCGGGGCGTCGAGCCGAACGCTCGCCCTCGCCGGCTGGCAGGCCTTTCTCATGACGGGCGACCCGAAGGCGGCCCGAGCGTTCTTCGACCAAGCGCTCGGCGTCTCGAACGCGGAGCCGTGGGCGTTGTACGGCCAAGCGCTGCTCGCCTTGCGGGTGGCGAGCCCGACCCGGGCCCTCGAAGCGGCCCTCGACCTGGTCGACCGGGCGCCGAGCCACCCGCTCGCCGCGGCGGCCGCGCGCCTGATTTTCGAAATCGCCGGCAACGCGTCGTCGACCGATGACGTCATCACCCAGCGGCTGACGCACACGCTCGAGCGAGAAGGGCTTGGAGCCGAAGCCGCGCAGCTCGTGCGCTCGTCACTGGGCACCGTGTACCAAGCGCGCAACGACCTCTCCCGGCACGCCCAAATCGTCGCCGACATGGGCCTGCCCACCAGCGCCACGCTGGTCGGGCCGTTTTCGCCGTGGCACGTGCTCAGCGCGAGCGACCGCACCGGGCCCGAAGCGACCGGCAGCCTCGACACGCTGGGCGTGGGCCCCTTCGGCCCCCTCGAGGCGCGTACCCTCCGCTTTGCCGACGGCCGCTTCTTGCTGGCCGGAGAGCCGCCCTCGGGCGACGTGTACCTCTTGGTCGTCGACGCCACCGTGCCTGAAGCGGGCCAGTACACCGTGCGCACCATCAGCTCGATGGACCACGCGGCCCTCGTCGACGGCACGACCGTGCTGGAGCGCTTCACTTGGCAGCGCCCGGCGCCGAACGTCATGGCCCGAACGGTGAAGCTCGCCGCCGGCGTGCACCGGGTGATGGTGCGCATGGCGAAAGAAGACCAGCTGGGGCAACTCACCCTCGCGCTCATGCGCGCCGACGGCAAGCCCAGCGGCGTCACCTTTCAACCCGCGAAGGGCGCGGCCCCTCAGTGGGCCGGCGTGCCGCTCGACCCCGACGAAGCGGCGCCACAGGGCGCCCAAGCCGTGTACGACGCCGTGGTCGACGAGGCCGGAGAGGCGCTGGCCCGCTTTGTCTCGGCGCGTGACGCGCTCGGCCGCAACCGCGACGGCGCGTGGAAAATGCTGAACGGCCTGCCCGCCTCGGTGAACGCCCCGGTCGTCAACGTGCTGCGCGCCGAGCTGTCGCTGCAAGACCGCACCGTGCTCGCCAAAGTCGCGCGCGGCCGGGCCACCCGCGACCTCGAGGCCGCCCTCGCGAAAGACCCGGGCTTCGTGCACGCCCGGCTGCTGACGGCACAGCTCGCCCTCGACGACGGCCGCCAGCTCGACGCGCTCGGCATTTTGAAGCTCGCCCGAAACGCGGCCCCGAAAGACACGAGCCCGACCCTCTTGCAGCTGCAGTCGCGCATCGAGCTGTCGCTGGGCCTCGAAGCGCAGGCCGTGACCACCGCGCGCGAAGCCGAAGCCGCGCTGCCCGGCACCTGCGAGGCGCTGCTGTTGCGCTACGACGTGGCTCGCCGCCGCGACGCCGCCCAAGAAGCCGACGCCCTGCTGACGGCGACGGCCCACTGCCCCGGCGCCCTCACGCGAACCGCTGAACACCAACGGGCCCGCGGCAACCTCGAAGCGACCACCGCGACTTGGCGCCAGTTGCTCGCCCGCGACGAGAGCCAGGTCTCGGTCGCCAACGCGCTCGTCAAAGCGCTCGTGGCCCAGCAGAAATTCGACGACGCGGTGGCCGTGCTCAAGAACCTGCGCGCCCAGTGGCCCCGCAACGCGTTGCTCGCCAAGCAGCTGGGTGACGTGTACGAACAAGCGGGCCGCGATTCTGACGCGCTCGCCATTCGAGAAACCGCGCTCCTGCTCGACGGCGCCGACCTGGGCCTGCGCCGCGCGGTGTCACGCAACCAGACCGGCAAAGAACTGCTGGCCGAATACGCCATCACCACCGAGGAGGCGCTCAAGGCGTACGAAGCCGCCCCCGGCGACGAAGAAGCCAACGCTGCCTTCTTGCTCGACGCGGCCGCCATTCGCGCCTACCCCGACGGCTCGCAAGTCGACCGCATTCACGTCATTCAAAAGGCGCTCGACCAGCAAGGCGTGCAAGACATCGCCGAAGTGAACTTGCCCGAAGGCGCGCAAGTGCTGAAGCTGCGCACGCTCAAGGCCGACGGCCACGTGCACGAACCCGAGAGCATCGACGGCAAAGACACCGTCAGCATGCCCGCCGTGCAAGTCGGAGACTTGGTCGAATACGAATACCTCTACGCGCACCCGACGCGCGGGCCCAGCCAACCGGGTTTCACCGCTTCGAGCTTCTACTTTCAGGTCGCCAACCAGCCGAACAACTGGAGCACCTACACCGTCGTCGCTCCCAAAGGCTCAGGCCTGAAGGTCGACGCCCACAATATGGAATCGGGGCCCCCCAAAGTGCAGGGCGACCTGGAAGTGTATTTTCACGAGGAGCGCCGGGTGCGCCCGTACATACCCGAGCCCAACGGCCCGGTGAGCGGCGACGAATTTCTGCCTTTCGTGAGCGTGGGGGCCGGCCAAACCGGCAACGAAGGCGTCGTCAAAGCGTACGCCGACGCGTTTCTCGACAAGGGCCTCATCACCCACGAAGTCGAACAGTTCGCCCGCACCGCTGCCGAAGGCAAGCAAGGGCTCGACGCGGTGAAAGCGGTCTACGCGGCGGTCATGGCCAAGTTGTCGGGCCGAGACCAGGGCCTGTCGTTTTCGGCGTCGGCCAGTGTGAGCCAAGACCGCGGCAGCCGCACCTGGCTGCTCAAAGCCGCGCTGACGAGCCTCGGGTTCGACACTCGGCTGGTCGCTGTGCACGCCTTCACCGCCGACCCGGCGCCCCACCTGTTCCCCACCGAGAATTTGTTGCCTTACGTGTGCGTGCGGGTGCAGCTGCCCGAACACCAGCCGGTGTGGCTCGACGCGTTGGTGCGCTACGCGCCGTTCGGCGAGCTGCCCGAGTTCGCCATGGGCGAGCGCGAGGCCTACCTGTTGCCCGAACCGGGCAAGCCGCTCGAGCGCGTCAAGACGCCGCCGACCGTGAACCGGCCCGGCAAGACGGTGACGCTGACCCTGGCGCTCGCCGAAGACGGCGTACTCACCGGCAAAGGCGAAGAAGTCTACACGGGCTTCGAGGCCGCCCAGTTGGCCGAAGGCCTCGAGAGCCTCTCGACCGACCAGCGCGACCAAGCGCTGCAGCAAGCACTGTCACGGTACTTCGGCGGCGCCGACATGTCGGGCATCGAAGTCGACGCCAAGCGTGAAGTCGGCGCTTCGGTCAGGGTCACCTACGGCTTCACCGCCCGGCGCTTCGGCCGCCTCGAGGGCGACAAGCGCATGGTCTTCAGCGGCCTCACCTTTCCCGCGCTGTTGGGCCGAAGGTATTTGATGCTGAGCACCCGCCGCACCCCGCTGTTTCTGGGCACGACCGAGTCGACGCGCACCGTCACGACCCTGAAGTTGCCGCCGGGGTGGGCCCTGGCTGGCCCCGTACCCGAAGTGAATTTGCGCGCGGGCGCCGACCTGACCAAGCCCGCGTCGACCTTCGTTCGGTTCGAAAAACAGAGAGACGACGTCGTCACCATTGAAGAGACGCTGAACGTGCCGCAGGCACGCATCGCTCCGTCAGAATACGAAACGTTCGGCCAATTCGCCGGTGAGGTCGACTTGGTGCAGGGCCGCGACCTGTTGGTCGAAAAGAAGTAGCGACGCGCTCAAACGACTACCTCATGAGCTTCGCGAAGGTCGGGTCGCCCCGGAGGGGCCCGAACAGCGCCTCATTCTTGTATTGTTTGATCGAGGTGCCGTGCCGTTGAGCGAGCCCTAAAACGCGCAGGGCTTCTTGGGGCTCACCCATTTCCATGAAAACGAAAGCCGCGTTGGTGAAGATGACGGGGTTGTCTTTGGCGTGCGGCAAGCACCGCTCGAGATAGCGGCGCGAACGAGATTCATCGACCCCCAGGTGGTTGTTGTCGTTCTGCACCGCGAAGAGCGGGTTCGCCATTGACATCGGGTCGTTGTCGCCTTCGATGCCGGCGTCGTAAAGCGCCAAGGCCTTCGCATGGTCGCCCACCGTGTACAAACGTATGGCGCTGTTGCAGATCAGGGTCGCGAGGTCTGGAGTGCCTTTCGCCAAGGTGACGCGCTCTGCGTGGCTCAGCGTCTGCAAGGTCTTGAGGTGGGAGGGTTCGCTCTCACTGAAGGCCATGACCAACCGGCCCCACTGGCCTTTTCGTATGGCGCGTCGCACGGCCTCGATGTCGTCGAACTTCAATGAACCCGATGCCTTCTTGCCGCGGCGGTCGAGGTCTGCGCTCAAGACCTGACCTTCTCGTTCACGAAAGACGGCAGACATCGAATGGCCAGCCACACCGACAGACAAGGCCCGGCACAGCCAGTGCCGCACCACGAGGTCGGTCGTGAATCGGTGTTCGAACCAGCGCGGCAGGCGCTCGACGAGCAAATCGTTGAACACTTTCTTTTCGGCTGCTCGCAATGAGCGGTTCAGCATGCGAAGCGTCGCGTCAATGAACTCGGCAACCGGCGCTTGATGCTTGAGCGATTCATACAGCAACTCGTGCACCGACGTCGTATCGCGCGACGAATACGTGAACTGTTCGTCGGCATAGGGCCCCTTCGATTGGGTGGCGACCGCTTCGAGGGCCGCGACCACGTCGACGAGCCGCCCAGTCGTGCGTTGGTGCCACCCGTCAGTCTCGGCGCGGTTGGTCATCACCACCAACGAAAGCGGCGTTTGCTCATGCGCCGACGCGAGTTGCTGGTCGAGCAAGCGATAGACGCGCGCGGCGTCGCCTCGACCCAGGCGCGCCAACAGCTTGTTCGCGGTCGCGAAGAGCACGCCCCCCTCGTGTCGGGTACTCAGGGAGAGCGGTTTCGCTTCGAGTGCTTGTTTCAGGGGCACCACCGAAGCCGATGATGCGTCGCGGAGGCACGCCCAAAGGTCAATTCGTGAAGCGCTGGCAAGGCCATGGCCCAGAAACAAAAAAGGGTCGCTCACGTCGCGAGTCTCCCGCTCGAGCCGACGTTTAGAAGCCGCTCGTCAGCTGGCCTTCGTACTGGGTGTCGAGCCGCACGAGCGACGCGGCCCGCACGAGCCCTTCACTGTCGATGCCGAGCGTCAGGTACGCGGGCTGGCCCTTCTCGTCACGCACCGGCACCGCGGCCGTCTTGCCGTAGGCAATGAACTTGCCGTACCGCAGGTGGGTCGCGTCGAAGGTGAGGCCGAGCCCGAAACGCTTCACGAGGTCGGTCATTTCGGGCACCGAAAAGTGACCGCCCACGATCATGTTCGCCGGCACGTCGACGGGCGAAGTGGCCCGTTTCGGGGCCACGGCCCCCACGTCTTCGAGGCCAGGCGTCGAACGCACCAATGACACCAACCGCTCGTACGTGGCGGCCACGAAGTCGTCAGGGTTGCCGGTGGCCTTTTGGAGCTGGGCGGTCGACACCCCGAGGCCGTAGCGGGCTTTGAGAAACAGGTCGTGCGCCTCGTCGCTCTCAATGGGCGACGGGTCGGTGTTCTCGCCCGACCGGGTCGCTTGGTGCCGAACCCGCTCGAGAAACGCCAAGCTCAGGGCGGCTTGGTGCACCGGGTCGAGCCCGGCTTTCATGCCCACGAATCGACCGGCTTCAATCGCCAGCATTTGGCACATGGCCGCCTTGGGCGCGTGGGCGAACGCTGCGTTCATCGACACCGAAATCGCGTTCGACCCGGGCTTCACGTCGAACCGAAAGGCCCGCAAGTCTCCCGGCGCCGCTTGGTGGTACCCGCGCGACTCGAAGGCATTCGCGTGCCAGGGCACATTTTTCAACAGCCCCGCGGGCCATTCGGCATAGCGGGCGATGAGCAGCATTTGGTCGACGGCCGCGTTCAACACCGTGCCGTCGAGCGCGTCGACCGACACGCCCGGGTCGAGCGGGTCGAAGCCGGCGGCGGCGTCAGAACGCTTTCGCGCCACGACGTTGAACAGGTCGTCTTGGTCGTCTCGCACACCGTCGCGATCTCGGTCGAGCGCTCCGATGAACGCCTTGCGCTGGTCGGGGTAAAAGTAGTGCGTCTCGACCCGCTGCGTGCGGTACCCGTCGATGGCTTCCTGCGGCCGCTTGCCGACCTGCGCCGTCACCCAGTCGGTGAAGTCGCGGTTGGTCGCGTCGCGAATGGCCTCGTACGACGCACGCTGGTCGATGCCCTTGAGCAAATTGCCCAACAGGGTTCGGTCGTAGTTGTTGTCGGTCGATTCAACCGACGAAATCAACTGCGCCGAGGGAAAACTGCGACTGACGCCTTCGATGCTCACGTCGCCCGAACACTGGAGCAGCATGACGAGCTTGCCGTCTCCGGTGCCCGCCTTGCCCTTCGTCAGCGCGTCTTCGACCCGCCGCCCGTACCCCGCGTGCCCCGAGTAAATGATGATGTCGGTCGCGGGGTCGTTGATCTTCTCGAACAGGGCGGGCGGCTGGTCTTTGGCGGGCGCCGCCGGCACGGTCACTTCAATGGCCGGTCGCTGCCCTGCGGCCTCACGGCGCAGCGTGGTGCTCCCGTCGGGGTGGTCGGTGCGCTTGAAGCCGAGCTCTTGGTAAAACACCACCGTGCCGCCGCGCGGGCTGCCGTCGTTGTCGGTGTAGTGGGTGATTTTCACCACGCCGTCGCGGAGCCATTGCTCGTACGGCGGCTTCTTGGGGTACAGCTGCGCCTCGGCCGTGCCGACTTTGGGCAGCTCGCCCTTTTCCCCCAGCCCGACCAACCGGTCGAGCGTGAAGTCTTTGAGTGGCCGAAATGGCTCGGTGTCGGCCAGTGACAGCAACCCGAAGGCGAGCGCGTCGCGGGTCGAAACGTCACCGAGCGCGTTCGCCCGCCGCGCGGCCGCTTCGACCAACCCCAACGCCGCCGCCCGGCCCGCGCGCAGCTCGAGCGCGTGCGCCTCGTTTCTTGGGGCTTGGCGAAAGACGGCGTGCATTTGCGCCGCGCTCGCCGCCACCGCCCGCAACGCCTGAGCGTCGGTGACCGCGGCGAACGGTTGGTGATTCGGGGCCTCGAACAACGCCAGCTTCGCCGCGCGAATGCGCTCGCTGACCGTGCGCGGCGAGGGGCCCCTGGCCACCGTGCCGTCGGCTTCGAGCCGAAACGGCTGTTGCTCGTCGCCCCAGTGGCCGAGCTCGACGGCCACGCCCGTCGGCTCTTTGGGCCCCGGTGACACCCCGGCGACGAAAACGTCACCCAGGTCGGGGGCCAACGGCCCGGGTGCCGCCGGTGGGGCCGTCGGCGACCCGCTCGAGCGAGGCGGGGCATTGGGCACTCGGGCGGTCAGGTCGGCTGGTGGCGTTCGGCGTGGCATAAACCCTCGAAGAAAGAACGCTTTTACGCGTCTCACGCCGCAGGCTGCAAGCGAGGGTGATCAGGTTGGGTCGACCGCAAACCCACGAATCGCCAGTGAATACAGCTGGTACCGACACCCCGGGTTTAGACTAGGGTCTGCGGCCCGACGATGACCACCCCGAAGGAAAGCGGCCAAGACGAGATTTTGACGAGCCCAGGTGACGTCGGCCAGCTCGACCCGCTCGACGAAGCCTACGTCACCACCACCCACACCCTGGTGGTCGAAAACCGCACCACGCTCAAGGTGCGCAAGTGCCGCGTCGTGGTGAGCGGCGGCCCCGACACCGGCAAAGAAGTCGTCAGCGACAAAGAGCGCATTCGCGTCGGAGCCCATTCGTCGAACGACCTCATTCTGTCTGAAGACCGCACGGCCAGCCGCCACCACTTCGAAATTCAGTACACCGAGCGCGGGTACCTGCTCATCGACCTCAATTCGACGAACGGCACCTGGCTCGACGGCCGCCGCGTCGAACGCGCCTACTTGAGCCTCAACAGCCAAATTCGCGCGGGCCAGTCGGTCGTCACCTTCGCCCCCATTGACGAAGAAGTCACCGTCGAACCCGACCGCGAAGGCGAGCTGTGCGGCATGGTCGGCCAGTCGGTGAAGATGCGCCAAATCTTCGGGTTGATTCGCAAAATCGCCCCGATGGACGTGTCGGTCGTCATTCAAGGAGAGACCGGCACCGGCAAAGAACTGGTCGCCCGCGCCATTCACGAATTGTCGGCGCGCAAGCGCGGCCCCATGGTGGTGCTCGACTGCGGCGCCATACCGCCCAACCTCATCGAGTCAGAACTGTTCGGCCACGAAAAGGGCGCCTTCACCGGAGCCGTTTCGTCTCGCCCCGGCGCTTTCGAACGCGCCTCGGGAGGCACGATTTTTCTCGACGAGTTGGGCGAGCTGCGCACCGACCTGCAGCCCAAGCTCTTGCGGGTGCTCGAGAACCGCGAAGTGCGCCGCGTGGGCGGCAACGACGTCATCGAGGTCGACGTTCGGGTCATCGCCGCGACGAACCGCGACCTGGTCAAAGAAATTCAGGCCGGCAATTTTCGCGAAGACCTCTACTTTCGGCTCTCGGTCATCACCATTCAGCTGCCACCTTTGCGCCAGCGCCGCGAAGACATACCGCACATCGTGCGCAAGGCGCTCGCCGACCCCGAAGTCGTTCAACGCCACGGCCGCAAGCACCTCTCGGCCGCCGCCACGTCGGCGCTCATGGCCTATTCGTGGCCTGGCAACATTCGCGAACTGATGAACGTCATTTCGCACGTGCTCACCTTCAGCGAGCGCGACGAAATCGACGTGGCGCACCTGCCCGCGCGCGTGCAGGGCCAACAAAAAGAGCTGCCGCTGCCCTTCAACGAGCACCTCTCGTTCAAAGACGCCAAAGAGCAGCTGCTCGAAAACTTCGAGCGCGAATACATTTCGCAAGTGCTCACCCGGTGCGACGGCAACATCAGCCGCGCGGCGCGCGAATCGGGGCTGCACCGCAAGTCGATCGAGCGGTTGGTCAAGAAGTACGGGCTCGACGCGAAGGCCATGAAAGCCGCGAAGTAGGTCGCCACGCCATGTTCGCCGATTTGCGAATTTTGGCCATGGCGCCGTGTTTCAACGAGTCGAAAAAAATTGGCGAAGTCGTGCGGCGGGTACCGCGCGACGTCGTCGACGAATTGCTCGTCATTGACGACGGGAGCACCGACGACTCGGCCGACGTGGCCCGCCGGGGCGGGGCGACCGTGCTCTCGTTGGGCCGAGTGTTGGGCGTCGGAGCCGCGTTGCGGGCCGGCTACCGCCACGCCGTCGACCACGGGTTCGACGTCGCCGTCGTCATGGCCGGCAACAACAAAGACAGCCCCGAAGAAATACCGGCCCTGCTCGAGCCCATTGCCGCCGGCACCGCCGACTTCGTGCAGGGCAGCCGCTTTTTGAAGCGCGACGCCAACTTCGGGCCCATGCCCGCCTACCGAAAAGTCGCCACCCGCGTGCACCCGGTGCTCTTTTCGCTCGCCGCCCGGCGCTGGGTCACCGAGTCGACCAACGGCTTTCGCGCCACCCACCGCCGCGTGTTGACCGACCCGCGCATCGACTTGAACCAGCCCTGGCTCGACGAATACGAGCTCGAGCCCTACCTGTACTTGCGCGCCATTCAGTGCGGCTACCGCACCGTCGAGGTGCCGGTGACCAAGGTGTACCCTCCGAAACGGCTCGGCCAGACCAAGATGAAGCCCATCACCGGCTGGTGGAGCATTCTTCGGCCCCTGGTCTATGTCGGCCTCGGCATGCGCAAATAACCGAGTTGTTTCAGCTGGTTAAAAAATGATGGGGCCTGAAAAATTCCACCTGATCCCCGTCGGGAAACACCGTATATGGGCGTCCGCCTGACGCATTGGG
>JBGAIY010000075.1:0-23226 GCA_044225205.1 Myxococcaceae bacterium | reverse complement strand
AGTCGGTCGCGTTCGCGGTCGACACCCAAGACTTCGTCATCGCCCGCCCGTTGACCGCGCCGGTGACGCTCGCGCCCGTGACCCAAGCCGGCAGCGACGTGATCACCTTGGAGCTGCGCTACACCCCGCGCAGCACCGCGAAGCACGTCATCGACTTGGTCATTGCGACCGACAAGGGCGACACCCACGTGCCGGTCAACGGCAACGCCGAGACGCCGCCCTCGTTCACCTACGCGCCCGACAAGCTCGACCTGGGCAACGTGGCGCTCGGCCATACCGAAGTCGCCACCGTCGCGCTCAACAACCAAGGCGGCGCCCCCCTGGTGATTTCAGCGACCTGGGGCGGGGTAACGCCGTCGACCGACTTCTTCGTGTTGCCCACGGTCATTCCTCCCATCGCCGCGGGGGCGTACACCCAACTGCAGGTCGGCTTCACCGCGACCGCGCTCGGCGAAGAGACGGGCTTGCTCGTGCTCGCGACGAACGACCCCGCGAAGCCCAGCATCACCATACCCGTGTCGGCCGTGGGCGTGCCCGGCGCCGGCCCCGAAGTCGTGAAGCTCGAAATGAACTTCGAAAACGGCAGCGACAGCGCGTTCGACGACGACTTTCGCAACGTCGACATGGCCCTCGAGCACCCGTTTGGCTACGTGTGCGACAAGGCGCACGCCAACCCGACGAACTGGGGCGCGTACGGCACGCCCACCTGGCTCGCGTTTCCTCCGAAAGAAGAACCCGAGCGCATCGTGCTGGCCGACGCCATGACCGACGGCACGTACCGCGTGCAACTGCAGTACGTCGAGAGCTGCAAGTCGGTGCCGACGGGGCTGCTCGCCGGCTTGCTCGGCATTTCGGTCGAGGTGTTGCTCAATTACCTGTCGGGCGGCTCGGCCAACGTCGACCCCACGCAAGTCAGCAAGTACATCGAACGGCTGTGTTTGAACCACGACAGCACGAGCGCCACGGTGAAGGTGTCGGTCAACGGCATGCTGATCAAAGAAAAGACCGTGTCGTTGGGCAAGAAGGGCGACACCGTCTACGCCCTCGACTTGGTTCGCGCGAACGGGAAATTCAGCGTTCCATGAGCTCGAATTCGCTCCGATTTTTGGTGGTGGTGGCGCTCGTCGCGGCGTCGTGTGCGAAGACGCCGCCGCCCGCGGGGCCCACGCGGCCTCCGGGGTTGTACGCGACGCCCGAGCAGATCGCCTTCACCTGCGTCACGCCCGGGTGCGACGAGACGAAGGTCGTTCGGGTCACCGTGAGCGGCAGCCGCCGGGTCGCCGTGAAGCGCCTCGTGTTGACCGGTGCGGCCGTCGGTGACTTTTCATTCACTCCGTCAGAAGCGCCGCCGTTCATCGTGGGGCCCGGGGCGAGCTTTTCCATCGACGTTCGGTACTCACCGTCAGGCGCTCCGGTGCCGGGCGCGGTCACCGTGTCGGTCACCTACACCGACGCGTCACCTGAAGAGAGCCCCGACCGGCTGCCTCCGGGCGAGTTGCCCATACCGCTGGTGCGTCGGCTCGTGGGAGAACCTGAGCTGCTCGTCGCGCCCGAGACGCTGCGCTTCGGCGTCGTGCCCACCGGCCAGACCAAGTCGCTCGAGCTGCAAGTCAAAAATGCCGGCTTCGGCAACGTCGCCCTCGACGTCGAGCCGCTTGACGCGGGCTCGACCGGAGTGAAGGTCGCCTGGCCCGCGGTGCAAGCCTTGATACCCGACGCCGGGTTCTCGGTGCCCATGACGTGGGCCCCCACCACGCCCAAGTACCTGCACGAGGTGCTCGAAGTGGCCGTGTCGACGCCCGGCGTGCCCTCGGGCCACGTGCTCGTCGAAGGCACGAGCCTGTATTACCCGCGCATCGACGTCGAACCCGCGCACGACATCGACTTCGGAGAAGTACCCAAAGCGACCGCGCGCCGAGTGCCCATTGACCTCGTCAACCAGGGCGGCTCTGACTTGGTCGTCACCCAGCTCGAGCTGAGCGACACCACCGGCAATGTTCGGCTCTTTGGCCTCGACGGTGGGGCCTACCCGCTCGACGGTGGCGCCACGGTGACCGTGCCTCCGTTGGGCCGCGAGACCTTGGTGATTGAATTGAACGGCGCCACGCCGGGCGACGTCGACGCCGAGCTGGGCATCGTGAGCAACGACTCCACCGCCACGCTCACCACCGTGAGCCTGCGAGGCACGGTGACCGAACCGAAGATCACCGTCACGCCCGCCACCATCGACTTCGGCACCGTGCCGCAAGGCTGGGTCGTCACCAAGCCCATTGAGCTGCGCAACACCGGGTACGGGTCGCTCACGGTCAAGAACATCACCTTCGTCGCGGGCTCGAGCATGCTGTATTCGTTGACGAATTTGCCCACGCTGCCGTTCGCGTTGAAGCGCGACCAACGCGTCGCGTTCGAGGTGCAGTTGCGCGCTGAAACGGCCGCCACGTTCGCGGCTTCGGTTTCCATTGAGAGCGACGACGCGGCGCTGTCGTTCGCCGAAGTGCCGGTGACCGCGCGCATCGGCACCTGCGCCGAGGGCTGCCCCATCGTTCACGGCATGCCCACCTGCAACGGCAACGTGTGCGCCATCGGCTCGTGCGACGCGACCTGGTTCGACACCGACTCGTCGGCGTCGAATGGCTGCGAATGCCACGACGTGTCGGCCGACCCGGGCGCGTTTTGCTCAGACTCGACCGACTTGGGAGAGCTCAAAGACAACGACCACGTGCAGCGCTCGTTCACCGGCCTGCTGCCCACGGCCGACGACGTCGACGTGATTCGCTTCTTCGGCAAAGACTCGTCGGCGATCTTCGACGAGAACTTCAACGTCAAGGTTCGGCTCGAATCGGCCGACCCGGCCATCTCGTTCTGCATTTACCGACACGAGACCGGTGATCACCAAAGCGACTGCTTCTTCGACAACGAAGTGTGCCCGCAGAACCGGTACTACGAAATCGACGGCACCCTCGTCGTCGAAGACGGCGCTGACTTCATCGTCAAGGTGAAGCGATTGGCCAGCTCACCCCAAGCGACCTGCACGCCGTATACGGTGTACGCCTCGAATGGGTTGTGACCTTGGGGCATCGAGTTGGTACTTGCGGTCACACCATGTCGGTCGTCGGCACTGATTGTGTCGTGATGATCTCATTTTGACGCGCGTACCACTTGGTAAGTGCTCGTTTTTATTGCCGAGTTCACGCGTACCGAACTTGCAGAGTTGCCCTCCGTCGTCTCACCCCGGAGGAACGCCATGAAGAAGCCCCAATTGAACTTTCAGACCCTCAAGACGCTCAACGACACCAAGGTCAAGACGGTCCAAGGCGGCCACGGAATGCCCAGCATTTTTTGACGTTTTTGACGTCTCTCACTGAGTTCGCGCACACTTCGGAGCCGGGGCGATCCGGTCTCCGGAGAGTGCGATTGGTATTCTGCAAGGCGGCAATGTCGAGCCCGTGAGGCTCCAACGTCGCGCTGCTTGTCCTCCTACTCCTGAAATGATGCTCCCGGCGGTGGCGTCGACCGCGCCTTGGCCTGCGGTCTCGCCCAGTTTGACCGATGCGAGCATCACATTCGCCGCGGTGTCGTACACCCAGACGTCGCCCGCCGCTGAGAGCACGTAGAGCAACTTTTCGTCGGCCGTGAATGAAGCGCTTTGCGGAACCGCGCGGAGCCCCGTCACTCGGGCCCGCTCCACGAGACGGTCGGCCGAGAATTCCCACGTCGCCACGGCGCGATCTCCTCCCAACGTCACCAAGCGGTTTGCTGCCTGGCCTCGAAGCAGCATGAACCCACCCTTGTGGGCCGAGGTGAGCTCTGGGCTCGAGTCGTTGAGGCCTCGCCAGACCCGCAAATGGCCCGTCGTGGTGTTGCTGACGAGCGTGTTTTCGTTCAACAACAACAGCATCGTGGCGCCTGGCACCGCGAGTTCGACAAGCGGGCTCGAGCCGGGCCGCGACCAGTCGTACACCCGAGCGTGCTCGGTGAGGTCTTCGGCCGACCAGCGGTGACCGTCGGGCGAAATCGAATTGTTGCCCGAACCGGTGCCGGTCGTGGCCCACCCGCCGTCGGGCGCTGACACGACACCGCCCCCTTCGAACTCGACCGCGACCGCCCCCGTCAAACTGAGGTCCACCGCCTCGATTTCACCGAGGTCGGCAACGGGCAACGCTCGGTCGAAGGTGGGCTGGCCGTGCAGGTCAAAGCGGAGATGATCTCCGATGTGGCTCACGAGGCCGGTCGGTACCGCCAAAGCCGCCCGAAACCCCGACGCTTCGAGCGTCTCGATGACGGGGTGCTTCGCGTCCCACTGGCGCACGAGCCCGTCTTGCCCCGCCGAGAAAACCCGATCTCCAATGGCGACGACGGCGGTGATCGCGCCGAGGTGGCCGTGGTGTTCCCACAACACCGCGCCCGTCGAGCGGTCGATCTTTCGCAACACGCCGTCGGCTCCCCCGACGAACACGAAGCCACCGGCGACCGCGCCGCTGAGCAATTCGCCGTTGAGCAACGTCTTCGAGAAGCGAAGCTGGCCCGACTCGAGGCTGCGGGCCGCGAGTACGCCGTCGAGGCCGAGCGAATACACCGTCTGGTCATCGACCACGAAGGCGTTGATGTTCGTCGAATGGGTCGGGTAGGCCCACTCGACCTTCTTGCGGTCGAGGTGCACCAGCGCGACCTCGCCCCCGCGCGCGAACAACACCCGGCCGCCCTCGAGTGGCCGAACCAGGCTCACGACCCGCTCGTCGGCGGCGCTCTGCCATTCGACTCCGCCGTCGGGCCCGACGACCGTCAACGCATGCGGGCTGTGCTGAACCAGTTCATTGCCCGCGTACACCGCGACCCGGCCCTGACCGAGGGCCATGACCCCCAGGTATTCGGCTTGGGGCACCCGAAACACCTCGCGCAATTGTCCGGTGCGGTTGAGCTGAAAAACCGAGTCACCAATCACATTCACCACGTAGTCGTCGCCGAGCCGGCTGAACCCCGACACGCCCGCGTCGACGGTGAATTGCTGGCTCGTTTGCGTCGCCAGACCCACGTCAAACAGCGTTTTGTACCGATTCGCGGCCCCGCAGAGCGCCACGAGCGAGCGGCCTTCGTCGCGAAAGTCAGCCGACGAACACTTCGCTTGGTCGAGGCGGTAGGTGACCTGCAAATCGCTCGTGCGCATCACCACCAGCTCGTTCGTCGCGGCGACGGCCAACAACTGGCGGTTCTCGCTGACGAAGAGCTTCTGCACCATGCTGTTGAGTGGCTCCGACTGGCCGACGAACCCACCCAGCGCGTAGGTCGAGAACTGGTCGATCGTGTCGACCGCGATGCCCGCGGCTCCCGCCTTTTTGGCTGCGTCGACGTACACCGCGGCTTCCATCGGTTTGTGGTCGATGAGCGCGAGACGCGCTTGTTCTTGCCACAAGCGTTGAAGGCGCAGCGTGGCCTCGAGCGCCGAGGCGTCGGCTCTGCGGTAAGCCAACGAAATCACGCCCAGGGCGATCGCCAGCACCGCGAATGCCGCGACCGCGAGGCCCCGCCGCACCAAGCGGCCCCTGGCTTCGTCAGCGAGGCTCGCCGCGGCGAAGGCTTCTTCGAGCTGCGTCAACCTCCCGGGAAAACGCGACCGCCACACCCGGTACTCCGCGAGCGACTCCTTGCGCCACAACAGGCCCGCCGGCCGCCCGCGCTCGTGCCACTGTCGCGCCGAGTTGCGCAGCGAGTCGCGCAACCGGGCGCCTTCGGCGTCTTCGCGCTGCCAGGCCACCAACCGCGGCCAGGCCGTGATCAGCGCCTCGTGAATGACTTCAACCGAATCGCTGCCCGTCGCGGTTTCCGACGACACGAGCAACCGCGCGTTGACCAGCGCTTCAATCACGCTCGTGGCCGCTTGGCCCCCGCCCAGCAACTCGTGCGCCTCGGCTTTCGAGAGCACGGCGCGCGTGCCTTGGGCGGTGATGAGGTTGCGAAACAACTCGCGGGCGAGCTGCTGCTCGTGGCCCGACAGGCCGAGCAGGGTCGTCTCGGCGTGCTTCGCCAGCGCGCCGCCGACGCCGTCGAGGGCGTCGTAGGCCTTGACCCGCATCAACCGCAGGTGCCGGTCGCGCAGTTCCCACAGCTGAGCCGCGGTGAACGAAAGCAACGCGAGCGCACCCGAGTCGTTGTCGACCGCGGCGACCATGCGCTTGGGCAACTCCGGGTCGTCGAACGCATAGCCCACCCGCCGGGCAGGTTCGGTCACCACCCGCATCAGGTCTTCGGGCGCGGGCGTGCCCATCAGTTGAATGCTGTTCGACAGCACCCCGCGGAGGCTCGGCAGCTGCTGCACTTTGATCAAAAAATCGTCGCGCAGCGTCGTGACCACGCGCACCCGGCCACCCGAACGCGACGCCGCCGACAGCAGCGTTGACGCGAACGCCTCTCGCACCGCGGGCTCCGGGCAGAGCGTGACCAATTCTTCGAACTGGTCGACCACCAGCACCATGACCTCGCCTGCCGGCAAGCGCCCAACGAACGCATCGACCCCGTCTTCGGGCGACGGCAACCCCTCGGCCGCCAACCGCGCTCGCAACGCGCCCAGCGGTGTCGAACCCGGCCGAAAGACGATCGGGCGCCAACCCGCCGGCAACAACGGCAAGACGCCCGCCAACAGAAACGACGACTTGCCGGTGCCCGACGGCCCGACCACCGACAAGAACGACTCTCGGCGCAGCCGGTTTGCAAAGGCTTCGGCTTCGCGTTCACGGCCGAAATAGTTGTCGGCATCGGTGGGCGTGAACGTCGCCAGCCCCTTGTACGGCGGCTTTTCGGTCGCCGCCGCCTCGTCGGTCGTCGGGGCCAGCAACTGGTGGGCAACGAGCCATTCCCACAGGGTTTCGTCTTGCAACTCGAACGGGGCAGGCAACGCCACGAGCCGTGCTCCGTGACGGCCCGGGCCGTCGGCCAAGAACAATTCCTCGGGCGCTCCTCCGCTCGGTGGCCCCACGTACATCAACGGCGCGAGCACCAGCACCAAGCCGCTCGAATCGACGACCGCGACCTGACCGCGTTCGAGCGGCGTCGAGACCCGATGAACGACTCGGGTCGGTCGGCGGGTGCCCATCCACCGTTCGGGGGCTTCTCGTTGCGCCACCAACACGTAGTCGAACAGAAATGACGCCCGGCCCAGCACCGCCCCAAGCTGGGCCACCCACGTGCGAAGAAACGAAATTTCGGCCTCTTCGGTCGAACCGGCCGCGGGTGCCTCGAGCCCGACCAAGGCCTCGAGCACGTCACCGCCGGCCTGGCCCGATTCGTCGAAGAAGAACCGCACCAATTCGGGCACGAGGTGCGCTTCGGAGCGCCGCGCAAACGACCGCAGCAACGAACGGCAGAGCGCCACCCACGACGCGTCGCTCAGCCCCTTCGCTCGCAGCGCGCTCACCCCGGTCTGCGCTTCGGCCGAAGCTGGTACACCCATGCGCCCGTGGGCCGCGAGCGACAGAATGCCGAGGTAGCGGGTCAACACCTTGGTGACCTGCGCCGCGGCTTCGATGGCACCACGCGGCGTTCTCGCTCCTTCGAACATCGCCACCGCTTCGGCCAGCGGCTGCGGTGCCGCGCTCAGTACATTCTCGTGCAACCCGGCGTCGAGCTGCGGCAACGGAGGAGGCTCTTTTTCGAGGAGCGACGCGGCCCGAAGCGCCGCCGCGAACTCGAGCGTGGTCGCGTACCGATCTCCGGCCGTCTTCGCCGTGGCTTTTTGGAGCACCGCTTGCAGGCCCGCTGGCACGCCTTCTCCCAGCGGCGGCAGTGGTTGAAGCAGGTGCGCCTTGGTGATCGCCCGCAGGCCCTTCGCCTGAAACGGCAGCCGCCCGGTGATGCACTGGTACGCCAGAATGCCGAGACTGTAGATGTCGGCGCTCGAGCCCACCGTTGAGGCATCGAGCCATTGCTCGGGGGCCATGTAGTGCGGCGTGCCGACGACTGCTCCCGCCCGCGTCAGCTGGGTCGTTTCGGCGTTCGTCAGCTCCTGCGGCAAGTTCTTCTGTGACGTGATCGAACTCGCCGTCTCGCTCAACGACATGATGTCGAGGCCGGAGTCTCCCGTTTCGGTCGCCTGTCGCTCGACCGCCATTCGGGCGATGCCCAGGTCGAGCAACTTGGGGAGCCAACGGCCCGCACGTTGGAGCACCATCACGTTGGCCGGCTTGACGTCACGGTGCACGATGCCCTGCTCGTGGGCCGAATTGAGCACTTCGCACAATCGCTCGAAGAACGGCACGAACCGGGTCAGCGGCGTCGGGCCCTGCTGCGCGAGGAGCTTGTCGAGCGGCATGCCTCGCACCAGCTCCATCGCGATCCACAAGGTGCCGTCGGGCTCGACGCCGAAGGCGTACACATGGGCCGCGAAGGGGTGGTCGAGCCGGCTCGCCAGCCGCGCTTCGCGCAAGAAGCGGTCAGACGCCTCGCTCGCGCCCGGCGCTTGGTTCATGACCTTGATCACGGCTTGCCGCGCCAGCATCGGCTGCTCGGCCAGGTACACCTCGCCGCCACCGCCGCCGCCCAGGCGCTCCCGCACCACGAATTCGCCGAATGTGCGGCCGACCAAAGTTTGAGCCATGAAACCCCGACCTGCGACTGCTCTCGGCCGACGCGGTTGCGGCTCGGCCGCGCACATGATGACACGACCTGAGCCTTGTCACTACATTGAGGCGACCGTGGCCGTGCACGATGGCGAACCGACCGCAGCGCCCATGGCGCCACTCGCCACCCTCCGCATTCGCGCCGAGGGCCGACTCGAGCGAATCGAGACGCTGATTGAACAGTACGAATTCGCCGCCCACGCCCTCTCGAATGAAGACTGGGCTGGTCGATTGCTCGGCCGAGTGCCCGCAGCAGTCACCGACGCCGACGGCGAAGCGGCGCGCGGCCTCATTCGCCTGCCCGGAGGCCCGGCGTACGTCAAACGACTCAACGAGGCCCGAAGACGCACCGAGCACCTCGCCGCGAAGCACCTGCGCCACCTGGGGTGGGCTCCTCGTACCCACGACCCCCTCGCTGAACTCGCGGCGCATTTGCCCGTGCACGTCGACGCGCGGCACATCTCGCGCGTGCTCCGGTACAAAGGCCACAGCCGCCTGCACGCCGACCGCGCCGTCATGGTCAAGGCCGGCGTCGTGTTCGCCGTCGCGACGGTCGGCGGCGCGCACTGGCTCGGGTGGCTCGGCGCCGCCCTCGGTTCACTGGTGCTGACTGGGTTGGTCGTACCCGTTCTCAAGACCGAAGATTTCTTGGTCATGACCCAGCGCGGCCTCGCCACCGTCGACGGCACCGCGGCCTGGAGCGACGTTCGCTCGGCCAGCATGACCACCTGGCGAACCGCCGAAGGTGAAGAACTCGGCACCGCCGACTTCGCGTTTTTGTGCGCTGCCCGAATCTTGTCGGTTCGCTGGCAGGGCAACCCTCAACCCGTGCTCGAGGCGCTCCGCCAACACGAAATCTCGGTGAAGCAAGACAGCATGACCTTCGTCGTCAGCGACGACTGAACCCAACAACTCGAGGGTTCTGCGCGAAGTCGTCGCTGACCGACTCCGTGTGGTCGTACGCGGGTTCGGCGTCGCCGTTTTGAGAATGTGAAGCCTCCACCGCCTTCAGAATTCGTACCCCAGCGCTTCGACCGTGCCTTTCCAGTACGGTGCGTCGCGCCCAGGCAGGAGCCACGCCACTTCGCCGGTGAGCGGCACTTTCATGCCGTCACGCACTTGGTAGTTCGACCAACGCCCCTCCCACGGGGTCATGACGGTCGTCTTGCCGACGGTGCGGGCGCGCGCCGCCGCTCGGCACGCCGTCATCAGGCCGTCTGGCCCGAAGCGAAAGTCGAGCGTCACCGAATTCGAACCGTCGACCATGGTCGCCCGCGCGGAGTGCTCGTCGATCGGCTCCCAGCGAACGCCTTGGCTTGGGAGCAACGCCGTCGGGTACCAGGCCGTCTCGGCGAAGAAACGCATGAACTCGCCTTGCGCCACGTCGCCCGGGCCGCGCAGCTCGAAGAGGGCGAAGAGCCCGAAAAGGGTGGGGCGAAGCAGGCCTTCTCCAGTCACGTAGGCGTCGTGAACGCGCACACGCACCCCAGGCAAGAAGCTCACGCTCGCGTTCCACACGAAGCCGGGCCGCTGCGTGATGACCCGCTGGTGCGAGGTGAACGGCCTCCACCGCTCTCCGGTTTCGCTCAGGTTGAATTCGCCCCGGTGGGTCAAGGTCACGGCGGTGATGACCGGTTGGCCGTCGGTCAGCACCTGCCGAAGGTAGCGTTGCACGGGAGCGGGCAAGGCCTCGAGCTCGCGTTCGTCGTACCGTGCACCCAGCGATGGTCGCCGAGCCGCCTCGAGTTGGCAGTGCAGCGCCGAAGTGGCTCGACCCCACACAAGCCCGCCGACGACCACCACCACACCCAGCGCGAGCACCGCGACGACGGCCAGCGCGATCACCACGGTCATGCCTTGGCTCCTTGCACGGGGCGTTGCCACACGCTGCACCCCCAGTCGACGCATGCGCAAGCGTAGGGCTGAACCATCGACCGCTGCCAGCAAGGCGAAGCGGGTCGAATCGTGACGGGGTTGCGCCCTGAGCGGCTGAGTGCGATGCTCGCTCACTCATGAGGCCCGAATGAAATTTGGTTTCTCATTTCGTGAGCGTGCGCGCGTGGTCATGCACCTCAATGGCGGGTTCACCAAGGTCTTGTTCGAAGACACCCTGGGCAGCGGCCTGGGCGACGGTGGCCTCATGCGCGACATTCCAACGGCCAACATCCCGTTGCCGCTTCGTGCCGTCGGCAGTCGGTTCATGCTCTCGTGTCAGGCCATGGCCCCCGAAGTTCACGACTCCACCGAAGACGTGCGCGCTGAAATGCACCGGGTGGTCGTCGAAGCGCTCCCTGACGCCCTGATGGGTGAAACAACGACGAAATCTCGGTGAGCGGCTCGGGTTTTCTGGCCACTCTGGTCGAGCAGGTCACGGCAGCGTGAGCTGGGGTGCGTCTCCGGCGAAGGCCTGCGCTCTCCGACGCTCCTTCGTCGGCCCGTGGCGCGCGAGAAGCCCGTGACGCCCGCGCCGGCACGGTCGACAATGGCCTCATGACCGACGAACGGCCCTCGTCGTTGCCCCGAATTGGCCTCGGCTGCATGCGCTTGTCGACGAGCCCCGAACGCGACGAAGCCACGGCCCTGGCCACCATCGACGCGGCGTACGCGGCCGGCGTGCGCTGGTTCGACACGGCGCATGCCTATGGCCTCGACGAGACCGACCTGGGCCACAACGAGCGGCTCTTGGCGCGGGCATTGGCCGGGAGGCCGGCCCGGGTCGTCACCAAAGGCGGCATGGCGCGACCCGACGGCCTCTGGCGACCCGACGGCCGGGCGAGCCGCATTCGCGCCGACGCCGAGGCGAGTGCGGAGGCCCTCGGCCGGCCCATTGACCTGTGGCTCCTCCACGCACCCGACTCCAGCACCGCCTGGGCGACGAGTGTACGCGCCGTGAACAAGCTGCTCGACGACGGCGTCGTGAGGGCCGTGGGCGTCTGCAACGTCAACCTCGCCCGGCTCGACGAGGCGCTCGCCCTCGCACCGATTTCGGTGGTGCAAGTGGCGCTGTCGTTGCTCGACGACGAACCGCTGCTCTCTGGTGTGTTGGCTCGGTGCCTCGAACGGGGCCTCACCGTGATGGCGCATTCGCCCCTGGGCGGCCCGAAGCGGGTGAAGAAGGTGCGTTCGTCGCCGCTGTTGAAACGGCTCGCGGCGGCGCGCGGGGTGACGACCGAGACGGTCGCTCTCGCCGGTGTGCTCGGCGTGGCGCCCAACATCGTCGCGATTCCCGGAGCCCGCTCTCCCGACGCCGCGAAGGCCCTGTTGACCGCGGAATCGCTCGTGTTTTCGCCCGAAGAACTCGCCGAGCTGCGGCGCTCGTTCGCGGCGCTCAAGGCGCCACTCCGACCCGGCGTTTCGGCCGTGCTCGGCCCCAGCCCCCCACGGTCGAAGCCAGGCGAAATCGTGATGCTCATGGGGTTGCAGGGCGCCGGCAAGAGCGACCAGGTCACCGAATGGGAAGCACGTGGGTACACCCGACTCAACCGCGACTCGACCGGTGGCACCCTGCGCGACCTCGTGAACCAGGTCGAGCGGGCGTGGTCGAGCAGCGCCGACGGCCCCCGGCGTTTCGTGCTCGACAACACGTATGTCACGCGAGCGAGCCGCGCCCCGCTGCTCGACTTGGCCGCTCGGCACGGAGCCCACGTGCACGGAGTGTGGTTCGACACCCCGCTTCATGAAGCGCAGATCAACGTCATCGAGCGCATGCTCGGCGCCCACGGGAGGCTCTTGTCGCCAGATGAACTCAAGCGCGGCAAAGACAACACGTCGCTGCCGCCGCTGGCCCAGTTGCGCTTGCTGCGCGAACTCGAGGTGCCCTCGCGCGACGAGGGCTTCACCCAGTTCGATGTGGTGCCTTTCGTTCGCCGGCCGCGCGCCGGGGGGCCGGGGCGCGCCATTGCCCTCGAAGTCGCTGAGGTGACCCTTCGGTCTGCACGCGTCGACCGGCCGACCCTCGTGTTCGGTTGGCTGCCGAACGCCCCCACCGCCGAAATCGACGACTGGCGGCGACGCGTCAGCGACCTCGGCGCCCAACTCGCGGTGTGCGTGCACCCCGACGGGCCCCCCGCGAGCTGGTGCCTCCCGCCACTGCCGGGGTTGCTGCTCGCGTTTGGCCGTGAACACGGCGTGAATTGGGCACAGAGCGAGCTGGTCGGCACCAGCTCGACGCACGAAGTGCTGGGGGGCGTCGTCGGGGCCTCGGTGTCGGTCGTGAAGTAAGTGTTTGAGGGTGGCGTGTCGCCGTCGCACCCGGCGTTCTGCTCGGAGCGAGCGATGCACGGCAAGGGTCGCAAGGAACGGGTGCGACCATCTCCAGTGGCCTGGGGCGCTTCGAAGCTCGAGGCCTCGAGGTCTCATTGGCGAATGCGTTCGATTGGCCCAACACCTCTGCTACGGGTGGGAGATGGTCGCTCACCAGCGCATCCTTATCCAGGCAATCGTGGACGTGTTCATTCGCTTCGAGGCGACTCTTTACGAGGAGGGCTCCCCGGCCGTCCCATTTGCCGCCGCGGGGATGGACGAACTCGTTGCGCACCTCAACCGCCTCAACTCGAGCGACCGGGCTGCCTTCTGTGCGGAAGTGCGCGCCCTCGCCGCCGAGACCAAGGAACAGGCGTATCGCGAAGCCCTTGAAGGCATTCCGGGAATGCTCGGCTTCGAGGAGTAGGTTCGTGCGCTCATCGAGGTGCGCGTTCGTACGGTGACGAAGAACGCGCCTCGGCGCACGGAAGGTGGACGTCGGGTTGCGCCAGTCGGTGTGCTCGGTTGCGCGGTGAACGTGCCTCGAGTGTGCGAGGCCGAGACGTCGGGTTGCGCCAGTCGGCGTGCTCGGTTGCGCGAAGAACGCGCCTCGGCGCACGGAAGGTGTGCGAGGCCGAGACGTCACCATTGCGACGAGCCAGACCCGCTCGCATGCCACCAACTCTGCGCTGCTCGTGGCTCGGGCGACGCCAGGGCCCAGGCCGCTGCTTCAGGCCGCCGGCTTCATGAGACTCTGCGCGAAGCTCCGCCACTGCGCTTCTTGCTTCGTGCTGAGGGCGAACGGGCTGACCGTGGCGAGGCATTGCCCGGTGCGATCGTTGACGCACCCGCGCACCCGCACGCACAGCGTCTGGCCGTCGGGCAATTCGACGGTGCCCAGCACATTGGCTCGTACCGGCTCGGTGACGCTCAAGGTCAATTCGTCGTCGCCGAAGACGACGACGTGGCCGGGCAACGACTTGGCGCCGACGCCGTGGAGCATGACCGGGTGCCCGTGTGGCAACAACGTGGGCGTCGGCGTCGGGTACGTCACCTTCGACGGCCCCTCGGGCGTGGGGTCGAGCTCGAAACTGGCAATGAAATCGGGCAATTCGCTCAGCGAGGCCGCGACCACTTCGCACTGGCGGGTAGTCAATTGACCGACGGTGCCCAGTGCGTCAGCCGTCACCCGCAGCTGGCTGTCGAGCAGCCTCACCACTTCGTCGCTCAAGGCCACCCGCCGCACCATGGGGTCGGTCGGCTCGGGTTCGTGGTGCTCGGTGATCACCTGCACCAGGTCGTCGGGCAGTTGCCACCGAGCGCTCAACACCAACCCCAGTTCGAGGTGAAGCTCTTCGACCAACCGCCACCAACCGGCTTCACTGCGCGCGTCGGCTTCGGGGTGGAGCTTCAAAATGTCTTCGATGCAGGCAATGGCCAAGACCTTGCCGAGGTCGTGCAAGAGCCCGGCGACGAAGGCCTTTTCGGCCGCGTCGCCTTGCTCGTGGGCGATGACCTCACACACTCGCGCCGAGCAGAGCGCCTCGAGCCACGCCCGCCGCCGCAGCGACGCGAGCGGGCCTGGCCCTTGAATGGCCCCTTGCACCCCCGACGCCATGGCGAGCGCCTGCAGTTGCCGAGTGCCCACCCGCTGCACCGCCGACGTGATGTCGGAGACCGGCTGCCCGCGTTGATAGTTGGGCGAGTTCGCGACGCGCAACACCGCGGCCACCAGCATGGCGTCGGTTTTCACCACGTCGACGACTTCATGCTGGGTGAAGTTCTCGCGCCCGAGCACGCCCGCCAATTTCAGGGCGGCCTTGGGGTAGGGCGGTACCCGCACCCGCCCGCTTCGCACGGCGTCGACAATTGCCGCTTCAATGTCCATTTCGGTGGGCCTCGTTCGAGAAACGTATCGACACCTCCTTTCGAAAACTTGAGTCATTGGTGGCGCGTCAAGCTTCTGGCACCAAGGCTTCGAGGTGGTCGACCTTGAGATTCACCACTTTGCCGTTTCGCTCGATTCGGCCCGAGCCCAGCACCAACGCGGTGCCGGTGATGGCCTGGCGGTAGCGGTCGAAGTTCTGGGGTTCGATCACGAAGTTGGCGATGCCGGTTTCGTCTTCAACCGACAGAAAGCAAAACCCCTTCGCCGTCGGAGGCCGCTGCCGAACGATGACCAGCCCGCCCACCCGTGCCCGTTGACCTGGTTTGGCGCGGGTCAAATCGTCGGCGGTCAAGGCCCCCAGGCTCTTGAGCTGCGTGCGCAAAAGCCCCACGGGGTGCGACTCGAGCGACAGCCCCACGGCGTCGAAGTCGGCGTGTACCCGTTCGGCTTTGGTCATTTCTGCGAAAGCGCCGCGGTCGTTCGCCACCGGCAGGCCAAAGAACAAGTCGTCGGCGTCGAAGGGGCCGAGGGCGTGGAGGTCCCACAGGGCGTTGCGGCGGTTGTGGCACAACCCATTGAGGGCACCCGACAGGGCCAGCCGAGTCAACTCGTGGCGAGGCAGCCGCGTTCGGCGAGCCAAGTCGGCAATCGACGTGAAGGGCCCACGGTGGCGCGCGCTGAGCAACTGTCGGGCGGCCGCTTCGCGCACGCCTTTCACCAAGGCAAACCCCAACCGCAGCGCCGGAGCCTGACCTTCGACGGGCTCCAGCCGCGACACCCAGTCAGACCGGTTGACGTCGACCGGGCGCACGTCGACGCCGTGGCGGCGTGCGTCGTCGACCAAGGTGTGCGGCGCGTAAAACCCCATGGGCTGGGCGTCGAGCAAGGCCGCGCAAAAAGCCGCGGGGTGGTACCGCTTGAGCCACGCCGAGACGTAAGCAATGAGCGCAAACGACGCCGAATGGCTCTCGGGAAAACCGTATTCTGAAAACCCCCGAAAACTGTCGAAACACCGCACCGCGAAGTCGCGCGCGTACCCCCGGCCGACACAGCCCTCGATGAAGCGGTCGCGAAAAGGCGCCAGCAGCTCGTCGGCGCGCTTGTTGGTGAGCGCCTTGCGCAGCCGGTCGGCGTCTGAGGCGCTGAACCCCGCGGCCACAATGGCCAACTTCATGGCCTGCTCTTGAAAAATGGGTATGCCCAGCGTTCGCTCGAGAATGCTGCGCACGTCTTCAGACGGGTACGTCACCTGCTCGAGGCCGTCGCGCCGGCGCAAATACGGGTGCACCATGTCGCCCACAATGGGCCCGGGCCGAATGATCGCGATTTGAATGACCAGGTCGTAAAACGACCGCGGCTTGAGCCTGGGCAACATGTTCTGTTGCGCCCGGCTCTCGACTTGAAAAGTGCCAATCGAATCACCGTCGCACAGCATGTCGTAGACCTTGGGGTCTTCGGCCGGCACGGTGGCCATGGCCCACCGCTGACCGGTGGTCTGTTCAATGAGCTCGAACGTTCTCGAAATGACGGTGAGCATGCCGAGGCCCAACAAGTCGACCTTCAAAATGTTGAGCGCCGACAAGTCGTCTTTGTCCCACTGCACGACGGTGCGGGCCTCCATCGCCCCGTTTTCGACCGGCGCAATTGACACCAAGGGGCGGTGGGTAATGACGAAGCCGCCCACGTGAATCGACAAGTGGCGGGGCATGCCCACGAGTTGCTTGGCGAGTGACAGGGTCTGTTGCACGGCCCGGTCGGCCAACGAGAGCCCGGCCCGGTGCAGCTGGTACGGCCCAATGTCGTCTTCGAAGTCGAGCGACTTGGCCAGCCGGTCGACTTGGTCGAGCGACAAGCCCAACGCCTTGCCCACTTCGCGCACCGCCAGCTTGCCGCGAAAACAAATGTGCTCGGCCACCATGGCCGCTCGGTGGCGGCCGTGCTTGGCGTACACGTATTGAATGACCTCTTCACGGCGCGCGTGCTCGAAGTCGACGTCGATGTCGGGGGGCTCCTTGCGCTCCATAGACAAACCACTCTCGAACAACAACCCCATGCGAACCGGGTCAATCGACGTCAGCTGCAGCGCGTAACACACGGCCGAATTGGCGGCGCTGCCCCGGCCCTGGCAGAGAATGCCCTTCGAGCGCGCATACCGCACAATGTCGTGCATGGTGAGAAAGTAGCCGGCGTAGTCGAGCGCGGTGATGAGCTGCAATTCATGCCGAATTTGCGCCCGTACCGCGTCGGGTACGCCGCTGGGGTAGCGCAGCTGCAGCCCCTCTTCGACGAGCCGGGCCAGGTACTGGTCTCGGTTGAGCCCGCTCGGCAAGTGCTCTTCGCCAAAGTCGTACTCGAGCTCGTCGAAGGTGAACTGGCACGAATCGACCACTTCGAGGGTTCTCTCGACCGCGTCGGGCAGGTCGACGAACAACCGCGCCATGTCGTCGGCGCTCTTCAACGTGCGTTCGGCATTCGCGAAGAGCAGGGTGCCCGCTTGGCTCACCGTGGTGGCATGGCGAATGGCCGTCATCACGTCTTGCAACGGCTGTCGCTCGCGGTCGTGGGTGTGCACGTCGTTGTGGGCCACCACCGAAACGTTCAGCGCCCGCGCCAGAGCCAGGGCTTCGCTCACCCGTCGCTCGTCTTCGGGCACCAGTGTTCGGCTCACCCCCACGAAGAACCGGCCACGAAAGGCTTCGGCCAATTCGAACAGCCTGGCGCCTGAAGAAGCCGCCGCCGGGCCGCCGGTGCGGGGGAGCAACGCCACCAACCCCGCGGCCCGTTCAGCCACCCGCTGCCATGAAAGCCCCGCGAGCCCTTTCGAATGCCCCAGGCGACTGAGCGAAATCAGCTCGCACAAGTGCCCGTAGCCCGTGGCATTTTGGGCGTACACGCAGAGCCGGGGGCCGTCGGTCAAGGTCAGCGTCGAGCCCAGAATGAACTGGAGCCCTCGGGCTTGGGCGGTGGTGTGGGCTTTGACGGCGCCGTACAGGCCGTCGGCGTCGGTCAGCGCGAGGGCCGACAGGCCCAGGTCGGCCGCTCGGTTGACCAGCTCTTCAGGGTGCGAAGCGCCGCTCAAAAACGAGTAGTTCGACCGGCACACCAGTTCGGCGTACCGGGCCTTGGGTGGGCCTGCGCCCATGCTCGGCGTGCGTGTGCTCAATCGAACATGCCTTGAATGTAGAAGCCGCCGTCGCGCCCGTCGCGAAAGACCCACAGGGCCCCGACGCCTTCGACGTGCACGCGGTAGTAGTCACGGGCGAAGGGCTCACTGGCCCACCACCCTCCGGTCAGGCGCTCGGGCCCCGCGAGTGATTCGACGCGCCTGCGTCGGCCGAGCAGGGTCACCCAACGCATGGCGCCGTCGGCCGCGACGTCGACGTGCAAGGCCGAGGGTTCGCGAAACAGCCGCGGAGGCCGCGCCAACATCGTCGTTTCAGACGTCTGCGGGGTGTCGACCGGCTTGGGTTTGGGTTTCAAATGTTTCGAACCTGCTTGTGCTTCGACGAACGCCACCAGGTCGAGCACGTCGGCCTCTTCGTCGCTGCGTTGGGCTTGGCCGGGCAGCCATTGGGGGGGCGCCGCGGTGGGCTTTGGGGGCAACGGCTCGAGGTGCTCGGGTCGGGCCAAGGGGGCTTCGGCCGCCTCGGCCTGCTCGGTGCCCAGCGCCCACGTCGCGTCGACCGCGCCCCACACGTCAGACAAGTGCCCCGCGTCGGGAGGCCGAAACGGCGCCGCCACCCACCCGTCTTCGGGGCGGTGTTGGGCCCGGGGCACCGCCGAGAAAAGCGTGTCGGACCCCAAGGCCGACTGGAGACGCGAGAGAACGACTTCGAGCTCGGCTTCTCCGGCCGGGGCGTCGCCCAGCATCAACTGGCGGCCGGGGTCGGCACAGGCCTCGTCGATGCGCACTTCGAGCCCGGCAATGGGTTGAGTCACCGTCAAGTCGGTCAGCCGGTGGCGAATCAGTTCGAGCAACAACTTGGCCTGCGCGGTGGGCCGGGCGAGCCGCAACGGCACGGGCTGTTGGGCTTTCGACTCGAGGGTGAGCGTCACCGTCAGCTGCACCGCGGCCTGTTGCCGCCCCTGCAGTCGGCCGCACGCGCGGTCGACCACGGTCTTCAGCGCAAAGAGCAACGGCTCGAGGTGCTCGGCGGGCCAGTCGAGCTGAATGCTTTCGACCACCCGTTCGGCCAACGCGTGGGCCACGAAGCGCGAGTCGTCTTGCCCGCGACACAGCCGGGCGGCCTGCAGCCCCATCACTCCGAAGCGGGCCACCAACGCACCTGGGGCGAGGCCGGCCAGCTCGCCCAAGGTGCTCAACCCCAACCCACGAAACGGCTGCGCCGCCGAAGCGCCCAGCCAGCCGACTTCAAGGGCCTCGAGGGGCAGCGGCGCCAAGGCGTCATTCGCCTGTGGCGCCACCACCGCCAAGGGCTCTTGCCCCCACTTGGCCAACGCTTGCGCGGTGAATCGCTCCGAGGCGACGACGCAACGCGCGCGGTACCCCGCGTCAGCCAACGCCGCCAACACCAGCTTGCCCCACAGGGCTTCACCCCCCGCCAAGTGCGCGGCCGAGGCGTCGAGCCACAGACCCTCGGGGGCGTTGAGTTCGAACCCAGGAGCGACCGTCAACAGCCGCTCCCCCAGTGACGCCAGCGCTCGGGCCTCGGTCTCGGGGTCGAAGCGCGTCTTCACCACCTCGGGCACCATGGCGGCCGCCGCCGTCGCGGTCATGCCGGGCCGCAGACCCCCTTTCAGCGCCGCGGCCGAAGCGAAGTGAACCCGCTGCGTGCCGTGGTCGTCAGCGCACATGATGATCGGCTGGCCCGACAGCGACGGCTGTTCGAGCACCAACCGCTGGAGCGGAAAGCGCGGCAAATGCAGAGCGCCCAGTCGCATGGTCACCCCGGCCTCGCGAAGCGCAGCGGCGTGTCACGCCCCGGCCGAGACGCGTTGAGCCCCTTGCCGTCTCTTTGCAGGTTCTTCTTCGGGCGCCGCAGCGACGCCTGCATCACCACCCGTGGAGTGGCCAACCCCGGGGCGGCGCTCGGGCCCACGGCTTCAACCCGTCGCGACCGCAGCGGGCCGCAGGTCGAAAAAGTGGCCCGTGACAGGTGCAATTGTTGGCCCACCCCCCCGTGTGAAGAGCGGGTGACTTCGACCGCCAAGTCGTTGGCCGGTTCGGCGTCGTCAAGCGGCTCGACGACACGCAACAAAGACGGCTCGAGGTGCCGCAGCTCGAGCCGGGTGAAGCCCTGCGCCGCCGCCGCCTGGGTGGTGAGCACCACCAACAGCGAGCCCCCCGCGCGCGCCGCGTCGAGCAGCTTCTTGTTGTCGCTCAGCGACAGCCGAACCCCGGTGTGGGTGACGTCGAGCACCACGCAAGTGAAAGCGCCGCTTCGCAGCAACTGCACCGCCGACCACACCAATTGCCCCGGTGCCTTCGGCCGCACCACCAACAGCCGCCGCAGCTCGACGCCCAACGGCACCGCCGCCGGAGGGTACAGCTCGGCCGGCCCGTCGACCCACGCCGCCAGTCGCTTTTCTCTGCACGCCGACGCCACCAGCATGAGCGCCCAGCTGGTGCGCCCGGCCGCCTCTTCGCCCGACAATTCGACCGCGCCCCCCAAGCGAAACAAGCCCAGCGCGTCGACCGTCGGCACGCCCGTCGCCAGCGTCACCAAGTACTGCCGCGGAGCGGCTTCGACTTGCCGAATTTGTTCTCGCAGTCGCTCGATGACTGCGGCCTGCGGTGACGGCGATGAACGGTGGGCGTGCATGTCGAACCTCACGTGGCATTACTGCTGAACGTCTGAGCAGTATCAAGTGGGTCTGACAAGCGCCTCGAATGAGGCCGAATTTCTGACGTGATTATCGCTGGTTACGGGCCGGTAAATCGGCCTGGGAGCGAATTTGGGGGGCTTGGGTTCAGAGCCAGGTCTGAACCTCGGCCACCACCGTGTGCGACAGACCCGCCGGGTACCCCGAGGTGGCGCTTTCGGCCTGGCCCAACGAGTACGTGACGGAGGCCTTCAGGTGGTTGCCGAGCGGGTAGGTCGCCGCCTGCGCTTCGTAGACGGTGAGCTGCTGCTTGGCCTGGCTCTGGTTGGTGTTGAGCAAGGTGTACCGCACGGCCAGCTCGAACCACTTGGGCACGATCATCAACGACGCGTGGGCCGAGCCGCCGAGCGACCACACCGCCTGGCCGCCGTCGGCCGTGTCACTGCGGGTGTACAGCTCTCCTTGCAGCACGAAGTTCGCCACGTGAAAGTGGGCGTCGAGGCCCCCGGTCAACCAGGTGTGTGGCGTCAGGGCCTTGTTCACCAACTGCATCGACACTGGGTCAACCACCTGCGTGGTCGGGTTGGTGCGGTTCGTGTACCCGTTCACTCCGACTTGCAGCGTCGCGGGCAACCGCCCCTGCAGCGTCGGGGTGTCGTCGTAGTGCACGTGCCCATTCGTCGCTGGCGCCGTGCCGAACAACGTGGCCGCCACCCGCAGGTAGTACGAGAATTCTTTGTTGTCGTTCGCGCCCTTGTCGATGCCGTTGCCATTGAAGACGCCCGCGAAGTACTCGAGCCGCCCACCGAAGGGCATGCCGTACAACATGACCCCGGTGTCACGGTCTCCGCGAAAATAGCCGTTCGCGACCGACAAGGTCGGCATCAAGAACTTCGGCACCGGCGTCATGAAGGCGCGCGAGAAGGGCGTCACGAATTGACCGAATTTCACGCCGAGCGCCGGCCACGGCTGCACGTCGAATTCGAGGTCGAGCAGGCGCTGGCTCACCGCCAATTCGGTCTGGAGGAAGACCCGCACCCACGGCACCAACAGCTGCAACCGCAAGTACGGTCGCACGATGAGCAATTGAAAGAGGTGGTCGGTCACCGCGCCGCCCGCCGCACGCACCTGGTAGCGAGGCTGCAACAACACCCCGGCTTGGGCGAACAGGCGGTCGTCGGCCCGTGAAATGGTCAAGCCCTCTTCGGGGCTTGCGGTAAATTTCCACTCCGGCGTGGGCGTGGGCGTGGGCGCAGGTGTGGGCGCCGGCACGAGCGCGGGGGGCGTCCCCGCGTCGGTCAGGTGGCTCCCCGCACCTCCGTCGACGACGGCAGTGACGCCGCTGACACCGCCGTCAACCCCGCCATGGCCCGTCACCGCGACGGCCACGACGAGACCGAGGTCGCCTCCGTCACTGGCCTGCTGGGCCAGCACCGGCGACGACGCCAACAGCGCCGCGATCACCAGAAAACGCATGAACATGAAATGAGCCATTCTTTCACGACAGCGCGAGCCACCAGACTGAAACGGCGAGCACGCTGAGCGGTGTACCCACCGCGATCAGCGCCGACGCGAGCTGTGGCCGCAAGTTGAATTCAGTGGCCACCACTCCCGCAGTGGCCATGGGCGCCATGCCCGCCTGGGCAATGGCCACGCGGTCGACGTCGGTCAGCTCGGGGTGCATGGCCAGCAAGAACGCCGCGACCATGGCTGGCGCGAGCACCAGCTTCCACGTCAGCCCGACGGTGACGAACTTGGCGTTGCCTCGCAGCGTCGACAAGTCGAACTGCCAGCCGACGCTCGCCAGGGCCAGCGGCGCCAGCATGTTCGAGAACCGCTCGAGCACCTCGTCGACCGCCGAGGGAAAGACCCACGAGCGCGTCGCGAGCGCTACCACGAGCGACACCATGGGAGGAAAGGTGACCAGCCGCTTCAACACTTTGAGCAGCGACAACGGCTTGCCGCTGAGGTGCGTCGCCAACGGCACCGCGCCCAACGACAACGCAACGAAGGTGCCCAGCTGATCAGCGACCGCGGCCGTGGGCAGGGCCGAAGGGCCTCCGAGCGCGCAGCACAACGGGTACCCGACGAACGCGGTGCTGCCCAAGCCGACACAGAGCGCCAGCGCCCCGGCGATGCCGTTGCGCTGCTCAGGTGCCCGGCGGGCCCACAACAGCGCGCCCACGGCCGGCACCGCGAACACGGCCCACAGCGACGTCACCGCCCACACGAGGTTGCCCGTCAACGGCACGGTGTGAATGAGGCGAATGATGAACGCCGGCATCGACACCGTCAGCACCCACGCGTTGATCGCGCGGTGCGAGTCTCGAGGCAGCGTCGTGAAGCGTCGGGCCAGTGCTCCCAACACGAAGCAACCGATGAGCAACACCATACCCACCATGTCAGGCTCCTTGTTCGCGGCGAAAAAGAACGAAGAGCGCAAACATCAAGACGCGTAACGCTCGTCGTGAACGAGCCTCGGGGTCAACTGCAAAATCTTCATGTGACCTGGCTGCTACAGGTTTCGGGCCGTCGTACACGTGTCATCGGCTCGTCACCGAAACCACAACCGAGCCCGCAGACCGTTCTTCGGCCGCAGGGTAATCGACGCTTCGACGTCGACCTGGTCGGGTGTCAAGGCCTCGATTCGCACGTGCTGCGAGAGCGTCGCAAGAATCAGCTGCAGCTACAACACTGCAAAAC
>JBGAIY010000074.1:0-23304 GCA_044225205.1 Myxococcaceae bacterium | reverse complement strand
GCCACACTTCGCGTTGGGTCGTCACGCCGTTCGCGTGACCGCCAGGGTTCAACGCTCGTCATCGTCGTCGGCGCTCTCTTCGGCTCCGGGCCTTGGGGCCGAGCGCGTCGAGTTTGGCTTGGCGAAACAGCAGTTGGAGCACTGTCGACCGACTCGCGTCAGGGCCGACTTCGGTGGCGACGTCAACGCGGTTCTCGGGCCACGCGGCCCAAACCCACCAGCTCGAAAACCTGGCGACGCGCGTCAGAACCGTTAAACCTGACTGCGTGAATTCGACCGCCACCCGCCCAGTTTCTCGTGCTCGGCCCGGTGGGGCTTTGGCCGACGGCTCGTCGAACCCAGCGCGTTTCGTCGTGCCCGCGTTGCTCGCGGTGTACGTCGTTTGGGGGTCGACGTATTTGGCCATTCGGGTCGTGGTCGAATCGGTCCCTCCGTTTCTCATGGCCGGCTCGCGGTTCGTCGTGGCGGGCGGGCTGATGTTCGCGTTCTTGCGGTTGCGCGGCGCGGCCGCACCACGCTGCGTCAGTGGTTGGCGTCGGTGCCGGTGGGGTTTCTCATGTTCGTCTCGGGCAACGGCACGGTCGCCATGGCCGAGCGACACATTTCGTCGGGCGTGGCCGCGGTGGTCTGCGCGACGACACCGCTGTGGGTGGGGGCGTTGAGCCCGCTGTTTGGCGAACGGGCGTCGCGGCGCGAATGGGTGGGGCTCGTGTTGGGCTTCGTCGGCGTCGGCGCGCTCATGGCCGGCCAAGAGCTGTCGGGCGATGTGACGTCGGCGGTGTTGTTGATGTTGGCGCCCACCGCCAGCTTGGGCCTGCTCGTCACCCGCAACCGCTCTCGCCGCCGGGCCCCATGTCAGCGGCGGCACAAATGCTGTCGGGCGGCCTCGTGATGACCGCGCTCAGCTCGGCCATGGGTGAGCAGGTGCCGGCCGAGCTACCGGCCAAGGCCGTCGCCGCCTGGGTGTACCTCGGCATTTTCGGGTCGATCATCGGCTTTACGGCGTACACCTATCTGCTCCGGGTGAGCCGGCCGGCGGTCGCCACGAGCTACGCCTACGTGAACCCCGCTCTGGCCGTCGTCGCCGGGGCCACGTTGGGTGGAGAACGACTCGGGCCCGAAATGGTCGTCGCGCTCTTGGTGATCGTCGCGGCGACGGTGCTGGTGATCGCGCCCAAGGCGTTCAAGGCCAAGAACGCTTCGTAGCTCCTCATCACTTGGCACGGGTGATGACGTGTTTCACCCACTTCACGCCGAACTTGCGACGCGAGCCCTCGACCAAGAAGGCGGGCACCGAGCCGCCGGGGTCGGTGAACACCACGTACGTCACCCGGGTGTGGGCCTCGTCGGTTGGTTCGAAGAGCCAGTACCCCTTGAGCTTGACGACGCGCACCCAGCCGTCAATGGCCTTGGGCGCGGCGTCGTTCGCGGCCTCGAACGTCATGCGGCAGTTCGGGGGCTCGCGCAGTCGAACCGCGCGTACGGCGTAGTCTCGGTTGCTCACGACCGGCGCTTCGATTTGGTCGTAGGTGACCCGTTCGTTTTCGCCCTGGCTGATGATTCGGCGCGTCTTGAGGTTCGGTTCGTCGGCGTCGAACTCGCCCGTGCCGAACGCCGCGTCGCACAGCGCGTCGACGGTCTTGGGGGCGGTGACGGTGAAGCGCAGCTCGACGAAACTCGAGCTGGCCACGGGCCGCGACTCAATGGTCACCCCGTCGATTTCGTCGACCTTCGTGAACGGGGCGTCGGCGGCGATCAGCGCGAGCAGGGCACACCACATGACAGAACACCTACTTCGGCAGCTGCAGCTTTTGGGTTTGGCCACCCATGATCGAAATGGTCATGCGGCGGCTGAGTACGCGGCGCATGAAGAAAGACGCGACTCGGTTGAACAGGCCGGCAATGGTCGTCGGGCCTCGGCCCAGGTGGTCGAGCGCGTCGGCGACCACCACTTGCGGCGGCAGCATGCCGGGGGCTCCGTTGGGGGCGCCGCGCAAGAAGTTGGGCGTCAGCGTCGCTCCCGCGCACACCGCCAACACGTCGACCCGTGAGCGGCGCAGCTCGAACCACAAGCCCTCGGCAAAGCTCAAGTTGAACGCCTTCGTGGCCCCGTACGCCGTCAGAAACGGAGAACCCTGAAACGCGGTCAGCGACGAGAGCACGATCACGCCGCCCCGTTTTCTCGCCGCCATTTCTCGCCCAAAGTGGTGCGCGAATGAAATGGGCCCACGCACGTTCACGTCGACGGCCTTGAGCGCGTCGTCGAGCGGTCGATCGAGAAACGGCCCTCCGGGAGCAAAGGCGGCGTTGTACACGAGCAAACCCACTTCGAGCCCTTGCGTCGCTTGCGCCACGGTACTGAAAGCGTCGGGCTGGGCCAGGTCGGCGACGACCGTGCGCACTTCAACCCCAGCCAATGAGGCCAACTCGGCCCGAACGGTCTCGAGCGCCTCGGCCCGGCGCGCCACCAACACGATGTTGAGCCCACGCAGGGCCAGCTGCCGCGCGAATTCGGCCCCCATGCCCTCTGACGCGCCCGCGATCACGGCCCACGAACGATATTTTTCTTTGAATTGCATCAGTACGGCCGCTCGCCGACGAAATTACCGGGTGGTGCATAGTCGCACACCCAGAGGTACCAGGTGGTGGTGCTGCTGAAAGGAGAATGGGCGTTGCACATTTTCGTCGCGCAGCCCACGGCGGTCGTTGAGCGCCATACCAGCTGCGTGTAGTGCCCGCATTGGCGGTTGGCCGCGCATGAATTGGCGGCGTACGAGTAGTCGGCGCGTTCTTGAGCCCACGACGAGACGACCTCGACGGGCGTTTGCGCGTTGGTGGCCGCGTACAAGTTCTCGCCGTAGCCGCCCGCGGGGTTGTGCTCGAACTGGCAGTTCTCGGCCCAAGCGGTCGCCCGGGCCGCGGCGGCGTCGCTCCAGCCGAGCGTCGGCAACGCCGGAGACGGCGCCGGTTGGGCACTCGCCCTGACGGCGTTGTGAGCGGTCAACAGGGCGAGCTGAAACGGGTCGGGCGGCCCGGCGTCGGCACCGTTGGAGCCGCCGGCGTCACGGCCTCCGGCGTCGAACGAGCCGGCGTCGGGGCGGCCATCAGCCGGGCCCGCGTCGCCAAAAGGCGCCGAGTTGGCGCCGCAACCCCAGCCCAGGGTCGCCAGCACGAGCCAAAGAGCTCGCTTCACGGCGTCACCGCTTTCGGCTTCGCCCCGCGCAGCACGTCGTACGACGCCTTCTTGCCGTCAATGGTGAGAATGGCCGCCAACCCGTACGCGGTCGACCCGTCGTTCATTCGCCACAGCAGCGGGTTCGCCGAACCCTGATTCACGAAGAGCGACGGCTGTGGCTTGTTGGGGGGCAGGTGCTTGCCCTCGAGGTCGGTGGCGTAGCCGGCCGCTTCGAGAATGTGGCCGAACACGCCGAACGGTATCTTCGCGTGTCGAATGACGTCGGTCAGCTGCGGGTCGCCCACGTTGTCGGCGCCCGGCACGTAGTCGATGGCTTGTTGCCCCCGTTGCCGCGGGGGCCCATGCGACAACAGCACGACCGGGTCGTCGGCCGCGGCGGCCGCGCGTTCGACCGCGTCGAGGTCTTTGTCTTTGTAGATGCAGCCCCCGGCCAGGTGCAGGTACGCCTTGTCGAAGTAGCCGGCGAGCGACACCACGTCGACCCCGTCTCCGTCGTAGCGGCGAATGGTGTCGAAGTTGAGCAGGTGGGCATGGCCGGCCCGCCGCAACGTCAACAACGTGTGATTCAGCGCTGCCGCGCGCTCCATGTTGCCGACAATGACCAACGTCGGTCGGTTCGTCGCCTGCGCGACGAAAGCGAGAATCTTGTCGAGGTCACCGGGCTCGCTCGCGGTATCTCCACCAATGATCACCGCGTCGACGTCGGCTTTGTCGAAGGCGGCCAAGAACGTGGTGAGCAGCGCCTGCGTCTCGGGCTCGAGGTCTTTGATGCCCGCCAGCAACCCGAGCTTCGGCTTCTTACCGGCCCTCGCCCCAAGTCGGCGCACGCGCACGGTGCCTCCGGTGTGCTCGAAGCGAAAGCCTTGGCGCTCGACCACTTCGGGCGGGGCGAAGTGCTCGAAGGGCCCGTTGCAGTCGAATTGGTAGGCGTCTTCCCACGCGGTGAAGTTCGTGGGCGTTTCGGCCGACGCCAACGACGCGACGGCGCACGAAGCGAGTACGACTCTCAAGAGCACGTCACGGCCCTTTCTTCTTGATGGTGACATCGGCCGGCAGCTGGGTGATGTCGGTTGGTACCTCACGTACCCCCGAATACGCCGGTACCTCTTGGGTGGTCGCTTGGCCAATCGAATAGGTCTTCGTTTCTTCGAGCGACGAAGTCGGGTTGACCATTTCTCCCGACCCGCTGCTCGTCGTGAGCGCGCGAAACCGGTCGCGGTATTGGTCTCGCTCGAGCACGGCCTTGGCCCGGTTGCTGCGCTCCTGGTCGAGCTGGCGGCTCAGCGCTTCGACCTGCAGCTGCACCCGGTCGCGTTCGACCGTGACCTTGGCCGCGGTGTCTTTTTCGCGCTCCAGTTGCGACTTGAGGCTGGCGAGTTCGGCTTTGACCGAATCGGCGCCGGCCGCCGCGAGCTTCTGGTGCAGCCCCCGCGCGACCGTGCGGGCTTCGTCACGCTCGGCGAGCAGCTGCCCGGCCCGCGCTTCGTGCTCGGCCAAGGCGGCTTCGGCGTCGGCCGCCCGCTGTCGGGCCGCCGCCAACTCGGTGTCACTCGCTTGGAGCTGCTCAAGTTGTTCGCGCGCGGCGTCGCGTTCGGCGAGCGCGGTGTCGCGTTGCTCGACCGCGTCGGCGAAGGCGGCTTCTCGTTGCTCGAGGTTTTCTTCGACCGACCGCCGAGTGCCTTCGCTCGCGAGCAGGTCGTGGCGCACGGCTTCGAGTTCGGCCGTCAGCTCGGCCTCGCGCGCCGCGGCGCTCGACTTGACCTGGTCGAGCTCGCTGCCGAGCTGCCCCTGGTCGGCCTCGGCCGCCGCGAGGGCGGCTTTCAGGGCCGACTCCCTCGACGCGGCTTCGGCCAACGCGTCTCGATGCGTTTGCACCAGTTGGTGCCGGTCGGCCGCGGTGGCCGCGAGCGCCTTGTCTTTCGCGGCCAGGCTCTCCCGCAGCTCGATCAGTGTTTGCTCGGCCGACGTGCGGTCACCGTTCAGGGTGTTCTGCAATTCGTCGCGGGTGGCTTGGAGTTCACGCAGCTCGGCCTGCAGCTGGTCGAACTCGGCGTTGCGGGTCGCGAGGTCGGCCGTGCGCTGCTCGAGGTCGAGCTCGAGACGTTCTCGGGTGGCCGTGGCGTCGGCCAGCGACCCGCGCAGCTGCTCGCGGTCGACTTCGGCGGCTTTCAGCTCCCGTTCGACCAATTCGTGGGTGGCCTTCAGGTCGGTCAGCGCTTGCGCGGTGGCGGTGTGGGTGGCGCGCAGGTCAGCCAGCTCTTCGCGACGCGCTTCGAGCGCTTTCGACAGCTCTCCCAATTCTTGAGAGAGCCTGGCGCGGTCGGCTTCGGCCGCGTCTTTGGCGGCGCGCGCTTCGTTGACTTCGCGCATGAGCGTCGCCGAACCGGCGTCGATTTCGCCTCGCACGCGGTCGAGTTCGGCGCGGGCCTTTTCGCGCTCTCCGAGCAACATGAGGCGGGCGTCTTTTTCAACCTGTATGGCGGCGTGGGCTTCGGCGAGGTTGGCGGCGGCATCGGTGGCCGCGCGGTTCAGCTCGTCACGCACCGACTTGAGGTCTTCGCCGAGAAACGCGGCGCGGTCTCGGGCTTCGTCTCGCTCGGTGACGAGCTGGCTTTTCGCTTCTTCGGCGTCACGCGAGAGGGCTTCGGCGTATTGCCGCAGCCGGTCGACTTCGGCCTCGAGTGCCTGGGTCTTGGTTTCGTCGACCAAGCTGACGGCGGCTTCGACCCCCTCGCTCGTTTTGCGAGCCAAGTTCGACACCCGGGTCGCCCCGTCGGCCGCCACGTCGAACGCGACCCTGAGCTGGCCAACCACCGGCGCGTCGATGACGACCCCGACGGTCGGCCCGTCGACCGCGAGCCCTACGTCAATGGCGCCGAAGTCGGCGTCGGCGTGCAGCCCGGCCTCGAAGGTCGTCGGCCCTCGGCTGCGGCTACTCACCCCTGAACGAATCGGAGCGCTCATGCGCGCAAACGTAGTCTGATCGGCCGTTGTCCGCGAAAACTCGGGTATACAGGAGCGGTGATGCGCTCTCCCGCCTTCGGCCTCGCCGTCGTCGCTGTGGTCTGTGGGTGTGGGCCCCGAAAGGCGCCCGAGCCGAACACCGTGTATTTTTGGCAGATCTCCGAGTCGACGCTCGAGTGGGGCGCCTGTGGCGACTCGAGCAGCCTTCGCACCGGCATTGCCCCCATTGAAATCGCCGCCAACAGCTTTCTCGTCTATCGAGTTGATTCGACTGGCAAAAAAGCCGTCTCGCAGAGCTGCCCCGTGCTCGACCCCGCCACTTGCCAAAACTCGAGTTCGAACGTCGTCTTCGACGTGGCGGGTACTGAATTGACCTACACGTCAGAACGAAAAGACGCGGTGTCGATGAGCACGTGCTTCGTGCAGCAAGACGAGACGTGGAGTCTGCTCGACCAGATCACCACCATGACGTTGGAGATCAACACCGTGTTGTCGTTGGTCGACAGCCCCAGCGACTGCATGAAACTCGAGGCCAGCATCAAGGCCGACTCGCCCAACGGGCTGGGCGTCACCGGCTGCGTGCTCAGCCGAAAGCTCAAGGGCAAGCTGCGCTGAACCGGCGTTTCTACCGCGCCCGGGTCGGGGTTTGACGCCAAGCGTCGCCCTGACCCAATTCTCCGTTTTCGCCGAAGCCCCACGCCCACAGGCTGCCGTCGGTCTTCAGGGCGGTGAGGTGGGCTCGCCCCAGCTCGATCTGCGCCCAGTCGTTGCTGGTGCCGACGCGAACGGGTTCGGGGCTGCGCTTGATTTCTCCAGTCGCCAGCAGCACCGAGATGTCGGTTTCGCCCCAGCACCACAGGCTGTGGTCGGTGGCGATGGCGCAAATGAAGCCTGGCCCCACGTCGAGGGTGTCCCAGGTGGTGCCTTGACCGATTGGGGTGGGGGTGAGTGGGGCGCTCGCCGTCGCTGTCCAACTCCACATGGTGCCGTCGGTGCGAATGCCGTACCCCATGGCCGGCACCGTGGCGCTGAGCGTCGTGAACTGGGCCGACGAGCGCACCAGCTTCCAGTCGCTGGTTGTGCCGACCTGCCGTGGCGCGTCGCTCGGTTTGCTTTGAAACCAGCACCAGAGGCTGCCCGCGCGCCGGCCGCAGGCGTGGGCTCGAGAAATGGCGACTTCGTCCCAGTCGGTGAGGGTGCCGAACTGGGTGACCGGCTGGGTGGTCGAATCAACGAATGACCACAGCGAGCGGTCGTCGCGAAGGCCCGCGGCGAGCAACCAATACGTCGTGATGTAGAACCCCCCGCCCAGATCGACCGAAGCCCACTTCTGGTCGGTGCCGAATTGGGTGATCTTCGCCGAGAAATCGCCTCCCGCGCACCACAAGCTCTTGTCGTTCTTCACCCCGCAGAAGTCGGCCGCTCCGACCGAGAGTGAGCGCCAGGTGTTGCCAGGGTCGACCTGAACGGGAGACTGCACCAATATCGGTTGGCCGGCCGACATGAGCGGCCATTGAATGGCCGAGCCTCCGCCCCAGCACCAGAGCGTGCCGTCTTGCCGAAGGCCGCAGGTGTAGCCCGCGCCCGGGCCGATTTGCGACCACGTCGCCTGGCCCACGCGCTCGGGCTCGGCCTTGTTCGCGAAGCTGCCGATCGCCAGCTGGCCGTCGTTGTTCTGGCCCCAGCACCAGGTGCTGTCGTCTTTCGTCTGTGCACACACGAAGGTGGGAAAGCGCGCGCCGACGGCGCCGGGTTCGGAGGGCGCCGCGTCTTTCACGGGGCCCATTTCGCTGAGGGTGCCCGTGCCCAGCGGCGTGGCGTCGACCCCGATGATGCGCCCCCAGCACGAAACCGTGTCATTGAAGAGGGTGCCGCAGGTGCTCAAGCTGCCCGAGTCGACCGAACGCCACCCCCCGGGGCCCGCCTGCTTTTGTGGCGCCACGACCTTGGTGTCGGTGCCCCCCACCACCTGCCCGTAGACGTTTTGACCCCAGCACCAGAGGTTGCCGTCGAGGCGAATGCCGCAGGTCGTGTAGAACGCGCCGGTGTCGACGGTGCGCCAGTCGACCTCGCTGCCGACCCGTGTGGGCGTCGACCGCGAGGCGAGGGTGCCATCGCCGAGGTTGCCGTAGGTGTTGGCGCCCCAGCACCACAGCGAGCCATCGCGTTTCACCGCGCAGGTGTAGCCCACGCCAGCCGCGACGACGCCCCACGCCGTGCCGGGTTCGACCTGCACCGGAGCATCGACCGGCGCGAAGGTCGGGCTTGGCACGCCGAGCTGGCCCTGGGAGTTCGCTCCCCAACAGGTGAGCGCCCCGTCTTGATGCAAGCCGCAAATGTGGCCTTCGCCGACCGAGACCTGCACCCAGTCGGCCGCCGACCCTGCCTGGGTCGGCTCGCTGGCCTGAAAGGGTGTACCGGCCACCCCGCCCAACAGCCCCCAGCACCACAGCCGCGACCCGGTGTCGATGGCGCAGGTGGTGTCGCGAAAGACGGTGACGCTCTTCCACACGTGGCTGCCGGTGACGGGGGTCATGACGTTGCGGCGGCTCTTGGTGCCATCTCCGAGCTGACCGGACGTGTTCTTGCCCCAGCAACGCATTTCGCCGAGCGCGTCGATGCGGCACACGTGCTCGGCGCCCGAGCCGATCTTTCGCACCCCGGCCTGCTCGCAGGTCGCCCCGTTCCACACCTGGCCGGGGCCGCATTCACAAAAGTAGCTGCCCGCGGCGTTGTGGCACTGACCGGCGGCCCCGCAGACCGAAGCTCCCGCCTGGCATTCGTCGAGGTCGGTACACGTGCCGCCATCGGCAACGTAACCGGTGTTGCACACGCATCGGGGAGCGCCAGCCCCCACCTCGCAGGTCGCGTTGGGGCCGCACGAAACGGGGCACGTCACCGAAGCATCGGGTGGGCCTCCGGCGTCGACGCTGGCGCCCGCGTCGAACCCAACCGCCTGGCCGGCGTCGGTGTCGAGGCCAACGCCTCCGTCGGCTCCGACATTCGAGCCTCCGTCGCCGGTGGTGACGCCTGCGTCGAAGGCCGCTGGGCTCGACCCGCAGCCGCACGCCGTGACGAGGAGCAGCGTTCGAAGAACTCGCATGAAATCTCCCGTGCTCGCGAAGCGTGCAAGTCAACCACACTCGGGGCGTGTCTCCAGGGTGTGATGGTTGCGCACGTTGGCAGCGCGGCGAGCTTACCCGGCGAGCAGCACGAGCTTGACGACTTCAGGTGGCGCGCCCACCCGCATGGGCACCGCGACGAAACCGCAGCCACGGCTCGTGAATTGCCAGGTGTTCTCGAACTTCGAGAGACCCTGGTTTCGGTCGCCCCAAATGAGCGACCCCATCATCGTACCGGGAAAAATTTGGCCGCCGTGGGTGTGCCCGCTGAGCTGCAGGCCGATGTGCTTGGCCGACACCTGCGGCAAGTTGGCCGGCTGGTGGGCGAGCAGCACCGACGCGCGTTCGGGGTCGCGGCCCTCGGCGGCCTTGTCGAGGTCGTAGTCGCCGGTGCCCCAGCGGGCGCCCAGGTCGTCGACGCCCAGCAAGTCGAACGAGGCGCCGGCGTCACCGATGGCGACGCGGCGGTTTCGCAGCACCGAGAAGCCGATGCCTGGCAGCGCCGCGGCCCACTCGGCCCACCCCGAATAGTAGTCGTGGTTGCCCGAGCAGAAGTAAACGCCATGGTGCGCGCGCAAGTTCTGAAACCGCGCGACGTAACGGCCGAGCTGGCCGACCGAGCCGTCGACCAGGTCTCCGGTAATGGCGATGAGGTCGGGTCTGACGCCGTTGGCTTTCGATACCAACACGTCGAGAAACTTCTCTTGAATCATCGCTCCGACGTGAATGTCAGACAGCTGCACAATCGTGAACCCGTCGAGTGCGCGCGGCAAGCCGGGCAGGCGCACCGGCACTTCGGTGATTTCGGGTGGGGTGAGTGCGCGGTACATGCCGTACACCGACGTGGTGCCGCTCACCGTCAGCGCTCCAGCGGCCACCGCGCGCGACAAGAACAACCGGCGCCCTTCGTCGACCGGCGGCGCGGCGTCGTCGGCCGACTCTGCCGAAGCGGCCGTGGGCGCGACCGGCGCCGCGCCACTCGCCTCGTTCGCCGACGGCAGGTAGCGGCGAGCCACGTTGCGAACACCGCGCCCCGCGTCGACCGCGAGCAACGTCAACATCGTGAAGAAGGTGAAGCCCAGAATGCCGAGCACCGCCACGTTGACCCACGGCGGCACGCCGCCCGTCGCGAAGCCCAACCGAATGACGGGCAGCGCCACCAAGGGCAGCGCCAGCAGCACCGCGGCCGACCGCCGCGCCAAGGGGCTGTTCGTCACGTCACGAACCACCCGACGGTAGACGTAGGTACAAATCAGCCCGACCAGCGAAAGAAAGAAGAGCACCCCGACGACACGAAACAGCGACATGGCGGCGATGCTAACGCTCAGGCTTCGTGCCGGCTGGGGCTTTCACCCGGCGCTCACGCTTCTTCACAGTTGTGTGGCGGCTAACCCGCCGAATCGTTTCGGTTTTTGGCTACGGCCGGGCCGCTCGGCGAAGGGTGCCGAGGTCGTCGAGCCACCAAATGAAGCGTTCGTCGAGGCCGACGAAGGTCACCCATCGAGAGGCCGGGGGTTCCATGGCCCACACCGTTCGGGTGACGCCGTCTGAATGGGTGTGTGTGCCATACGCGTCGGCCCACACCACCGCCTTGGCATCGGCGGCCATCGCGTCGGCGTACAACCCGTGCGCGTCGGTGGCGATGTCGCGGCTGAGGCCACTTTCAAGGTCGTACGCCTTCACGCCCAGCGCGCTCGACCAGTACAGCTGGCCTGGGCCGAACGCGACCTTGTTCGCGGGCAACGCGACGTTGGGGGTGGCCACCAGCGTGTGAAACTGACCGGTGGTCTTGTTCACGCTCATCACCGTACCGTCAGCGTTGACCAAGGCGAGCGATGTGTCGTTTTGAACGACGCTGCGCGGCGAATTCAGGCCGCTGCCGACGAGGGCGTCGCCCACGCACGCATCGTTGCCCTGCGGGTTCGCGATGGCGCAGCGCCGCAGCGACGCGACTTCATATTCGCCGACGTAGGCATACGTGTCGTCGGCGGCGACGGAGTTGGGTTCTCCCAGACCGACGATCAGCGCTCGGCTCGCCGTTGGCCACGCCGGGGCGGTGACGTCGATCTGTTGCAACATGCCCGACTTCACGCCGTCGCTGCTGGCCACGAACAGCGTGCTGCCACGAACGGTCATGCCACAGGTGGTGGCGAGGCGGGCCACGGTGCTGGCTTCGAGAGCCGCCGTGTCTTTGTCGTAGCGCACGAGCACGCCGCTTTTCGTCAACCAGTAGAGGTGGCTCGCGTCGCCCGTCATGCACGCGACACTGAGTGACTCCAGCAACACCGTGGCACCCGCGTCACCCGCGTTGACTGGCACCAAGCAGCCTCCAGCACCCGGCCCCAAGCACCCGACCGCCATCGTCGTCAAAACCACAGCCAGTCCGTGTCGGTGCATTTCTCTCGTCTCCCTGGAGTCTTCAGTGGCCGGGCCGTCTCAAACCCATTTACGGGGCGACGCATGAATTCGCGAGGCGCCGCAGCGAGGGGTTCGCCGCGTCAGTCTCGCGAAGCTCGGTCGCACGCGCTTTCGCCTCGGTCACTCGGTCGAGCCCGCACAGCGCCAACACCTCAACGACGCCGGCTTCACTGGCCAGCACTCCGTTCGGGAAATGGGCTTTGTACTTCGCGAGTGCTGTCAATGCGGCGGCGTGGTGCTGTGCGTCGACTTCGGCCATGGCCTCGGTCAGCGCCGTGACTTCGGCGTCGAGCGTCGGTTTCTCGGCGGAGACAGCCGAACCGGTGACGGGGCCCGGCCCCGGCCTGGGGGGTGGTGGGCGTGGTCGAACTTGAGTCGGTGCGCTCGACGGCGCTGGCGCCGGGCTTTCGACGACGGGGTCGCGTCTCGGCTCAGGTCGCGCGGCGGGCATCGGTGAAACGATGGGTGTTGGCCTGGGCGGTGTACTCTCTGAAGCCTGTACCCACCACGACACCGCGGCAGCACCGACCACGCCCAGGGTCACCACGACCAACTTCACGGTTGTCACCTTGGCCGCGCCCCGTGCCCTCGCGGCGCCGACCGCAACAACAGGAGCGGCAGCGACTGCCGCGATCACCGCTCGCTTCATGGCGGCCCGTTGCTCAGGTGACGGGCCAGCGACGGAGCGGCCTGCCGCAATCAACTCCGTGGCTTTGCGGTCGGAGGGGCTCATGGGGTTTTCTCTTGTTGCGAAACCAACTCGGCGAAGCGCAGTCGGGCCGTTCGCATGCGGCTGTATACCGTGTTGACGTTGTGGCCCGTGACGGTGGCGATTTCGGGAGCCGACAGCTCTTCGAGTTCGGCCAAAACGAACACCTCGCGCAAGTCGTCGTCGAGCGCGTCGAGCAGCCGAAGCAACTGCTCGAAGCGCTGCCGTTGCATGGTCTGTTCTTCGAGTCGCTGGTCGCTCTCGAGGCGGGGGTGGGCGTCGAGCGGCTCGGTGCCGCCCTTTCTCGCCAGTCGGCGGCGAGCGTCTTTCGCGACCCGAAGGCCGATGCTGAACAGCCAGGTCTTGGGCTGCGAGTCACCGCGAAACTCAGGCAACTTTCGGTGAGCGACCAAGAAGACTTCTTGCACCGCGTCTTCCAAGTCAGAACTGGGCACTCCGGCGCGCGCCAGCAGACGCCACACGGCGTCGACGTGCCTTTCGTAGAGGTCGTCGAAAAGGGGCGGGTCGACCGCCTCGTCTCGCAACGCGGAGTTCACGCCTCCTTCGTGGCCGACGCCCTCAGGTTCCATTTCGGAGCACTTCGAATTTCCACCCGAGGCCGATGCTGACTTCGCCACCGACCAAAGGTGCCGTGAAGACGGTGCCCCAACCGTCGAAAAACACAGAGGGTCTTCGCAGCGCGATGCGCACGCCGGCCTGGCCGAAGGCGAAAAGACCCAAGAACACCTCAACCATGACGTGCGCGTCGGCGCCCAAGGCCAACCCAACCACGTCGACCGAGCGCGGGTTGGCCACGTCGAGGCCGCGCACATTCAAGGCTTCGACCACGCCCACGGCACACCCGCCAAGTCGCACCCGCCGCACGAGCGGTTCGAGCCAGCAGCCCATGAGCTGCCCGCCGACGAGCGGGGTGATGCGGTAGTGCGCTCCGGCCGGGCCGCCCGCGAACGTGGCTGCGAACCCCATGCGCCCCTCAGCGAAAGCAGCCAGTCTCGCTCCGAGCACGCCAATGCCCGCGCCGATGCGGCCCGAAAGCTCAGGCAACGAACCGAGGTTGCCCGTTCCCCTGAGGTATGGCCTCAGCTCGAACGCAGAACGAACAGCAGGTGGCCTGGGCGCCTCGAGCGCCAGCAGTGGCTTTCGGGGTGGGGGCGGGGGCGCCGTGGCACCGAGCTTCAGCAGCAGTACGCTCGCGTTCATGGCGCCTTCGCAGGTGTCAACGTCGAGGCTGCGGCGGCCTTGGGTTGGCAAGACGAAGGCGACGTCGGTGTGCCAGCGCGAACCCATCGGTGTGATCACCACCGCCGCCGCGCCCTCGGGCAAACCGTCGAATTGTGGCGGAGGGCCGCATGGGGTCACCCACGTGACGGTCAGCGACGGCGCCGCCAACAGCTGGGTCAACACGAGCCACCCGCCAATGCCCATCGCTGCGCCTCCGTTCGGTCGCCGAATAGCACGGTTGGTCGTGCTCGCTTGGGTTCAACGCGAACGGAGGTCGCTCCCGCCGTCTGGGCTTGCGTCTTTCTCTCCCGTCAAGCGTTCGACCAGCGCAATGGCTTCGTCGATGTCGGGCCCACGCACCGGCCCTCGCCGCACCCAACGCACGACCCTGTTTTGGTCGATGATCACGACGACCGACTGGTTGTTGCAGTCACCCAGGCCCCACGCCTTCGGCAGCGAATGGTTGGGGTCGGTCAAAATGTTCGTGTGGTACTTCTTGTTCTTGCCGCGAATCACCGCGCGAATCAGAAAGTTCGGCGCCTTGGAGTCTTCGAGGTTCGCGACGCCAATGCCTCGTGACAGCTCGGGGTTCAGGTGCCGCGCTTGAAAAGCGTCGACCAGCGGGTCGTTGACGTCGGCCACGTCGGCGTCGGCGTAGAACACCGTGAGCACCTTCTTGCCGAAGTCGGGCAGGGCGATCGGCGTGTCATCGGCATCGCGAACGTTCGGGTCGGGCAGGGCGTCGCCCACTTCGGCGGCGGTGACTGGCCAGCACAGCGTGGCCGCCGCCAACACCCAGGTGTTCACCGCGGCGACTCGCCTGTTCATGGGCCCAGGCCATTCGAATTTTCGCTGGAGCGTGGTCGAGGGCTCTCGGGCGGTTGGCCGCGCGCCGCGAGGTACGCCGCGACGGCGAACCCGCACAGCACTCCGAACAGCACCGCCCCGAACAGGTCGATGCCCTCGACGGCCGAGGCCGGAGTGACGGTGGCCCCCACCGCGGCAAACCAATCGAACGCGCCCGTTTCTTTGAATTTCTTGAGGGCGCTCAACGTGGCGGCGCTCGCGAGCCCGACGGTGGTGCCGACCAGCACGGCCAGGGCCCCGAGTCTCCACAGGTGCGCTCGTGGCCACGGGGCTCCGACCGGTACCCGTTCGGCGCTGTCGGCCTCGAAACGCGTCTTGTTCGGTTCGAACCACGGAGCGAAGCGGTGCAACAGCCACAAACCCGGCGCCCCCGCGATGATCGTGAGCCAAAAGAAGTCGCGCCACCCGAACGCGTACGCCAGCGCCCCCGCCGGAGGCCCACTGATCGTTCGACCCAGCGCCGCCAAGCTGGTGAGCAGCGCGAATTGCGTCGCCGAAAATCGCTTCTCGGTCAGCTTGAGCAGCAAGATCGCGAAGGCCGCGTTGCCGAGGCCTCCGGTGAAGTTCTCAACCGCCACGCCGACGTAGAGCAGCGTGCGGTCGACCGGCAGCCCGGCGATGGCCGCGTACCCCACGTTGCCCAGCGCCTGAATCACCCCGAAGACCCAGAGCGCGCGACCGACTCCTAGGCGTTGGGTGACCACGCCTCCGACGATGGTGCCCACCGACACCGACACCATGAGCACCAGCCCGCTGCCGACCCCAACGTCCCAGTCGCTGTAGCCGTGCTGCAACAAGAACGGCCGCACCAACGCCTGCGCCAAGTTGTCGGCCAACTTGTAAATGAAGATGAACGCCGTCAGCTCGAGCGCTCGGGCCCGCGACAAGAAGCTGACGAACGGTTCCCACAGGGCGGTCATGAGGCTGGTCACCGGTGGCGGCGGCGAGCTGACCTCGGCGGCGAACACGGTCACCGGCATGAGCGCGACGAAGACCAACGCCAGCGCCGCGAGGGTGGGCTGCCACCCCCACACTGGCCCGAGCGAAATGACGACGTTGCCCGACACCCACATCGCCGCGCGGTACAACGCGGTTCGGCCGCTGGTGGCCGCGGCGTATTCTGACGGTTCGAGCACTTCGACCGCGTACGCGTCGTAGGCGATGTCTTGCGACGCCGACGCGAACGAAATGAGCAACATCAACGTCGCGACGACGGCAATGGGTGGCGTTTCACCGGCGAGCCACGCCAAAAGCCCGAAGGCCAACGCCAACGCGACCTGACACGTCAGCACCCACCCGCGTTTTCGCCCCAGAAACGGCGGCCAAAACCGGTCCATCAAGGGAGACCAGAGAAACTTGAACGCGTACGGCACCTGCGCGAGCGTCACGACGCCCACCGTCTTGATGTCGACGCCAACTTTCGTGAGCCACGCGGGTATGGCGAAAATCACCAACCCCAGCGGCAGGCCCGACGAGAGCGACAGCAGCGAAACCGACGCCACCCGCCAGCTCGAAAACGCGGCGTGGAGGCGGCTGTCGGGTTTGCTCACTTCAGAAACTTGGTCACCGCGACGGGCTTCGAGTGGTCGACTTCAATGGTCGCGCCGAGCTTGTAGTTGCCCAGCCCCTCGCCGATGCGGGCGTGCTTTTCCATCGGTTGGTGGTCGGGCTCTTGCGAGCTGCCGCGCTTGAACCACGGGTCTGACGGGTGCGACACCGGCGGCCCCTTGAGCAACTTGGGTATGTCGTACACGAAGCCCTGCCGGGTGTACTCACTCGGCGTGTGCATGTACGTGTCCATTCGAATGGCGTCTTTGGGGCACGCGTCGACGCACAAGCCGCAGACGATGCAGCGCAGCTCGTCAATGACGAAGGCCTTCGGGTACTTCTCAATGACGCGCGACTCGGCCGCTTCGGAGTTGTCTCCGTATTCGCCCGCCTCGATGTAGATGCACTGCGCCGGGCAAATGGTCGCGCACATGTAACAGGCGACGCAGCGCGGCTTGCCGTCTTCTCGGGGCACCAAGCGGTGCAGCCCTCGGTACCCCGGCGGGTAGTCGACCTTTTCTTCGGGGTACTGCACGGTCGACACCGTCGACAGGCCGACGCGGTCAATGACGTCGTGGTAGGGGTCGCGTTCGCCGAAGAGGTTGCGCAAGAAGTGCTTCGTCGTGAGCGCAATGCCCTTGAGCAACTCGGGCACGAATGACCGTTCGCGAACGTCTTGTTCAATCAACTGGGGCTTTTCGTCGGCGGCGCCGTGGCCGTGCCCACCGTGATCGTGCGTAGCGTGTGACATGGTCGTCGTTTCTCGCGTTTGAACTTAGTGGGTGTTGGCGGTGAGTGCCGGCGCCGGAGCCGCGTGGTCGTCGTGGCCGTGACCGTCGCCGTGGGCGCCGTGGTCGTCGTGACCGTGGCCGTGCCCGTGGTCGCGCTCACGCCGCTCTTGCTCGTGACGAACCTGGGCCGGCTGGGTCAGGGTCAACGCCACGACCGCGCCAATTTCGAGCATGCCGAAGAGCGCCAACAGCTTGAGTGAGGGGTCCCACAAAATCAGCGCTCCGGTGACGAACAAGTTCACCAACCCAATGGGAAACAGAATTTTCCACCCCAGGGTCTGAATTTGGTCGTACCGAAAGCGTGGCAGGGTCCACCGCAGAACGAGTTGCAGGTAGCAGAGCAACACGACTTTGACCCAGAACACCGTGCCGTAGATCGCGCCGAGCACGTATTGGTGCTCGTGCAGCCAGCTCTGGTTCGCCATCCACTCCTGGCCGAAGGGCAACGACCAGCCACCGAAAAAGACCGCCGCGAGCACGCCCGAGAGCACGACGACTTCGACGAACTCCGAAATCATGAACAGGCCGAACTGCATGCCCGAGTACTCGAGAAAGTAGCCGACGATTTCTGATTCGCCTTCGGGTGAGTCGAACGGGGCGCGTTTCGTCTCGGCGAAGGCGGCGGCGAAGAACAGCACGAACCCCACCGGCTGCAGCAAGAACCCCCACTTGGGTATGCCCACGTCGAACCCGTTGAAGCGGTACGACCAGAGGTATTCGGCCTGCTGCGCCGCCATGCCCGTGGCGCCCGCCAATTTCACGGTGTCGAACGCCATCATCATGCCGACGAGTGACAACCCGAGCGCGACTTCGTAGCTGATCATTTGCGAAGAGGCGCGCACGCCACCCAGCAACGCGAACTTGTTGTTCGACGACCAGCCCGCGAGCGACGTGCCGTACACCGCGAGCGACGCAATGGCGAACATGTACAACAGGCCAAAGTCGGGGTTCGCCGACACCATCATCACTTGAAACGAGTGCTGCACGTCTTTGGCGCTCGCCTGAAAGTCGATGGTGGGGCCAGCCGGTACAATGGCGAAGAGCGCGAAGACCGGAGCGAACGCCAACATCGGCGCCAAGTTGAACAAGAACTTGTTCGCGCTCTGCGGCCGAAACGCTTCTTTGGTCAGCATCTTGAGCACGTCGGTGGCGATGTGCGGGAGGCCGCCCAACGCGCGGTCGCGCAAGCCCGGCAGGTTGATGCGCGCCCGGTTCGGCCCCATGCGGTCTTGCATGAACGCCGACCACTTGCGCTCGGCCAACGTCAGCAGCGTGGCGATGACCATCACCACCACCAGCATGAGCACCAGCATCGCGACGATCTGCGAGCCGCCGTGCCAACCGACGTATTCGTACAAGTACACTTCGGCGAAACCGGCCAACACGTAAGCCGCGAGCATCACGCCGAAGAAGGCGCCAATGATGGTCGCCACCGCGGTCAAGACGAGTGCAATTCGCATGTTCGTTAGGTCCCCTGCGGGGTGTTGAGCCCGCGCACGCTCGGTATGCCCTGTTCACGCCACCCCGGAGGCCGGCCGTCGGCGCTGGCCGCCATGGTCGAAATGCCGGGGCGGGTCTTGTTCATCGGGGCCGCTTTGTCCCACGCGAAGTCTTTGAGCTGCGGCACCGAGGGTGCCATGGCCCGAAACACGTCGCGCGAGTTGGTCGCCTTGAGGTCGTGGCCCAATTCGGCCGCGAGGTCGACCGCCCACTTCCACGCGGGCTGCGATTCGCCCTTGGGAGGAAACGCCCGACGAAACCGCTGGGTGATGCCCGCTTCTTGGGTGAAGGTGCCTTCGTCTTCGACGTGGCTCGCCGTCGCCAGCACGGCGTGCGCTGCGGCGGTGACCTTGCTCTCGTTGGTCGCCGCCACCACGAACAACTCGAGCTTCTCGGCTCGCTTCGCGAACACGTCGTCGGCCTCGGGCACGTCGGCGCCAATGGCGAACAGCGCCTTCACCTGGCCCGAGTCGATCGCCGCGGTCAGCTCGGTGAACGGCTTGAGGGTCAGGCCGAACGCCGCCGCGACCCATTCGAGGCCCTTGCGGTTGGGGTTCTTGTCGGCCTGCATCAAGAAGAAGTCTTTTTCGCCGTCGGCCCGCCCCGACACGTACACCTGGGTCACCTTCAACACGTCACGGGCGAACGCGAGGTTCGCCATGAGGTCTTCGTTCGAAGCGACGGGCGACGCCATGACCGCGACGCCCCCCGCGAGCGGCTTGAGCTTCATGCCCGCGTACTTCACCGCTTCGGCCCGCGTCGCCTCTTTGGCGTCGGCACCACGCCCGAGCACCGACTGCAGCACCCGGTGCTGGTTGAGCCGCTTGTACGAAAGCCGGCCCTGGTCGCACAGCCAGCTCTGGTTGATCGCTTCGTTCTCGCGCGGCCGGTACCGGTACACGTCTTGGCCCATGAAGTCGGCGAAGGTCGAACACCCCTTCGAACACCCCGTGCACACGCTCGGCGCGGCCGACAAGAACCACGAACGCGCCCGAAAGCGAAAGTCGCGGTTGAGCAGCGCGCCCACCGGGCAAATGTCGACGATGTTGCCCGAGTAGTTCGAGTCGAGCTTGCCCACGTGCGGGGCCACGTCGATCACTTCGTGAGAACCGCGGCCGAACACGCCGAGCTGCGGCGCCTTGGCCACTTCGCTCATGAAGCGTACGCACCGGGTGCACAACACGCAGCGCTCTTGGTCGAGCACCACCGTGTCGCCCAGCACCTTGCGTTTGTTGCGCAGAATTTTGCCGCCCTCGAGCTTGGTCGGCTTGAAGTCGTACCGCATGTAATAGTCTTGCAGCTTGCACTCGCCGGCCTGGTCGCAAATCGAGCAGTCGACCGGGTGGTTCAGCAGCAAGAACTGCATGATGTCGCGCTGCTGGTCTTTGACCTTCTGCGTGGTCGTCTTGATCGCCACGCCCTCACCGATGGCCGTTTGACACGCCGGCACCAACTTGCCCGGAGGCGCACCCGACGATTCGACGAGGCACATGCGGCAGTTCGCGGCGATGGTGAGGCGCGGGTGGTAGCAGTAGTACGGTATTTCGACGCCGACCTGCTTGGCCGCTTCGATCATGTTGGTGCCCGGCTTGGCCACCACTTCTTTGCCGTCGACCGAGAACGTGACGAAGCCAGGGTTCTTCGGCGGCGGAGGCGCGGGCGGGCCGGCCGGAGGCGGTGCGGGTTTCGGGGCTTCGACTTTCTTTTCGTCGCTCATTGCTCGACTTCTCCGCCGATCATGTTGATGGTGTCGAACGTGGGAATCAGGTCGGCCAACATTTTGCCCTCACACATGCGCTTGAGCCCCGCGAGAATCTGAAAGCCCGGCGCGCGAACGTGGCATTTGTAGGGCCGGCCTGAACCGTCGCTGCGCAAGTACCAACCCAGTTCTCCGTTCGGAGACTCGGTCGAGTGGTACACCTCGCCGGCCGGCACGGGCACGCCTTCCATCACCAGCTTGAAGTGGGCGATGACGCCTTCGATCGAGCTGTAGACCTGCTCTTTGGGGGGCATCGCGACGCGCCAGTCGTCGATCATCACCGGGCCTCCCGGCATGGTCGACAGGCACTGCCGAATCATCGACAGCGACTCTTTGATTTCGAGCACGCGCAGGTAATACCGGTCGAAGTTGTCGCCGTTGTGGCCCACCGGCACGGTGAACTTCAGCTTGCCGTACGCCCAATAAGGCTTGGCTTTGCGCACGTCATAGTCGACGCCGCACGCACGCAGGCACGGCCCGGTGAAGCCGAAGTCGAGCGCGTCTTCTTTGGTGATGAGCCCCGTGCCGCGGGTGCGGTCGGTGAAAATGCGGTTGCGGGTCAGCAGCGAATCGACTTCGGCCGCGAGCTCTTCAATTTTGTTGAGGCTCTTGGTCAGCTTCTCGCCCCAGCCCATGGGCAGGTCGCGGTTCACGCCGCCGATGCGCCCAAAGCTCGTGGTGAGCCGCGCGCCGGTCAATTCGGTCACCCGGTCGGTGAGCAGTTCGCGGGCTTCGAGCGCGTAGAGAAACGCGGTGAAGCCGCCCAGTTCGAGCGCCAGGGCGCCCGCCGTGGTCAGGTGGCTCGCCAAGCGGTGCAGTTCGGCGCCGATCACCCGAATGTACGCGGCGCGTTCGGGTATCTCGAGCCCGATGAGCGCTTCGACCGCGGTCAGGTAGCCGAAGTTGTTCGCCAGCGCGGCCACGTAGTCGAGCCGGTCGGTGTACGGCAGCACCTGCGTCCACGTGACGTTTTCACACGACTTCTGAAAGCCGCGGTGCAGAAAGCCGATTTCGGGGTCCATCGAGACGATGGTTTCTCCGTCGAGTTCGATGCGCAGCCGCACGGTGCCGTGAGTGGCAGGGTGCGACGGGCCCAAATTGACGACCATGTTGCGCGTCTGCAAATGCGCTTCGAGCTCGTCGTTGCTCGGCGTCGGGTCGTATTCATCACCGGTAGCCATGAAACACCTCGTGAAAAAGGTTCGTCAAAAAGAAGGGTGCGGTGCCCGGGTCGGGCGCGCCGCTCAGTTCTGCACGCCGTTCGTGCCGGGGCCGCGAAAAATGTCGCGAATCGGTCGCTCGGGTATCAGCGGCTGTCGGCCGCGCAGCGGGTAGTCTTTGCGCAACGCGTGACCTTTGAACTCTTCGTAGGTCAACATGCGGCGCAGGTCGCCGTGGCCGGCGAAGACGACTCCGTAAAAGTCCCACACGAAGCGCTCGGCCCAATTGGCCCCTTGAAACACGTGCCGAATCGACGGCACTTCGGCGCCCTCGGCCACCCGCACTTTGAGACGCGCGTGCTCGTTTCGTTCGACGTTCTTCAAGAAGTAGACGACCTCGAAGCGCGGCTCTTGCTCTTCGGGCGGCAAGTGCAGGCGGTCAACGCCGTCCATCGAAATGAAGAGGCGAAAGCCGAGCCGCTCTTTGAGCAGCTGGGCCACTTTGACGATGTGATCGGCCTTGATGACGCCCCAGACGTCGCCGGCGCGATCGGTGTATCGCTCGGCAAGCGCCTCGGGGAGCTGCGCCTGAATCTGGTCGAGCGCGAAGTTGCTCACGTGAATGACCTCGAAACACGAAGGAGTGCGCTGGCTGCTTATCGGGGGGCACCTCGCACGTCAACGTGATTTCTGCCGTGAGATTCGGTGCTTACGCGCAGGGCATCCCTCGCCATCACCTGGGCTCACCGCGCTGGTGAGCTGGGGCCGAAAAATGGCGTTGCTTCAACCATGTGGCACCGTGACGCACATGAACGAACGTCGCACGTTGGCCGAGCGCCGCACCCGAATGGAAATGACCCCCGACCGCCGCCTCGAAGAGCGCCGCGACTCGCCCCGCACCGAGGTCGCCTACGACGTGCGCGAGCCGGGCCAGCGCTGGCGGTCGACCCGCGGAGACCTCTCGGCCGAAGGCGCCGCGTTCATCACCACCGCGCCCCCGCTCGGGCACGAAATCGAAATGAGGGTCTCGGTGCCGACCTTCAGCGAGTCGATTTTCGCGCGCGCCGTCGTGGTTTCGCGGCACGGGCTGCTCGAAGGCACGAAAATTGGCCTGGTCTTCACCGACATTGAAGTCGAAGCCCAACTGGCCATTGCCGAGTGGGTCGAGTTCAAGGCCCGAGCCGCTCGCGGCTGCAACTGACGGCGTTCAGCCAAGGGCGAGCGCTTTCCACAGCACGAGGGCGCCGTCGGGTTGTTGAGCGTACGACATGACCACGCTGCTCAGTGACAGGCCCGACTGGCTCACGACATTGTCGGTCGCGTTGGTCGTGTTCTTCTGACCGCGCGCCTTGTACGCCCCGTGCGTCGTGTAAATGAGCGTGTTGAGCGCGTCGTCGACGAACAGCTGCGAGGTGAACGTCTTGCCGTTCGCGGTGACCGAAAAGTGAATGTGCGTCGTGCGGCCCGAATACCAGCCGGGGAAAATGCCGTCGATCGTGACTCGGCCGTCGGCCCCGGCCAGCTGGTAACCGCGCAGCCAATTCGAAGCCAGCGCTTCGGTGTTGTTGCCGGTGCAAAAGCCGACGTTCAGGTCGCTCAGCGAGCCGCCATACCCGGTGCCCGCGTCAAGGGCCTCCGCGGCTTTTGAGTACGTGCCCGCCGGTGACGCGTACCAAATTTCGACGACGGCATTCGGTATGGGGTTGCACGCCGTGTCGACGATGAGCAGCTCGAGCCGCGTCGGCAGGCCCACCAGCCCGTCAGAAACGTCTTTTCGAAAATACGTATTCGAATGGCACGGCCCTTCGGTCGCCGCTTTCCACGCGGTGCAGGTCGAGCCGATGCCGCTCGCGAACGGGTCGCCGTAGCTCTTGCCCTCGAGAAAGGCCCCTGAGCCGGTCGCCCAACTCGCGCTGTCGACGCCCGCGTCACCGGCGAACGTGCCCGCGTCGGCTTGGGGTTGGCCGCCCGCGTCGGCTCCCGGCGCGCCTCCGTCGGCGCCACTTGACCCACCTCCACCGCCCGTAC
>JBGAIY010000073.1:0-25313 GCA_044225205.1 Myxococcaceae bacterium | reverse complement strand
GGCGGCGCGCAACGTGGCCACGGCGAGCGCGCTCCGTCGCCCGCTGTGACAGTACACGACGACATCGTCGTTTCGGTGACCGCGCAGCTCAGGTTCGGCCCCCGTCACCGCGTCGTGCGGCACGTTGACCGCGCCGGCGAGGTGACCTGCGGCGAACTCGCCCGGCGAGCGCACGTCGAGCAGCACGGCCCCATTCTTCACCAAGGCACGCGCGTCGAAGCCGGCGGCCTCGGTCGGGTGCCCCATGAACAGCAGCACCGCCACGCCGACGACCGCGGCCACCAGCCACCCGCCGTTCTTCTGGAGTGCGTTCACGGAGGCCTACCAGTTCGACATGGAGCCCAGGTTGAACACCTGCGTGAAGCCCTGGCCTTTGAGCACCGAGCGCGCCATGGCGCTGCGGGTGCCGCTCGCGCAATACAGCACGACCGGTCGGTCTTTTTTCGGGCCCAACTTGCGCAGGTGCGTGCCCAATTCATTGAGCGGCATGTTGAGCGCGCCGGGCAGGTGCCCACTCGAGAACTCCATCGGTGAGCGAACGTCGACGAGCGCCGCTCCGCCCTTGACGAGTTCATGCGCGCGCGCCGGCTTCACGCGCCCCATGCGTTTGAACAGAATGAACGCGGCGATGATCGCCGCCGGTATTGCAATGTTCAGCCAACTGGTGTCCACGTCGTACCTCTCCTTACGGGTGTGCGCGGTGAGAGCCTGAACCCCGAAAAGAGATTCACGCCACCGAACGGTGCGCGCCCCGCTCGACCGGCAAGCCCCCGTCGGTCGCAAGGCTCACCCACCCACCGGTGACATTGGCCACATCGGCGAAGCCGTTCTCTTTCAAAATGCGCAAGGCGAGGTGCGCCCGAAAGCCCGACCGGCAATGAACGACGAGGCGTCGGTTGCGCGGTACCTTGGCCAGGTTTGCGCGCAGTTCGTCGACGGGCAGGTGCAGCGCATCGACGAGGTGCCCCTCGGCGTATTCTTTGGCGGTGCGCACGTCGAGCACGACCGGCGGAGTGCCCCCGCCAAGCTCGGCCTTGAGCTGGCCGGCGGTGATGAGCGGGCTGAACCCCGACAGGTCGTTCTCGGCGATGAAGGCGACCAGGTTGAGCGGGTCGTTCGCCGACGAATACGGAGGCGCGTAGGCCAAGTCGAGCTCGGCCAAGTCGTGAACGCTCAGGCGCCCCAGCAGCGCGGTCGCGACCACGTCGATGCGCTTTTCGACGCCGGCGTGCCCGAAGGCCTGCGCGCCCAGAATTCTGGCGTTGGTTCGGTCGTAGACGAGCTTGAGCGACAGTTCGCGCCCCCCCGGGTAGTAACTGGCGTGGTGGTCTTTGTGAATGACGGCCACGCCGACGTCGAAGCCCGCGTCGCGCGCGGCGTTCTCGGTGAGCCCGGTCGACGCGGCGGTGGCCTCGAAGACTTTCACGACGCTGGTACCAAGCGCGCCGTGGTACGTCAGGTGGCCGCCCAGCGCATTCGTGGCGGCGATGCGGCCTTGGCGGTTGGCCGGGCCCGCGAGCGGCACCCGCACCCGCCGGCCCGATACGCGTTGCTCGACTTCAATCATGTCTCCCGCGGCGAAAATCGACGGGTCTGACGTGCGCAATTGCTCATCGACCAACAACCCGCCGGTCGGCCCCAAGGTCAGGCCCGCGGCTTTGGCGAGGCTCAATTCGGGCCGCACGCCGACTGAAAACAGCACCAGCTCGGCGGCGACCCGGCGACCGTCAGACAGTTCGACCGTCTGGTCGGGCTGCACGGCTTTGACGCCCACCCCGGTGACGACCGAAACGCCGTGGCCGACGAGCTCGCCGCGAATGAGCGTGCCGAACTCACGGTCCATCGTCGAGAGGACGGTGGGCTGCAGCTCGACGACGGTCGTCGCCAAGCCACGCTGGGCGAACGCCTCGGCCATTTCGAGGCCGATGAAGCCGCCTCCCACCACGACGGCCGACTTCGGTTTGCGCTCTTCGATGAAGGTGTGAAGCCGGTCCATGTCGGGCACCGTCCACAACTTGAAGACGTGGGGGGCGTCGGCGCCGGGCAGCGGGGGCATGATCGGGCTGCCGCCCTGGGCCAAAATCAAGCGGTCGTATTCGAGCCACGACTCGCCGCCCGGGCCTCTGACGCGCAGCCGCTTGCCGGGCCGGTCAATTTCGAGGGCCTCGGTGTTCACCAGGGCGTTCACCCGGTAGCGCGCCTCGAACCCCTCGGGCGTTTGGAGCAGCAACTTCGAGCGCTTCTCGATGTCGCCCGAAATGAAGTACGGCAAGCCACAGTTCGCGTAGCTCACGTACGGCCCACGTTCGACGAGCGTGATGTGCGCCCGTTCGTTCAACCGTCGGGCTCGGGCCGCGGCGGTCGCACCGCCAGCCACTCCCCCGACCACCACCAGTCTCGTTTCCATGGTGGTGAGAGCCTGGGCGGCCCAAATGGGTTCAGCGAAAGGGCGGCTGAGGTGTGCCGCTTCGCGCCGCAGAAGTGCCTTGTTCTCGGCACTTACAGCGTTCGGCTTTCGGCACGTTGGCGAGCGCTTGCTCGATGTGGGCCCCGCACCCGGCCCAGGTTGGCTTTCCACAAACACGGCACTGCACTTGGCTGCACATGGTGATTCCTCCAGGTGCGTCAGAGCCAAGGCCCGCGCAAGAGATTCAGCGGCCCATTTCAAAACGATGTCGGCCCAGGGCACGTCGATCACCTTCGGCAAGGCGAGCGCGGCGGCTTCTGGGTCGAAGCGGTGGAGCCCCACCAGGCACCGACAAAACTGGTCGAGCACGGCCCTCGTCTCGCGCGTGGCGTTGAGCTCGGTGACGAACGCGGCGACGTCGTGCAACCCGAGCAGGCGCCGAGAACAGTTGAGCAGCCGTGCGTCGGCCTCGCTCCACCCCACGAGCCGGTACCGCCGGGAGTCGAGCACCTGGTGCAGCGCGGCGACGCCTGAGGCGGTCACCACCAAGCGGCGCATGATCTGCAGCACATAGCCCCGGTCGAGCCACGCCGAGACGCGGCGTCGAGGGCGCTTCGCGTTGGGCGAGAAATACGGGCGGTGAGCGAGGTGGCTTCGAGCGTGGTGGCCGATGAGGTTCTTCGGCAAGACCGAGGCCAGCGTGGTCAACCGGTCGGCGAGGGGCACGAACCGGGTGCGATGCCGCGCCCACCGAGTGAAGGGGTTGACCTTGTCTTGGCTGCGCCGGCGCGACACGACGCCCTTCACTTCGCGGGCGTCGGTCTCATCGAGCACGAGTTCCTCCCATTCGTGGGGAGCCCGAGCCAAGGCCGCCAAGGCCTCGCGAACACGATGGCGGCTGGCACGGTGCGCGAAGGCATTGAACTTGCCCGCCCCGCGCCAGGTCGAAGGCAAAATCGACCGCGCCATGTCGCGCGCTTTGTCTGGGCCGAAGGTCATGCCCGCCCAGACGGAGCCGCTGGGCGGGCCTGACCGAGCCGCCCCCCGGCTCAAAACTGAACGACGTCAGCGCCTTTCGACGCGCAGGGCGAGGTGCCGAGCTTGAGAATGTTCAGCGTCTCGGCGTCATAGAACGCGAGGCCGACGACGTAGCCCGAGGCACCCCACGAACGGTTGCGGGCGGCGTCGGCCGGAGTGTCGTTGAGGCCGAACGACAGCGGGCCGGTGGGGTTGAGCCGGCAGCCCGGCGTCGCGAGCCATTGGTATTGAGACTGGGTCGCGCTGCGCGCCCCCACTTGGGCGACGGCGCGCCCCGGCCAAGGCAACGCGCTGTCGACGCGAGCCAGGGTCGTCGCGGCGGGGTAGCTCGCGCTGCTCGGCAGCCCGTTCGGGCCAGAGTAGATGTTGTCGACGCGGGTGATGCCACGGCCGAACAAGCCGATGACCGCCCCGGAGGGGAACGAGACACTCGCCGCGGGCTCGCCGAGCGAGACGTAGGGCACCGAAATCGACACCGTCGGCACGGGCAAGCGAAAGTTCACCGCCACGCCCCCCGAAGACGAGGTCGAATTGTACAGGTACGCGCGCCCGAGCCCGATTTGCGGCAGCGACCCATTGATTTCGGCCTCGAGGGCTGACCGCAGGTCGACCGTCGTTTGGCCGTTGAAGAACGATTCGACCACCGCCGAAATGAAGATTTGGGTGGGCGTGTTGGCGCACCCGTCGAACAGGTCGACTTCGCCGACCGGAGTGGCCGCCCACCGAATCGACAGCTCCGACCCGCTCTGCGCCACGACGGCGAACGAGCCGTGCGCGGTGACCCGAGGCCAGCAGCCGTCGCCTTCGTCGCTGCGAAAGCGAAACGAGAAATTCACGCCGCCCGACGTGGGGTACACCCCCAGCGACGAGGGGTCGTACGCGAACAGGTGCTTGACGGTGCCGTCTGCCAACGTGACGGTCGTCGAATTTGCCGCTCCGTTGAACTTCTGCCAGAGCGCTCGGGCGAACTGGTTCTTGAGCTCGGCGCCCGACACGATGACCGCCTGAGAGACGTTCATCGCGTCGACCTGGTACGAACGAACGAGCGTCCAGCTCAGTTGCGTCATCAGCGGCGTGACCTTGCGGTTATCGACCCGCGCGAGCGTCACCACGAGCGGCTCGGTGAAGCCGTCGGTGCGCTGCGGCAACTTGATCGTGATGACGTGCAACGCCCCCGTGGTCGTGCCGGTCGTCGACACCTGAAACCCCTGCCCGCCCGCCGCGTTGTTGGCCAGGGCCACGCCGTTCTCGGTCACCGAACGCACGGTCGTGCAGCCGTCGGTCTGAATCGACAAGGTGAGGTCATTGCCCGAGAGGTACTCGAGCCCGCCCCGGCTGAACCGCCCGACCGAGGTGTACGGCGGGTTCACGTAATCGGCGGTCAACGCGTACGGCCAGGTGATGGCGCGGCTGCGCACCGAAATGGGCGTCAGCTCGTTGCCGCAGGCGTTCACGAAGAGGCCTTGGTCGGTCGTGGCGACTTCAGTTGAAGCGGGCTGGTCGTCGGCCGGGCCGCAAGCCGCGCCCAGCGTCAAAGCGGCAGTACAAAGAAGCATGCATGGTGTTTTCATGGTGGTGGCTCTCGTGAGGGTGGGTTCAGAACGTCTGAAAGACGACCGGCTTTCGAGTGACGAACGAGTCGAAGATCGCGTCGTAGAAGACGTCGACCGTGTAGCTCTCGGTCGCGGCGGCCTGCAGGTCGAACGAGGCCGACACCGTGTTGCTCACCACGTCGGTGCGCGAGGTGCCGAGCGACAGCGTCGTGCTGGTGGTCGACCCGTCGTACCCAATGCCGATGACCGACAGCCACCCCGCGTGGGTCTCGGTCACGTTGGTGCGGGTGTTGAGGGTCGACGTCTGGTCGGTGCTGGTAATGGTGTGGCTGACGCTGTTGTTGAACGAGGTGCCGTTGAGCACGAGGCTCGTTTCTTTCTTGAAGCGCGGCGCCGACAACGCGGTCGACGCCTTCGGGTTCAGCTGCACGTTGGGGTCGAGCGACAACAAGCCCGTCAAGGTCACCGCGTCGAGCTGGGTCACCGGCGCGACCGCCCCGCTCTGCACCGCTGCCAGGTCGGCCCGCAGCGTGTCGACCGTGGCCACGACCAGCGGCCCATGGTCGAACAGCATGAGCGACACCTGACCTTCGTTCATGGCCCAAGCGACGCGCGCGTTCTTGTAGAAGACGACGAGGTCGCCCCGCCCCGGGCCCGTGTGCGCCGCCGTGCTGATGCTCGTGCTCAACACTTGAGAAACGCCGAGCGATGAGTCGGTGTTGACGGTCGTGCCGGTCGTCGTGGTCGTCTCGGTCGAACCGATGGCCGCCTCGACCCCGCCGAAGAAGTTCGACGCCGCGACGCCGATGCCCGGTTTGTGCGCCAGGGTGTTGATGATGCTCGAGAAGACTTGCCGCGCGGCCCACTTGGGTTTGGTGACCGAGTTGCTTTCAGAACGCGACACCGTGGTGATGGTCGTCATTTCTTCGCGAAACGAGACCGTGGCGCGGTTGGTGAATGCCAGGTTTTGCGGCGGCTCGTACACCACCGACACCGGCAACGCGGCCAGGGTGAACGCGCCGGCGCCGAAGGCCTGCGGCCGCGAAATCTGCAACCGGTCGCTCACGGTGCGCCCACCACCGTTCAGCGTCCAGCTCGGCATCCACTGCGCTCCGACGTCGAGCGAAATCGAATTCGTGGTCGACGTGACGGTCTGGGAGCCGACGGTCAACGTGAGCGGCGCGCAATTCGCTTGAAACGACAGCACCGCGTTCACCGCGTTGATGCTGACCACCGGCGGCACCCAGCTCGGCTTGCCGCTCGAGTCGATGACCCGAAACGAGCGCAGGCCCGTGAACGTGCCCGTGCTGCAGTCGAACCGGCCCACGGCAATGGTCTCGGTCGGCGGCGGCAGCGCGAGCAACCCCTCGCCTTCGCGCAGCTTCGCGTACAAGTTTTCAACCGTGAGGTTGGCGCGCGACACCGCCACGCCTTCACCCGTCAACGGGTCGAACCCTTCGACGGGCCCACAGGCCGAGAAGAAACAAAACATCAACAAGGCGGGCGACAACTGGCGCATGACCGGCTCCGGGTACGACAAGGGAGCCCGCCTCATCGCAAAGCCGGGGCCCAGCGCCCGAGCCGCGAAAGCGGAGTGTTTTCAATTACTTACGAGCGCACGAGAGCGCCATTTCGGCGCGTCGCGCACTTTCGGCGCGATGCGAAAACGGCGTGGTCAGGCCGAAGGGCCTCGGCGGTGCCGCTGCAGCTCGTACTGTTTGTACTTGGTGACGAACGTGCGCAACGGCATGTCAATGGCCGACGCCGCGCGGGTCTGGTTCCACCGGTGGGCTTCGAGGGCTTCCGACCATGCGTCCGCTCTTCGAGTTCGCGCACTGTGCGGCGAGCAGGCGAAAGGTGACCGGCCTCGGCGTCGCTGCCGTCACTTGCTTGCTCGACGCGACCAGGCGGAGTCGACGCCGTGGGCGAGGCGGCTTCGAGAGTCGCTCGTCGAGGTGCCAACGCTCGACCATCTCGCCTTGTAGCAGGGTCGCAGACGAACTCCATCCGTTGCGCAGCTCTCGCACGTTGCCCGGCCAGGGGTAGGTGCCCAACACTTGGGTCGCTGCGGCAGAGAGCAGCGGCGCGGGCTTGCCGAGCTTCTGGCACGCCTCGTCGAGAAAGCGGCGCGCGAGCAAGGGCAACTCGCGCCGGCGGTTGCGCAGCGGCGGCAGCCAAATGGTGGCGCCCGCGAGCCGAAAAAAGAGGTCTTCTCGAAACCGCCCCGCTTTGACTTCGGTGGGCAAGTCTCGGTGCGTGGCGGCCACCACCCTCAGGTCGACCTCGCGCTCGCGCGTGTCACCGACGCGGGTAATGCGGTGGCTCTCGAGCGCTCGCAGCAGCTTCGCCTGCAGCGACGGCGACATTTCGCCCACCTCGTCGAGAAAAATGGTGCCGCCCGAACTGGCCTCGAGCAGCCCCTCTTTGGTGCTCGTGGCCCCGGTGAAGGCGCCGCGTTCGTGGCCGAACAATTCAGACTCGAGCAGGGTTTCAGACAGCGCCGCGCAGTTGACGGTGACCAGCCGCTTCGCCGCCCGAGGAGACAGCGCGTGCACTGCGTGCGCGACCAGTTCTTTGCCGGTGCCGGTTTCGCCGTGCACCACGAGCGACAACTCGCTTTGGGCCAGGCGGTGCACCAATTCGTACAGGCGCAGCATGACGCCGTCGGCCACGACCACCTGCCGACCGCCGAACTGGTACGTCTGAAACGTGTCATGCGCCAGGGCCAGCTCGCCAAACTTCGCGCTCGCGGCGGCGGCCCGAGCGGCGCTCTGCAAGGTCTCGGTGTCGGCGCCGTCTTCAGAAAAGACGGAGAGACCCGCGCGCACGCCCGGGTGAACGGGTTCAATGGCTTCGAGCACACGCAGCCCGAGCTCGCGCCCGGCCGCGGCGTCGGCCTCGGGCAACAACACCGACAAGTGGTCTGACGCCGACCACGACGCCAGGTCGACGCGCCGCAGGGTTTGCTCGAGCGCCAGCACGACGCGCGGGCGGTCGGGCGAGGGGTTGAACGACACGTCGAGCATCGACACCGGGCGCGAAAAATGCCCGGCGCGCTCGAGTTCGACGTCGACCCGCTGCCGAAACGCGCCTGGTTCGAGAAACGTGGCGCCGCGCGCGTGCCGACGGCTCGAATGAAACACCAGCGTCACCCCGGCGATGACCACGACGTCGCCCGACGACAGCGTTCGCTGGCCCACCAGCCGGTCGTCGTTGACCACGGTGCCGTTCTGGCTGTCGAGGTCGGCGAGGCGGCCTTCTCCGTCGACCAACGTCAGCCGCGCGTGGGTGCGCGAAACCCGGTGCTCTTCGAGGCGCAGGTCGCACGTCTCGGCGCGGCCAATGGTCAGTTCACCCGTCGACGGCAACGGCACCATTCGCGTGCTGTCGCGCTCGAAGACCAAGAGCCACGCCGACGACAACCCCGGTTGTTCGTGGCCGCCGACCGCCCCCCGACCGTCGACGGTCGACAACCCCGCTTCGGGCGATTCTGGCGTGTCTTTCGACGAACTCGCATTCATGCCAGCCCAGGCTTACCTCAAAGTTCGGCCGTCTGGAGGGCACCGACCGCCAGAATCACCGATTCAAAAAACCGAAACGTGCCCGCCACTCATGCTTGAACCACGCGTTGCCACAACGTTCACCACTTTCGAAAGCGTAGCGCGCCCGCCATGCACTTTGGGCTTGATCCGCTTCCGTTGACACCTTCGTAAGCAGTACGGAGGCAATCGAAGCGATACGGAATAACTCGGTGTCTTCGAAATCGGATCAGGCCCAGACGAAGGTGCCGAAGTCGATGCAGCCCTTCGTGGCGACGTTGGTGCGAAGCATCTTCGCCCAGCCCGACGCCGACTCGGTACGAGAGCAGCACAAACGTGTCGTCGAGCAACTGCGGCCAAAGATGCGCGACGCAGCGACGATGCTGGACGACTGCAAGGAAGAGCTGCTCGCCTTCACCAACTTCCCAAAGGAGCACTGGCGCCAGGTGTGGAGCAACAACCCGCAGGAGCGACTCAACCGCGAGCTGCGGCGCCGCACAGACGTGGTGGGCATCTTCCCTAACCGCGAGGCCATCATCCGCCTGGTGGGGGCAGTGTTGATGGAGATGAACGACGACTGGGCTGTGGTGCGCCGCTACATGACCTTTGAGGTACCAACCGTGAAGGAGGTGGACGCCAGCGACGTCAAACGCATCACAAGTGAGCCGCTGAAAAAAACCGCGTAGCAGTCGCAAAGGATGGCGCAACGACGGACACCATGACGGGACGTGACCATGTGCGATACCTTCACGCGACTGCATGAAGGCATGCCTCGAAGCCCTGTTTGCTTGTCGGTTGCGCGGGCGTACCGGTTACCAACGCCCCTGCGAAGCCTGACCCATTGGTCGCCGTCGGTGCTCACCTCGGAGCGCTCGTTTTCCGTATCAGTTCGGTGGCGATGACTGTTCAGTCGTGGGCGGCACGAGGTGGAGAGCGTGACGAGCAGGGCGGGAACGATGCGGTGCAGACGGGGTGAGCATGAGGTGCGCTTCGAAACCAGGCGGCCCACCGCACGCGTCGAAGGGAGCCCTCACGTCACGGCGACAGAGGAGCCCCGCTTCTTCTATGACGTGGCCGCATTTGAAGGCGAACACCGCTTGATTGGTGGCTTCGGGCGGCATTCAGCTTGTCGGAGCGCTGCCCCGCCCGGCTGCACCGCTACGGAAATGGCGTCTTCGTCCTCTCGGACGGCAGCCCGGGGCAGTGTGTGTTGTACGCGACAGCTGGTTCTCTCTGCGTCGCAGGCTGAGCTGCGGCCTGAAGTTTCGAAATGACGCCAGTGAATCAACTCAAGTTGACGGCTGGTTCCACTTGCTGGTCAGCGCGCCAATCTTCTGCTCGGCCGACGGCATCACGGCGCCCGTGTTCGGAGTGCCCTGACAACTCAACGTCGTTTGCCCTTGACGTGAAGTTGACCAACGGCGCGCCGAACTCGCTCGCCACGAGCGCCAGCACCATGGAGTCACGCGGCGTCGATTTGCCGATGGCCTTGCTCTCTGAGGGGTGCTGGGTTGGGCTCTGAACGGTTCTGCGTCCTTTTGAGCTGTGGCCGTACACAACCCAACGCCCAGCGCCACGTCGCCCGAGGCGATTTTCGACCTCACCGGGCAACCGGCGTGCGTCACCGAATTCATTCGCGCGGCGCGAGCTTCGGAAGACCTCAGCTCTGGTTGGCCGGCGCTGCGGAACCCGTATCTGGCCGATTGGGTTCATCACGTCGCCGAGCATCCGAGTCGACCGGCGCCGCTCTCGGTGCGCCTGAACGTGCCCGTCGACGGGTCGGTCGTTGCCGAGCTGGTTGGCCGGGGGCGTGCCCGCGTCTCAACTCGAGGCATTCATTTCTGTGCGGGCCGACAACGCGCGCCTCACCGCGCTCGCAGTCATGGTGCCAGCCTTTCGCGTGGGCTGCGTGGCGAGCGCGCCGCAGGTGAAGACTGCGACGCTCGACTGGACCCCGGATTGGGTGTGGTGGGCCCTCAATCACCCAACCATTGAATGATTGCGCTCGTCGGGACGGTGTGATCGACGGTGGTGATGAAGAAGCCCGCTCGGGTCACGGCCACGCTGATTGAGAAGTTCGCAACGCTGAGCGACCCTCGAATCGAGCAAACGAAAAAGCACTCGATGACCGACATCCTGGTCATCAGCATTTGCGGTTTCATCTGCGGCGTCGACAACTGGGTCGACCTCGAAGAATTCGCTGAGATTCGGCAAGACTGGTTCAAGACCTTCACCGGGCTGCCGAACGGCGTACCGTCGCACGACACCTTCGGTCGGTTCTACGCAGCGCTCGACCCCGTGGCCTTTTCGCGCTGCTTCACCTCGTGGATTCAAAGCGTCGCTGAAGTGACCGAAAGCGAAGTGATTGCCGTCGACGGGAAGACGTTGCGCCGCAGCTTCGACAAGGCCTCATCAAAGGCGGCGATTCACATGGTCAGCGCCGGGGCGTCGAAGGCAAGGCTTGTCTTGGGCCAAATCAAAACCGACGAGCATTCGAATGAAATAACGGCCATCCCCAAGCTGCTCGAAATTCTGAGCCTGCAGGGCTGCATCGTGACGCTCGATGCAATGGGCGCCCAGAAAGAGGTGGTGCAAACCATCGTCGACAAGGGCGCCGACTACGTCATCAGCCTCAAGGGCAATCAGTCGGCGCTGCACGAGTCGACCAAGCAATTCTTTCAAGAAGCGCGTGAAGAGCGATTCGAGACGGTGAAGCACGACTTCTACGAGACGCTCGAGAAAGAACACGGCCGCATCGAGACACGAAAGTATTGGGTGTCGTCGATTCTCGACTGGTGCAAACAGAAGCGAGAGTGGGCCGGCCTCTGCAGCGTCGGCATGGTCGAATCGACCCGGGAGATTCAAGGCCACGCGTCAACCGAAACTCGCTACTTCATTTCAAGTCTCGCCGGCGATAGCGCCCAGAAATTCGCCCATGCCGTACGCAGCCACTGGGCAGTCGAGAACAGCCTTCACTGGGTGCTCGACACTGCATTCGACGAGGACCAGAGCCGAGTGCGCATCGGCAACGCTGATGAGAACATGGCGATGCTGCGACATGTGGCGCTCAACCTGCTCAAGGGCGACACGACGACGCGCAAGGTCGGCATCGCCACTCGTCGAAAGAAGGCCAGCTGGAGCGGCGACTTCATGATGCACCTTCTCGGTTTCAAGACTGCCTACGAGCCCGACAAGAACAGACGTCAAAGCCGGGCAAACGGGTAACCGTTTCGAATTCGTCGGCTGACGAAGGCACCCACCGACTCGGCGCTCATCGGAGCGAAATGCACAGCCGCGGGCACCGCGAAGTACCGGTAGACCGCGCCGCTCAAAAACTCGATGTCCAACGTCGAAAGCGCGCCGTCGTAGCCCACTGACTTCACGCTCGACGAATTCACCGCCACACGACTGCACGTTGCGCTCGCTCGCATGCCGCCAAGCTACAGAGACGACTGGAAACCGATGATGCGATTGCCCTGGCCCCAACCGCCAGCATTTCGGTGAATGTCAGCCCGCGCGGCTAGGGTGCGCCGCGCATGACCACGCTGGTGCTCGCAGAAAAGCCGTCGGTGGCTCGCGACCTCGCCGCGGTGCTCGGCGCCCGTGCGCGCCACGACGCTTGCTTCGAGGGCAACGGCTGGCGCGTGACGTGGGCCATTGGGCACCTCGTCGGTCTCGCCGAGCCACACGACGTCGACCCCTCGTGGCGGGCCTGGCGTTTCGAGGCGTTGCCCATGTTGCCGCGGCGCTGGCCGCTCACGGTGCTCGACCAAACCGCGTCTCACTTTCAGAAGGTGCGGGCGTTGCTCAACGCGCCTGATGTCACCCGCGTCGTCTGCGCCACCGACGCCGGCCGCGAAGGTGAGCTCATTTTTCGGTTCATCTACCGCGCGGCCGGGTGCACCCGCCCCGTCGACCGGCTGTGGGTCAGCTCGCTCACCCGTGACGCCATTGAAAAGGGGTTTCAACAGCTGAAGCCCGCGAGTGCGTTCGACCGCCTGGCCGACGCCGCTGAGGGTCGCAGTCGGGCCGACTGGCTCGTCGGCATGAACCTGACCCGGGCTTACACCGTGCGCTTCGGGCCCGACTTGCTCTCGGTCGGCCGGGTGCAGACGCCGACGCTCGCCTTGCTGTGCGACCGCGAGCGCGCCATTCGCGAATTCGTGCCCGAGAAGTACTGCGAGGTGCATGCCGTGTTCGGTACCGGAGCCGATTCGTACCGTGGCACCTGGTTCGACCCGGCGAAAACCAAGGCCGAGGGCGAAGCACGTTTGGCCAGCCGTTTGCCACCCGACGGGGCGCTGGCCAGTCGCATTTGCGAGCGGGTGCGAGGGCAGCAAGGCACCGTCGCGCGTGCGAGCGGGGTCGACAAGAGCGTGCCGCCGCCGTTGCTCTTCGACCTGACCGAACTTCAGCGGGTCGCGAACCGGCTCTTTGGTTTCACTGCGAAACACACGCTCGAGCTCGCCCAGACGCTCTACGAGCGACACAAGCTGCTCACCTACCCGCGTACCGACAGCCGACACCTCTCACAGACGGTCGCCGGCGAGTTGGGGCCGGTGGTGGCCGCCTGTTCGGCCCCGTGGCGCGACCGGCTGGCGCCGGGCACTGGGCAGCGGCCGCTCTCGCGCCGGTTCGTCGACGACGCGAGGGTGTCTGATCACCACGCGATCATACCCACCGCCGAATCGCCCGAAGGCAAGGCGCTGTCTCGCGAAGAACGGCAGCTGTACGAATTGGTCTGCAGGCAGTTGCTCATGGCCTGGCACGACGACCACCGCACGCGGGTGACCCAGGTGGTGACCCACGTGACCACGTCAGGCGGCGTCGACCACTTTCGTTCGAGTGGCACCGTGGTGACCCAAGTCGGGTGGAAGGTGCTCGAGTTGGGCCGCGGCAAGCCCGATGACGCGGCGCTGCCCGACGGGCTGAGCGTCGGGCAGCAGCGCGCCGTCACGAAAGCCGAAGTGCAGCACAAGCAAACCGAGCCTCCGCGGCGGTTGACCGACGCGACCTTGCTGACCGCCATGGAGACCGCGGGCAAGGCGCTCGACAACCGAGAACTCGAAGAGGCGATGCGAGAACGCGGGCTCGGTACGCCGGCCACCCGAGCGGCGACCGTCGAGACGCTCATTGCTCGGGGGTACGTGGCGCGTGACGGCAAGTCGCTCGCGGCAACCGCGCGGGGTGAGGCGCTGATCGGCCTCGTGCACGAAGCGGTCAAGAGCCCCCAGCTCACCGGCGAGTGGGAATTGGCACTCAAAGAGCTCGAGCGGGGCCGCGGTTCGCTCGCTGAATTCATGCAGCGCATCGAGCGCTTCGTCGTGGAGGTGCTCGGCGGGCTGACTCCCGGGGCGGGCGGCGGCGGGCCCAGACCGTCTGGCGGAACCGGGAGCACAACCATCGCGACGACTCGAGGAGCGGAGCCAGCGATGACGCTCCACTCAGGGCCGGAGATCGGCCAGCGGGTGCTCGCGCGCGTACCAGCCGCGCCCAATGCCTTTGAGTCGAATGGTGCAGCACGGCGGCAGACTGGCGCAGCAGTGGCCACGGGCGTGGGTTTCGGGGGCCCGTCACCGACGTCGGCGACCACCGGCGCGCTGCAACGAATTCTGTCGACGCGTTTCGGGTTTTCGGCCTTTCGCCCGTCACAACAAGAGGTCTGCGAGTCAGTCACCCAGGGCCACCACGGTTTGCTCGTCATGCCCACCGGCAGCGGCAAGTCACTTTGCTACCAACTCCCCGGCATCGCGCGAGGTGGTACGACCTTGGTCATCAGCCCGCTCATCGCGCTGATGGAGGACCAAACCGCCAAGCTTCAGGCCCGCGGGTTTCGCGCCGAGCGCATTCACTCGGGCCGGAGCCGCGAAGAGTCGCGCGAGGTCTGCCGGCGCTACCTCGCCGGAGAGCTGGACTTTCTGACCATCGCCCCCGAGCGACTCGCGGTGCCCGGTTTCGCCGACCTGCTCGCGAGAAGACCTCCGACGCTGGTCGCGGTCGACGAGGCCCACTGCATTTCGCACTGGGGTCACGACTTTCGACCCGACTACCGCCTGCTCGGCGAACGGCTGCCCGCCTTCGAAGCGCCGGTGCTCGCCATGACGGCGACCGCCACCGCGCGCGTGCAAGACGACATTCTCGCCCAACTGCGCATTGCGTCGGCCCGGCGCTTCATTCGCGGCTTTCGGCGGCACAACCTGGCGTTGGAAGCGCGCGACGTGCCGCGGGGCGACCGGGTTGCCGAGTGTGTCGACACGTTGGCCGCCCAAGGGCGCGTACCGGCCGTGGTGTACGTCCCCAGCCGCCAAATGGCCGAAGACGTGGCCGACGTGTTGTCACGTACCCACCGGGCCGCCGCCTACCACGCGGGTCTCGCCGCCGATGCCCGGGCCAAGACCCAAGAGGCGTTTCTTTCAGGTCGACTCGACGTCGTCGTGGCGACCATCGCCTTCGGCATGGGCATCGACAAGGCCGACATTCGCACCGTGGTGCACCTCGCCCTGCCCGGCTCGCTCGAGGCCTACTACCAAGAAATCGGCCGCGCCGGCCGTGACGGCCAGCCCGCCCGCGCGCTGTTGCTGTACGGCTGGGCCGACCGCAAAATGCACGAATCGTTTCTGGCGCGCGACTACCCGGCCGTCAGCGAGCTCAAGAAGCTGCTGCGCGCTGTACCCGCCCGGGGCCTTTCACGCGAAGCGCTGCTCGCGACCAGCCGACTCAAGGCCGACGTGGCCGAGGCCGCCCTCGACAAGTTGTGGAACCACGGGGGCCTCACCATTGACCAAGACGACGTCGTGCGGCCAGGCCCAGACGGCTGGCAAGCGCGGTACGAGGCCCTGCGCGCCCACCGTGAGGCCCAACTCGACGAGGTGCTCGACTTCGCGAATTCAACCGATTGCCGCATGACCCGCCTGGTGCGGCACTTCGGAGACCGGGCCGACGAGCGCCCATGCGGCCAATGTGACTCGTGCAACCCACGCGACTCGTTGCGACGGGCGTTTCGAGCGCCGAGCCCCCAAGAGCGCGCCGCCGCCCACGCGGTCGTGGCCGAGTTGGGCCGCTTCAACGGCGTTTCGACCGGCACCCTGTTTCGCCGCCTGTACCCCGATGAAGGCGCAGACCGGCAGTGGTTCGAACGCCTGCTCGCGGCCCTGGTGCGCGCGAAAGCACTCTCGTTGGCAGACGACGACTTCGTCAAAGACGGCAAGCCGATTCGCTTCAAGCGCGCGACCCTGGCCGACGGCGCGAAAACTCGGCTCGAGTGCCCCGAATTTCTCGTCGAGGAGCCGCCCACCGAGCGGGCTCGACCTGCCAAGACGCGGCGCCGAGGAGGCCGGCGGGGGCACCGCCGAGGCGGGGCGGGCGGTCAAGACTCCGCTCAGGTGACCAAGCTCAAGGCCTGGCGCAAAGACGTGTCGCGGCAACTGGGCGTGCCGGCCTTCAGGGTGCTCACCGACCGCACGCTCCACGCCATCGTGGTGGCGGCCCCGACGTCGCTGGCCGCGCTTCGGGCGGTGCGGGGGGTCGGCGTGAAACTCATTGAGCGCCACGGCGCCGCGGTACTCAAGGTCGTCTCGGCGCCAGCGTGACGCCAGGCCCCCTCAGTGCATCGACCCCGGGAGGTACGTGCCAGCCGCGACCATGTGCGCCATGGTCACGCAGGTCTGGTCCCACTGGTTGTCGAGCCGCAACGGCACACCGTTTTGGTCTTCGGCGCAGCACTTCGCGCGGTCGGCGCACACGGTGGCGGTCGTGAAGTTGCAGTCGGCGGGCAGCGCCCACCCGGTGATGAAGGGGTCGTGGCGCATCACGCACGACGGCGCCGAGGCCACGAAAACCAAGGGCGGTCGCGCCGCCACTTGCGAACAGGTCAGGCCGCCTCGGTCGAAAATGTTGGTCGGCGTCGACACGGTGCCCTTGGGGCCACAGCTCGACCAGGTGCCGTCGGCCGAGGGGGTCAAACAAAACTGAGACCCGTTCAAATATTGGGTGTTCGAGCGGCAGGTCGCGCGGGTCTGGTCGAGGTCGTACCAACGCTCGCGCACCAGGCACACCGCACCGTTCTGGTCGAATGCGCCTTCGTCGCTGTACGCGTCGGGCAAGGCGCCACTTTGGCCGTCCCACCCGATGAGCGACTCGGGCGTCTTGGTGATGAAGCCGTAGCGGTCCCACAGGTCGATGGGGGTACCATCGTAGGTGAAGCCACGGCCGTCGTTGCAGTAGTCGGCGCTCGCGGCGCGGTAGCACGCTCGCCACAGCGGCTCGAGCGACACCGCCGTGACGGCTTTGCCCGACGGCAACAGCGACAGCCACGGGCGGTACCCCCAGCGCAGACATTTGGCCGCGGTGCCGTCGAGACAGGCGAACGAATAGTAATACGGAGAGTCGCCGACGAAGGCGCCGTCACGCGAGAAATAGCCCGGCAGCACGACCGCCCAACCGTTGGTGCCAGCGCCCTGGCAGAGGTTCTCCCACTGGCCTGGTGCCGACGTGCTCGGCACCTGAATGCGGTACCACCGCAGCACATTGCCGTTGGCCGAGTTGGTGACGACGTCGCGAAAACCGGCGCCCATGAGGTTCGCGGTCGTGTCGGTGTCGACCATGCTGTTGACGATGCGGGCCGCGCGGTTGCTGCCGTAGAGAGGCTCCCCCAGCGCGTCGAGCTCTTGCATGGTGAACGTGGCCAGCGGCGCCGACAGCTGATCGGTCGCGCTCTCGGTGTTGATCACGGTCGACCCCACCATCAACTCGGTGCCCGGCTTGCTGCCGACCAACTTCAAGCTGGCCCGACCCACCGCGTAGCTGGTGTACCCCGTCTTCGGGTTGTACCCGGTGCGAACCGAGAATGAGCCCCGCACCACCGCCCGCGAAACGCCGATGGTGTCGCCCTGCCCGGTCTTGCCTTGCCCCGTCTTGCCTTGGCCCGTCTTGCCCGCCTGGTGCACGACCCCCACCGACGGCGTCACGGCACCACCTTCTGAACCGACGCCGCAGCCCATGAGCACCACACAGCCCAAGACAGTCACTCGCATGGGCACGCGTCAAAGCAGACGGTGAGCCAAAATGCCACACGCGTAAATTCAACAGCTTGCATCGCCAAACTGACTCATTTCGAGACAGTCACGCCATTTCAGCGCGGTAACAGCGACGCGCAAATTCGAACGCCGGTTTCGGCCTGTCGGTAGCGCTCATTGAGCACGTACTGGTTCGGGAGCCGGCTCGACAAGAGGCTGGTCTGCCAGGAGCCGCCTTTGCTCGCCCAGGGCTTCTTGGGGTCTTTGGCCGTCGGGCGAACGTATTCCCACACGTTGCCGGCCAAGTCGTCGACGTCGAAGACGCTGCGCGAGTCGGGGTGGCTGCCGATTTCGTCGGGGCCGTACGCGCCGTCGACTCGCCCGTAGGTGACGTCAATGTTGGCGTCGTCGGGGTCGAGCACTTCTCCGTGAGGCAGTGTTCGGCCGTCGGCGCCTCGCGCGGCGCGCTCCCATTCGTACTCGGTGCACAGCCGGGCGCCGGGCACTTGGCCACTGTCATGCAGCCACCCCGCGAACTCGGCCGCGGCGAGCGGAGTGACTCCGACCACTGGCAGCTGCGCCCAGCGTTGGTGTTGGCGGCGGGTGCGCCCCGGGTAAGTGATGGTGTCGCCAAAGACGAGCGCCGTGCGGCCGTCGAGGCGAAAATCGAGGGCCCAGCCGGCGGGCCCGAACGCCAAGGAGAGCCGAGCGGCGTCGGCGGCGCCGGTGTTGGCCTCGAGCCGAGGCAGGGCGGCGCTTCGACGGCTCGCGGGCAGCGTGTCGACCCAGGCGAGCCATTGGGCGAAGGTGGTCTCGTGCTGGGCCATGAGAAAGTCGGGCACCCAGGTCGAATGCAGCGGCGCCGCGTCGTAGAAGTCACGCCGCACCGACTCGTCGCCGCCCGCGCCGACCAACGTCGGCCCGCCTGGCACGTGCACGTAGCCGTCGGGCACTTCGGCCTTGGGCAACAACGCGAGCCGCAGCCGCAGCACCTCACCGGCGTGCACCACGACCGGCAGGTGTGCGGTCTGCCGGCCCGGCGCCCGAGCCGTGAAACGCCAGGAGCCGCGCTCGAGGGCCCCGGGCTCCCACGGCCGCTCAGGCCCCAGTCGCAGCCGCCCCGAAGCGTCGCGTTCGACTCGCCGCACGACGACCTGGGCGTCGGGCGGGTCGAGGGCCAGCGTGAGTCGGGCGGGCCGCTCGAGCCGTTCGCGCAGTGCGGCGCCGGCCCCCACCAGGTCGAGCCGAAGCAGCTCGGCGTCGACCCGCGGCTCGGCCCCTTCGGCCGCCCCAAACGCCAACCGGGCGTCGACCAGGTCGAGCAACTGCGAGACGACCACGGGGTGAGCGGGCACCAAGACCTGGGCGCCGTCGAGCTCGGCGCGGGCCACGTCATAGGCGCGGCGCCACCGCTCGGCGACTTCGCGCGCGCCGACCCACTCGGCTTCACCGCCGGGCCAGTCGCCCGAATCGAACGCCTCGAAGGCCCGCTGTTGGCGCGCTCGAAAGTCGGCCTCGAGCGCCCGCAGCGCATGCGCTTCATGCTGGGCGCGCTGCAGGTGTTCGCCCACGCGGGCTTCGAGCGCTCGGCGCTGCGTCAGCCGCGCGCCGCCCCAGGTCGCGAGCGCGGCCACGGCCAACACCGCGACGCCCGCGGGCAGCCGCCACCGTTTGAGGCGCAGCGCCCGCTTCGAGCGACGGAGAAAGTCGTCTTCGTCGGGTGTGCCGGCGACGGCTCCGCTGCGGGCCCACTCCTGGCATTGCGCGGCGCCCCACAGGCCTTCTGAGGGCCGGCCGACCCGCTTCCATTCGGCGACGGCCGTCGACAAGCGCTCGCGCAGCTGTCGGGTCTCGGCGTCGTTGGCCAACCACGACACGAGCGCCGGCCACGCCCGCAGCAAGGTCTCGTGGGTCAGTTCCCACGTGGTGCCTTCGGCCGAGTCGCGGGCCATGACGAGCCGGGCGCGCGCGAGCGTGGTGAGGGCTTCACGGTCGGCGGGGTGGCGCACCACTTCGGTCTCCAGCCGCCGGCGCCGAACGTCACGGCCGGCGCCGACCGACACGAGCGACACCAACAACTCCCGGGCCGCCGCCTGCTGCGCCGCGGGCATGGCCGCGTACACCGCATCGGCGTGGGCCCCCAGCGCGCCGCCGACTCCGCCCATGGCGGCGAGCGACGCCGCGGTCAGCACGTCGGCGGTGCCCCGGTTTTCCCACAGGCGGGCGAGCGCGAACTGCAGCAACGGCAACGCGCCACCGGCCGAAGCGAATTCGGTCAGCTGGCGCAGCGCCTCGGGCTCGACCGTCACGCCGAACGCCTCGGCCGGGCCTTGAATGAGCTGCGCGAGGTTTTCTGGGCGAACCGGCCCCAACAGAAACAGCGCCGAGCCGAGCCGAGTGCCGAAGCCCGGCAATGTCGACAAGCGAGACAACAGGTCGGTGCGCGCGGTCGCGAGCACGCGAAGGCCGGGGCCCGCTTCGGCCAGCGAGAGCATCACCGCGGCGGCCATGGCGGCTTCTTCGGGCTCGGCGAAGGTGACCCATTCTTCGAGTTGGTCGACCAACACGAGCGCCCCGCTCCGCTGGCCGAGCGCCGCGACGAGCGCCCGGCCGAGCGCGCGGGGCTCTTGGCGCAGGCTCGCGTGGAGCGCCTCGGCGTCGAGGTTGACCAAGGGCCCCAAGGCCGAAGCCAACGCCTGGAGCGGCCGGCGCCCGGGCAGCACGGTGACCTGGGCCCAACTTCGGCCGTCGCCCAGCACCCCGGCCAACACGCGTGGCACCACGCCCGCGCGGCAGAGCGAACTTTTGCCCACCCCCGATTCGCCGGCGACGACGAGCCAGCCGCCGCCGCGAAGGCGGTCGCACGCCGCGCGCACGTCTTCGTCGCGCCCAAAGAAGAGCGCTTCGTGTTCGGCGTCGAAAGCCGACAGCCCACGGTACGGGTTGTCGACCGGTGGGCGCGCGGCGCGGGCGAGGTGCAGCCGCTCGAGCGCGTCTCGCAACGCGTCTCCGTCGGCGAAGCGAAGCGCCGGGTCTCGGCAAACGGCCCGGTCGATGACTTGCGCCAAAGCGGCGTCGGTCGCGGGGGCGACGCTGAGCAGCGGCCGAGCGTCGTGGCGCGTGGCGAGCTCGGCGATGGTGCCCTCGCCCAAGAAACGCACCGGAGGCTGCCCCGCGCACAGCTCGTACAGCAGCGCCCCCAACGAATACACGTCGCTCCGCCGCGTGGCCGCTTCGCCCAGCCAACATTCGGGCGCGAGGTAGAGCGGCGTGCCAATGACGGCCCCCGCGCGGGTGACGGCGGCGCGGGGCGAGTCGACGTTCTCGTCACCCGCTGAATGAACCGCGTCGTCGAGTGTCGCGTTCGGGTCGGCGTCGTTGCTCGCCGGCGAAAGCGGTGCCCCGGTCGCCGTCGGGCCGGGCGGCGCGTCGGCCGCCAACTTCGCCAAGCCAAAGTCGAGCAGCTTGGCCACGCCGGTGCTCGCCCACATGGCGTTCGCCGGTTTCAGGTCGCGGTGCAGCACGTTCGAGCGGTGCGCGGCGGCGAGCCCCCGCGCCAGGTCGGTGGCGAGGCCCAGCACCAGGTGGGGCGCGAGCGGCTTGGCCACCGCCTCGAGGCTCTGCCCTTCGACCCACTCGCTCACCAGGTAGGGCTGCGCGCCCAGCGCGCCAATGCGGTGCACCGTGACGACGTTCGGGTGGCTGAGGCGGGCAATGGCCCGCGCCTCGGTCAAGAACCGTTCGCGCACCGCGGGCTCGTGCGTCAACGCGCCGATGAACTTGATCGCCACCGGCCGGTCGAGCAGCCGGTCGTGGCTGAGCCAGACCTGCCCCATCGCCCCGTGGCCGATGGGGCGCAAGAGCCGGTACTCCTCGAATTCTGAAGGAGGGCTCCAGCGCACCCGGTCGTCGTTCTACGCGGTGGCCGCGTTGCGAACGCCCTCGGCGACCGTCGTCACAATCGCCTTCGCCACCGCGATGAGCGGTATGATCACGAGCATGCCGAGCACGCCGCCCAAGCTGCCGCCAATGGCAATGCCGACGATGACGGTGAGCGGGTGCATGTCGAGGCTCTTGCCCATGACCATGGGCCCAATGAGCCCCGCGTCGATGAAGTGAACGACGACGTAGACCAGCACGAGCACGCCGAGCGACGGCGCGTTGGGGTCGAGCAGCGAAAACAACAGCCCGGCCGAAGCGCCGATGAACGGCCCCGCGAACGGTATGACGTTGCACACCCCGAACAGCACCGCGAACAGAAACGCGTGCGGCATGCCCAACAGCCACAGCGGCAGCGCGACCAACAAGGTGACGATGCCGTTCTCGGCGGCGGTGCCGATGAGGTACGACGCGATTTGGCGGTCGACCCGGTCGATCATCACCAGCACGTTTTCGAAGTGCCGGTTCGGCACCAACGCCACCACGGCTTGTTTCATGGCCCAGCCGTCGCGCAACACGAACACGGTGATGATCAGCGCCAGCACGACCGAACCGCCGTGCGACAACACATTGAGCGCCATGGCGGGCAAGCCTTCGACCAGCGACTGCCGTTGGTGCTGCAACACCGCGCGCAGTTTGCCGAAGACGTTCACCCAGTCGACTTGCCGGTACGTCGCGCTCAACGAGGCTTGCCATTGGTCGAGCCGGTGCTCGAGCTGCACTTCGAACGCGCTGCGCTCACCGACCGTCGGGGTCTCTTGGAGCCACGATTCGAGCGTCGGCCAAATGGCGGCGCCCGCGGCGACAATGGCGCCCAGCAGCGCGAACACCACGATCGACACCGCGCGCGTGCGCGACAACCCGCGGTTTTCGAGCATGTCGACGAGCGGCCCGAGCACGTAGGTGAGCAGCAACGCCACGGTCACCGGCAGCAGCAAGAACTTCAACACGTACGCCACCGCGCCAATGGCGGCGAACGCCAAGGTCACGACCAACGCCCGCACCACTTGCTCGCCCAGCGACAACGTTCTGCGGGGAGGAATAAGCGTACCCGCCGCGAACAGTTCAGGCGCAGGGCCGCTCATTGAGGCACCGCCGGTGCCGGCGCGGCCGGCTTGGCTTGGGTCTGCCGCAGCGAGGCCGACAATTCACGCAAGCGCGCGCCCGTCATTCGCGCGAGGTTCCAAATGATTCGGGCACCGAGCTTGCTGTCTCGCTGCACGAGGTGCTCGAGGTCTGACTGAAACATGCCCAAGAGCACCCCCGCTTTGCGCACGACCGCCGTCGCGCTGCGCGCCGCGTCTTCGAGCAACGCGAGCTCGCCGAAGAACTGGCCCGCGTGCAAGGTGACGAGCTTGAGCTCCGAGCCGTCCTCCTTGCGCGTACAAATGTCTACCTCGCCCTGTTTCACGATGTAGACGCCGGCACCGGTCTGGCCCTCGCGAAAGACGACTTCATTGGCCTCGTATTGCCGAACGTGCAGAAGTTGCATCACCCTGCGCAATTCGCGGTCACCGAGGTCTTTGAACAGTGGCACTGCACGGAGAGCGGCCAACTCGTCTTTGTCAGTTGAGAGGCTCGCGGGAGACTTCCACAAGGCGACTTCCGTCTCGAGCATTCGCGAATCGTCGCATGCTTCGCGGGCTCGTCAAAGTCATCGCTTTGCATCGGCCCGTGTTGCGGTACTCTGCGCACCCACGTGCGCGGCCCGCGATTTTCGTTTCAAGCAACTGGCGCGCTGGTCTGCATCGCCGTTCTCGGTGCAACCGGAGCGCTGGCCCAAAACCGAGGCTTTCGACTCGACCGCTACGACGGCACCGCCGCCGGCAGCGCTTCATTTCTGGTCGAACGGCCCTGGTATTCAGAGACCCGCGCTTTCGCGGTGAGCCTGACCTTCGACGGCGCCTCCCAGCCGCTCGTGCCCAAGGTCGCCACGTTCGGCGGCGACCTGGTGCCCATCATTTCGCTCAACGCGGTGGGGCACCTCGAGCTTGCGTACGCTCCCTTCAGTCGGCTGCTTGTGCGCGCCGACGTGCCGGTGAGTCTGTTCGAGCAAGGTACGGCCGAGCTGCTGAGCGGCGTCGCGCCGCTGAAGACCGCGAGCGTCGGTGACCCGAGGGCCGGCGCCTTCGTGCGGCTCTTCGGCCGCCCCCAGCGAGATCATTTCTCGCTGCACGTGGGAGCCGACGTCTGGGTACCCATTGGCGCGCAAGTTCGCCACCAGGGCGACTCCGGCGTGCGCTTGTTGGGTCATGCCATCGCGTCGGGGGTGTTCGGGCCCGGGCGCTACTCGCTCGACCTGGGCTTTCTGTTTCGGCCGTACGCGTCGTTCGGCCCTCCCGCGCTCGGCCTCGTGTCGGCGTCAGAAGCGCGCGCCGGCCTGTTCGTCGGCATGTCGGTGTTGAACGGGCGTTTGACCTTCGGCCCCGAAGCGCAGTTTTCAATGCAGGTCATTGGCGTCAACGCGCTCAAGCGCGACGGCCTGAGCCTCGAAGTGTTGGGCGGGGCCAGCTGGCTCATCGCCGACCAGGTGCTCGTCGGCTTGGCCGGCGGCGCGGGCTTCTTCGGAGCCGCTGGCACCCCCGACGCCCGCGCGTTGGTTCGCATTGGGTGGGCGCCGAAGAAGAGGCTCCCGCCCGCACACCCACCCGAGCCGACACCACCCCACCTCCGGGTGCCACTCCATATGTATCGAGCGACGGCGCTGGCCTTGGCGACGTCGGCGGGCACCCGGCCGACGCGGGGAGTGTGCCGTCGACGGGCTCGACCGGTACGACGTCACCGGCCATGACGGCGGCGGTGGCCGCTCCCGCCCAAGACGAGGGTGACGCCGAAGAAGACGAGCACGACGAAGCCGAGAAAGCGCGAGAAGTCGAAGAGCGCGCTCGCGCCGAAGCCCAGCGCCGCGCGACGGCCGACGCCGACGGCGACGGCGTGCCCGACGTGGCTGATCGCTGCCCGTTCGAAGCCGAGACCCCGAATGGGCTGCGCGACGGTGACGGCTGCCCCGAAGTCGAGCTCGAGCACGGCGCTCCCATGGCGAGGGTGTTGACGGCCGAAGCCGCGGCGGTGGCGGCCGCGAAGCCCAAGGCCAGCACCGCGCCTGAAGCGGGCACGGCGCCGACTCCGAACCAGGGTGCGACGGCCGCGGTCGTCGTGCGACCGGTCGACTCCGACGGCGACGGAGTCACCGACGACGTCGACCGCTGCCCAGCGACGGCCGAAGACGCCGACGGCTTCGAAGACGAAGACGGCTGCCCTGAACCCGACAACGACGACGACCACGTGGCCGACACGGCCGACCAATGCCCCGACACGGCCGAGACCCTGAACGGCCGCGACGACCAAGACGGCTGCCCCGACACCGCGGTCGACACCGACCGAGACGGCGTGGCCGACGCGGTCGACCGTTGCCCCCTCGAGCCCGAAACGTCGAACGGCGTTCGCGACGACGACGGTTGCCCCGAGTCGCTCACGCCCGTGGCGGCCCCGGTCATGGCGAAGTTGGTGGCGCCTCGGCCGTTGGCGCCGTTGACCGAAGAAGACGGCGCGCCCCCGAGCCCCTCGAAGGGCCCGAAAGCCGACGCCGAACCCGACACCGACAAAGACGGCGTGCCCGACTCGGCCGACCGTTGCCCGGCTTCGGCCGAAGACCGAGACGGTTTCGAAGACGACGACGGGTGCCCTGAACCCGACAACGACGACGACGGCATCGCCGACGTGAAAGACAAGTGCCCGAACGAAGCCGAGACCTACAATGGGTACAAAGACCAAGACGGCTGCCCCGACGAAACCACCGACAGCGACGCCGACGGCGTGGCGT
>JBGAIY010000072.1:0-23612 GCA_044225205.1 Myxococcaceae bacterium | reverse complement strand
TCGGCGAGTGCTTTGGCTCCCGCGCGGCCACGGGGCAGCATGACGTTTTCGACCGACTGGGGCAGCGCGTCTTCGACCCAGCCGGGCGGCAGGCGAAGGGTGAGCGAGAGCATGCGGTACTTTTGGTAGTGCGCGGCGCAGTAGCCCTTGCTGCGCGCCGGCCGTTTGCAGCCAATGACGGCGCACGCGCGGCCGGCGTTTTCGACCCTCGCCGGGGCTTCAGGGGCCGGCAGTCGCGCGGTGGGCGTGGTCACCCGCTTGGGTCTGCCGCGGCCCCGTTTGACGGGGTGCCCGAGGGCGGCGGCCAAGTGCTCGATGAGGGCGCGTTGGCCGTGCAGCTCGGTCAACGTCGCTTGGAGCGGTTCGAGCAGCGCTCGCAGTTCGGCGCGTATGAGCTCGCGCAAGGCTCGATCTATCGACACGGGGAGGTTCTTTCGTGCTCGAGGCCCAAGCGAGGCCGCTATAGAAGAAAGGCGCGCGTTCTGAAACACGTTTTCATGCAACCGGCGCCCTGTTTTGCCAAGCTTGGCCGATGGAATTGACGGTGTTCGGCTTGCTGTTGTCGCTGTTTCCCCGGGCGTTTGTACTGGTTGTGGGCATCACATTCGCGGTCGTTCGATTGCGGCGTCACCCGCTGGTGTCGGTGTTTGTCACCAGCGGCTGCTCGGTGGCGCTCGTGTTGTCGGCGCTCTCGGCGGTGTTGCCGATGGCGATGACGAGCGGCGGGGTGAGCACCACGGGCATCGGGTTGGTGATGGGCGCCTTGGGCCTGGTCGGCGACATCGGCCTGTGCTTGCTGTTGGCGGCGGCCTTCGTCGAACGGCGCCCTCCTGAGCCGGCGCGCCTTGCTTGACCCCGTACCTGTGCGCTACGCGAAGGGTATGAACTCGCTTTGGTTGTCATTGGTGTTGAGCGCGGCCCCGGCCGCTCCGGCCGTTTCTGCTTCGACTCCCGCGGCTTCGGCCAAACCGGCGGCCAAGGCGGCCGACAGCTGTGACCACGGTGAAAAAGAAAAGGCCGCCGACGCGAGCGAATGCCACCACCCGCCCGTGGCCGCCGACGCGCCCGCGCCCGCGAAAGCCGAGGGTGGGGTGTTGCTGCGGGGCGAGAAACTCAAAGGCCTGCCGTCGGTCACCTTGCAGAAATTGTTGGCGAGCCCGGCCGAATACGAAGGCAAGTCGGTCGCGGTGACGGCGAAAGTGCGCCGAGCCTGCGAGCGCAAAGGCTGCTGGATGGAGCTTGCCGGCAGCGAGGCCGCCGACGCCCAGGGCGTGCGGGTCACCTTCAAAGACTACGGCTTCTTCGTGCCGCTCGATTCGGCGGGCAGCACCGCCAAAGTCGAGGGGCTCGTCAAAGTCAGCGAGCTGTCGGCTGAGCGGGCGAAGCACTACGAGTCTGAGGGCGCGAAGGTGCCCAAAGACAAAGACGGCAAGTACCGCGAAGTGCAGCTGGTGGCGACCGGCCTCGAGCTGACCAAGTAACGCCCGGTGCGCTCGTATTCGATGCGCGGCGTACAAGGCGCCGCCGACCGCGCGGTGTCGTTGACGCACGAGTACCTGCGCCGCGTGGCCCCCGGCAGCCGGGTGCACGACGTGCAAAACGACCCGCGTTTTCAGCACCGCGGTGTCGACCTGTTGTGGGAACGCGACGGTCACCCGGTGACCGGTGTCGAAGTGAAGGGCGACCGGCAGGGCCGGCGCCGCGGCAACTATTTCTTCGAGCTGATCAGCAACGCCGAAAAAGACTCGCCCGGCTGCTTTCTGTACTCGGTGGCCGACTTGCTGGTGTACGTGTTTCTCGACGCCCGCGAAGTGCACGTGCTCGAGCTCAAAGCGGTGCGCGACTGGTTCGTGCCGCGGGCCAAAGAGTACCCCCTCAAGACCACCAAAACCCGCACCGGTGCGCTGGTGTACACCACGGTCGGCGCCATCGTGCCCATCAAAGACGTGCACCGGGCGGTGCCGGCGGCGGTGACGGTGTTTCGGCCCGAACCCCCTGTTTCGGCCGAAACGCCACTGGCATTTCGCGCAGATGCGTCGGGCCCCGGCGCTCGCTGATCGGCCAGGGTGTGAGAAACACCTTTCGTGAAAGGTCAGCCAGAGCTGTTAATTTCAGCCCCAATGGCGACCAAACCCCGCACAGGCGGTGAAGGCGACGAGGGCGGTCTCGGTGTCGCCACTGAGACCAAAAAGAAAGAGCAGCTCAAGAAGCCACCGTTGTTCAAGGTGCTCTTTCACAACGACAACTACACGACCATGGAGTTCGTGGTGTGGGTGTTGCGAACCGTCTTTCACAAGTCGGAGAGCGATTCGTACGCCATCATGTTGAACGTTCACAAGTCGGGTTTCGGCGTCGCCGGGGTGTATTCGAAAGAAATCGCCGAAACCAAAATTGAAAAAACCCACGCGCTGGCGAAGGAACATGAGTTCCCGCTCCGGCTCACGATGGAACCCGAGGAACTCTGACCGTGGCGTCTCCCATCATTGCCAAAGAACTGCAGGCGTCGATTCGGTTTGCCCTGAACGAGGCCAAGCGCCTGCGTCACGAGTACCTGACGCTCGAACACCTGCTGCTGGGGCTGTTGCGCGACCCGCGCACGCTCGAGGTGCTCAAAGCGTGCGCCGCGAAGCCCGACCGCATCAAGGGCAAGCTCGAGAAGTTTCTCGACGAGACGGTCGAGCGGCTGCCCGACGACAGCGACGCCGACCCTCAGCAAACCCTGAGCGTCGAGCGGGTGTTGCAGCGGGCCGCGTTTCACGCCCTCTCGGCCGAACAAAAGGTGATGGACAGCTCAGACGTCTTGGTCGCCATTTTTCGCGAGGCCGATTCGCAAGCGCTCTTTTTCATCAAAGAAGAAGGCGTCACCCGGTACGACATTCTCAACTTCATTTCGCACGGGGTGCGCAAAGACGGCGAGGGCCCCAGCGAAGCCGCTCCCGACGACCGCGACACCGCGTCGACCGGCTCCGATGACGACGACGCTCCTGGGCCGGCCAAGAACCCGCTCGAGGCGTACTGCACCGACCTGAACGCCGAAGCCGCGAAAGGCCACATCGACCCGCTCATCGGCCGCTCGATGGAACTCGAGCGAACCATTCAAGTGCTCTGCCGCCGTCGCAAGAACAACCCGCTGTACGTGGGCGAAGCGGGCGTGGGCAAGACCGCCATCGCCGAAGGGTTGGCGCTGGCCATTCACGAGAAAAAAGTGCCCGACGTGTTGAAAGACGCGCACGTGTTTTCGCTCGACATGGGGTCGCTGCTGGCGGGCACCAAGTTTCGCGGGCAGTTCGAAGAACGGCTCAAAGCGGTGCTCAAGGCGTTGGGCCAGCACGACGACGCGGTGCTCTTCATCGACGAAATTCACACCATTGTGGGCGCCGGAGCCACGAGCGGCGGCTCGATGGACGCGTCGAACCTGCTCAAGCCGGCGCTCGCTTCGGGCAAGCTGCGGTGCATCGGTTCGACGACGTACCAAGAATTCAAGTCGTCGTTCGAGCGCGACCGGGCGTTGTCGCGGCGGTTTCAGAAAATCGACATCACCGAGCCGTCGGTCGAAGACACGGTCAAAATTCTCACCGGGTTGGCGCCGAAGTACGAAGAGCACCACCAGGTGAAATACGACGAAGCGGCCATTGTCGCGGCGGCCGAGCTGTCGGCGAAGTACGTGAATGAGAAGTTCTTGCCCGACAAGGCCATTGACGTCATCGACGAAGCGGGGGCCGTCGACAAGCTGCGAACGCCGCGCACCTCGCGGGTCACCGTGGTCGACGTCGAAGCTTGGCCAGGCGAAAATGGCGCGAATTCGCCCTGTCGGTCGCGGTCGACGAGCGCACCGCGCTGCAGAACCTCGAAAAAGAGCTGCACGCCGTCATTTTTGGGCAAGACCGGGCCATCGACGAGCTGGGCGCGGCCATCAAGCTGGCGCGCTCGGGTTTGCGCAGCCCCGAAAAGCCGGTCGGGTCGTTCTTGTTCGCGGGGCCAACGGGCGTGGGCAAGACCGAATTGGCCAAGCAGCTCGCCTGGGTCATGGGCATTGAATTCTTGCGCTTCGACATGTCTGAATATTCAGAGCGCCACACGGTCTCGCGGCTCATCGGTGCGCCTCCGGGGTACGTGGGGTTCGATCAGGGCGGTTTGTTGACCGACGCCGTGCGCAAGAACCCGCATTGCGTCGTGTTGCTCGACGAAATTGAAAAGGCGCACCCCGAGCTGTTCAACATTCTGCTCCAGGTAATGGACCACGCGACCCTCACCGACAACAACGGGCGCAAGGCCGACTTTCGCAACGTCATTTTGATTCTCACGACCAACGCGGGCGCGCGCGACATGAAGACGAAGTCGCTCGGCTTTGGTGAGAAGCCGCTCGTCGACTTTTCGAAAGCGACCGCCGCGCTCGAACGCACCTTCTCGCCCGAGTTTCGCAACCGGCTCGACGCCATCGTTCAGTTCGGCGGGCTCACCAAAGAGGTCATTCTTCGGGTCGTCGACAAAGAAGTGGCCGGGCTGCAGAAGCTGCTCGACGAAAAGAAGGTCACCATTCGGCTCACCGACCGTGCCCGGGAGTGGATGGCCGAGAAGGGCTACGAGCCCGAATTCGGCGCGAGGCCCATGGGGCGCTTGGTCGACAATGCGCTCAAAAAGCAGTTGGCCGAGGCGCTGCTGTTCGGGCAGCTGAAGAACGGCGGCGTGGCCGAGTTCGACGTCAACCCCGAGCTGTCGGGCCTGGTGCCGACCTTCACCGCCACGCCGGTGGGCGCCGAGTTGAAGAACTGATCAACTGCGGGTCACCTCCCGGGGGGCCCGACCCCGTTGAAATGAACCACTCGTCGAGCTGGGGTCGGTGTCGAGCTTGCCGCCCACCGCGGCGGTGAAGCCGAACGCTGGCCACCTGCCATTCGCCCCCGCGTTGCTCGGCGAGGCGGCCGTGTCTTGCGAAACGCAGTCGCAGACGCCCGCGCGGGGAGCCCGGCCGCGACCGCGGCGCAGCGGCTGGTCAACCGGTCGAAGGAGCGCTTCGACGTCAGACCCGCTGGAAGCTCTTTTCGACCGTGAGGTGCGTCTTGAGCAGCCCGTTGGCTGACTTGAGCGGCGGAGAGCGCCCGGCGGTCACCAGGCGGGCCGGGTGACCCGTTTGGTCAACGCCCGGGCGTCTTTGGCGGCCTGGCATCACAACAAGTGCTTGTCAGCGGGCCGGCATGCGGGCAAGTCACGGCGCGTGCGCGCCCCGCTCACCGAAGCCGAGCTCGATTCTCGCCTGGCGGTCTTGGGCTTGGTGCGTGACACGTCGATTCGGTCTCCGCCGCCGTCAAAGAACCGCACCGTGGTGTGCAAAGCAGGCCGCAAACGCGTGTTGGTGAAAATTGCCGACGGCGGAGGCAACGTCGGAGTGTTGCGCGAGGGCTCGGTGCTCGAACGGGTGGCGCCGCTGGGGCGGGTCAAAGATTCGCCGCTCGCGCTGCCTCGGGTGTTCGCCTTCGACCCCGCCCACGGCCTGCTCGCCCTCGACTGGATTCACGGCGGCGAGACCCTGCACCACTACCACCGGCGCACCCAGCAGTACCCCGCTTACCTCGCCACCCACGTGGGCGAGGCCCTGGGCTACCTGCACCGCATGAGCCGCGAGGCCCGCTCGAAGTACGCGCTGGCCGACGCGTTTCGTGACGAATCAGACCTGCTCGAATGCTTTTTGCGCATGCGGCCCGACTTCTATTCGCGGCTCTCGCAGGTGGGGCTCGAGTTTTTTGCGTCGGTGCAGGCGAATTCGGCCGCCATGCGCGGGCTGCAGGCACTCAGCGAGCAGCAACAGCGCGACGCCGACTCGGCGTTGCTGCACGGCGATTTGCGCCAAGCGAACCTCTTGCGGGTGCAGAACGGCCGCAAGGTCACCATTCACTACCTCGACTGGGAACTGAGTTTCTGGGGCGACCCCGCTCGAGACTTGGGCAGCCTGTTGTCTGACTACGTGCTGGGGTGGCTCGCGCCCGAGCACCGCAGCGAGGTGCTCGCGCGCACCACGCTCGAGCCGTTCGCCCACGCGATGCTCAAGGGCTACGCCCGGGCCCGCCAAAACCGGTTTCGGCTCGACGAAGCTTTTCAGGAGCGCGTCGTCAGGTGGATCGGCGCCGCCCTGTTGATTTCGGTGTACGGCATTTCGCACTACGAGCAGGTGCTCGACGAGCGGGCCCACGGCATTGCCCGGCACGCGCTCGACATGTTGGCCCGCCCCGCCGACTGGCCCGCCACTCTGTGGGGAACGCTGACGTGACCATCGGCTCGAGCGACCCCAAGGTGCGGTGGTTTCGCGACCGGCGCTTTTGTCTGCGCGAAGGCGAAGCGCCCACGCTCAGCCGCGCCTCGGGTGATTCGGGCTTCGTCGCGCACTTGGCCGCCAGCACCCACGGCGCCACCGGGTGGGACTGGAGCTTTCGCCTCTCGAAGCGAGGAGACGGTTGGAGCTTCGCTCACGACGGCAAGTTGACCGTGTTTCTCGACGAGCCAGGCGCGTTCGTGCCGGCCGATGCGAAGGTCGGTGACCTGGTCGCGGTTCGCCTGCCCCGCGCCCGTGAAACGCTCTACCCCCACCGCTTCACCGTACACGGTGGCCAAGGAGGGCCGGTGCTGGGGCAGGGGTACACGAAGCTGTTCATACCCGTGACGTTCGAGTCGGCCGCCTTGCTGGTCGAGGCCTTCTCGAGCCGGTGGGCTGATCAGTTGCGCTTTGGGTTGGCGGTTGCCAATTCACCGACCGACTTCAGTCGCGCCGACAGCGCGGTGGTCGACGTCGCCCCCGGCGACGAGAGCGGCGTGGTGAAGCTCATCGACGCGTTTTTGCGACTGCACCCCAAAGCCCTCGTGCCGCGGGGCCTGCCCTACGGCACCGCTCAAGGCCCGCTCGGGCTCCCCAAAGCCGAGGCCAAAGGTCGCGCCGACTTGGCCGACGGCTACGGTTGGCGAAAGAGCGCCGAGGGCGCCCAGGTACCGGGTTCGGTGCCGCTGTAACGTCGAAAGCCCGCGACTTCGAATCGGCGCCGAGCGTCTTGACACGCATGGCTCTTGAAATCGGCAAGGTGGGGGTGTCGCGTGGGGCCGGGGTGGCCGCGCTGCCCAAGACCCTCGACGGCGCGGTGTCGCTGTTGACGTTGGCGCTCAGTGGCGAGAGCGACGCTGGCCTCGTTCGGGCCCTCCTCGCGGCCGAGCGGGTGGCCGCCAACGCCCCCATTGACGTTGATTCTGCTGCGAGTTTGTCGCTTTTCGCGCAGTTGCTCGACTTGCGTGCGAAAGCCGAAGCCCGGCTCGCGTTCGAGCACCTGCCGGCACCCCGGGTCGACGAAGTCGACGGCGCGTTGTTGCGGCAACTCGAAACGGCCGCCGTGAGCGACGAGGGCCCGTTGCGCGAAGTGATTGAGGCCGCGTGCCGACGCCTGTTCAGCGCGCAACACGACGAACGGCTCAGCGACGCGCTGCTGTGCCGCCTCGGGCCCGCCGTTTCTCGACGCCTGGCCGACGTGCGGTTGGGTCGAGGGTAAAACTCAATTTCCCATCGGAGCGCGACACGGGTAGGAACGTCGGGTGACTTCGACGCTGCTGACGACCATGCTCGGCCTGACCATTGGCATGCGCCACGCGCTCGAGCCTGACCACTTGGCCGCGGTGTCGACGCTCGCCACCGAAAACAAGAACGCGCGCGCGGGCTTGTGGCTCGGAGCCCTGTGGGGGCTCGGCCATTCGGTCGCGCTGCTGTTGGTCGGCGGCGGCCTCGCGCTGGTCGAAGCGAAAATGCCCGAGTCGTTGGCGCTCGGGTTCGAATTGCTCGTCGCCGCCATGATTCTGGGCTTGGGCGTGCAAGCCGTGGCGCGCAGCATTCGCGAGGGCCGCGCCGGCGCCACGTTGACCCACCACCACGGCTCGGTCAGGCACACCCATTCAATGCCCGGGGCCCACGTGCACGTTCGTTCGTGGACGTTCGCGACCCGGCCGTTGATCATCGGCGTGGTGCACGGGTTGGCCGGCAGCGGGGCCTTGACGGCGTTGGTGTTGGCCGAGTTGCCGTCGTTGTCGGCTCGGCTGTCGTACATCGCCGTCTTCGGCGCAGGGAGCGTCATCGGCATGGCGTTGCTCACGGGGCTCGCCGGTTGGCCGTTGATGCAGCTCGCCCGCTCGCCCAGGCTTTCGGCCGCGCTGCTCGGTCTGACTGGGCTCGTGTCGTCGGGCGTGGGGTTGTGGTGGGGCTTCGAATCGAGCGCGAAGTTGTTGGCGGGCTAGCGCGTGCCCGCTCGGCGCGTCGAAGGTCGGTCGCTTCGGGGCGAGCTGTCGAAGGCGGCGTGGTGGGTGCTGTTGGCGCTGACGACGTGGGTCGCCGCACTCGCCTGGGCGTGGGCCGCGCGCTCACGGCCAACGGTGGCGGCCCTCGCCCCATGGCAACGTTCGTACCTCGAGCTCAGCCCTGACGGTCAGCGGCGTTACCGCGCGGTGCGCGAGGGCATTCTCGAAGCCGAGAACGTGCGCGCCGCCACCAAGGCGTGGCCCGACCCCTCGCAGCTCAAGGCCGAGGGTGTGCCACCCTTTGACGACGAGTCGTACACCTGGGTGTTGCGCCAACACGGCATCTACGTGAACTACGTCGGCGTTCGGCGTGACGGCCCAGCTGAGGCCCGGTGGCTGCTGCTGTTCATCGAACCCGAAAAGAGCGCCTTCGACGCCAAAGCACCGCCACCTCCGGTCGACGAGGAACACCACACGCTGCCCGACGGCACCGCTCTGCACGTCACCGTGTGGACGACGGGTGGCGCTTCGGCTTCGAACGAGGCGGCGCCTTTCGCCGACGAGGTGCTCGCTTTTCCCGTCAGCGAGGGGTGGGTGCAACGGGTGGGGCGGTGACGGCCCGAAGCACCTGCGCTCCAACGGCACTTGGGGAGTCAGTCGTGGTGGGCGTTCAACCAATCGACGACGGCGATGGTCTCGTTGACCGTGCGCTGGTTGATGCCCGGAGCCCGACCGACGTAGCTCAACGCATGCAAATTGAAGCCGGCGCTGTTGTCGAACGTCGCGGTTCGGTCGGCGAGCGGCACGGCGCTGGTGGCTGGCGCGTAGACGTTCGCATTCGAGAGTTCTTCGAGACCGAACTTCGGTTTCGCGACCAGCAGGGCGATGGGAGTCGCCGTGTGACAACTCACACAGTCGATGGTGTTGGCCGAGTGTCGGGTGGGGTTTTCGATTCGCACGAGCCCGTCGAAGGCCGTGGTGCGTTGTTCGGTGGTGGCCGAGCCCAGCTCGTTCATCAGCACCTTGAAGTTGTCGCTCGAGGTGGTGACGGGCACGGGTTGCCCGTCAACGGTGGTGGCAAAGCCGCGGAAAAAGTTCTGCGACATCGCCGCGACGGTGGCAATGGGGAGGTTGGTGATGGTCGGGCCCGAGACGTCGACGTCGTGGTTGCTGAATGACCAACCGAACCCAGGGGTGGTGGTGCTGAGCTTGGCGACCCGACGCAGGGTGCCCCGCCCCGCGTAGCGCAAGACCCATTGTTGGAGCGCTTGGTTGGCCGGGCCGCCGAGCCCCTCCGCCACGATGACGGGGTGAGGTTGCAGCGGCCCAAGCGCCCCCCGGCCGGCGCGGAGCCTGGCAAGACCCTGTGCCAACTCGAGCACCTCGGCGCGGCTCAGCTCGTAGAACGCGTGCAATGCCGAGTCGGCGGCGTTGACACCTCCACGGTCGAGCACCTCCTGCAAGACGAGGCGAACCTGATTTCGGCACGTCGGGTCGTGCGGGTCAGGGGCGAGAGAAGCGAAACACGGGTCGAGCCGCACGGCGACGACGCGCAAGTCTTCGTACCGAGCGGTGCCGATGCCTCCAGGAGGCGGGTTGCCCGAGGTACCCGAAATGGGGCCCAGCGCCGCGTAGAGGTCTGCGGGCAAGAGCGGGCCGCCGCGGCCAACCGAGCTCGCCTGGAGGTACCCGGTGGCGAGTTCGGTGGCTTGGGTCGTCAACGGCAACAGCACCGTGACGTCATTCAATTGCAACGGCAGCCAACCGGCGTCTGGGTCGGCCGCGCCGCCGTCGGTGACGGGCCCACTGTCCACCGCTCCCGAGTCGCGACCACCATCGACCTCGGGAACCGCCCCATCGGTGCGCTGGCCGCTGTCGAGCCGACCCGAGTCGGTCGGCCCGGCGTCGCTCAGGCCGCTGTCGGGGGCGGTCGGTGCGTCGCTGCAACCGCCCGTGAACATTAAGAGAACCGTCACCAGCCCCCAACCGGTGAGAGTGCGTGCATGCATGCCACGTTTGACACCCGACCACCCCACCGTGCGTCATCGGCGCGTTCGACGGTGGCGGGCGAACGGTCGTCGCTCGGGTATGGTTTGGCCAATGAAGAAGCGAATCGTGTGGGCCGCGCTGACGCTCGCGACTGCGGCGGCTGGGTGCAAGAGCCAAAAAGAAATTGGGGCCGAAGTCGTCGACAAGAAGCTCGACTTGGTCGAAGGCGCGGCCGACGAGTTGGGCAAGCGCGGTCAGGGCGTTGGTCGCAACGCGGCGAAAGCCATTGGTGACACGCTCAAGGGCGTGGGCAGCGGCGTCAAAGACACGCTGATGCCGCCCATTGCGGTGACGCCCGTGGCTGACTTGCCGGTGAAAGTGGCGGCGGCCAATTTGCAAGACGGCCACCAAGCGCGTCTGGTGCTCGAAGGCACCCAGCCTTTCAAGGGCGGGCTGTGGCTCGAAGCGAAAGGCGCCGACGGGGCCACGCTCGGTCGCTCGGTGGCGTTTTTGTACCGTGAATTGAGCTTCGCCGAGCCCACCGAGGTGACCTTCGCCTTCACGTCTGCGGAGCGGCTGTCGCTCGCGAAAGACTACGTGTTGCACCAAAGCGCGCCGAAGAGTGTGAGCACGAAAGACCCGAACGTCAAAGTGAACCAACTGTCGGTCATCGGCTCGACGGTGAAAACGTACGCCGTGTTCGACAAGGCCTTCACCGGGAGCCTCGAGTTGCGTGCGCTCGACGCGCAGGGCGGTGAAGTGGGGCGCGCGACCGAAGCCGCTGGCGAGCAACCTCGCTTGGCCGACAGCGCGGGCTTCGTCACGTTCGCGTTCGCACCCGAGACCGAATTGGCCCGCGTCGAGTCGTTCGAACTGAAGTTGCGGCCAGCCTCGCCTGCCAAGAAGTAAAGCGTGCACCCGCCAGCGCTGAGTCGGTAAAAGTGGTGCGTGCCCATTCGCCTGTCATTCGCCTTCATTGCCCTGGTCGTCGCCTTGAGCGCCTGCGTTCACAACGAAGTGGGCGCCGTGATTGGCAGCGACGGGCAGCCGCTCATCACCATTGGCGCAGGGTCGGCTGAGGTCGGCGGGGGCAACTCGTGGCGGGCTTGGTACTTCATCGACCAGCGGGCCCACCTGTGTGCACAGCAAATCGGCCTCATCGGGGGCCATGTGCCGTGCTGCAACTTGTGGCGGCTCAAAGAGGCGCGGAACTACCTGCGGTGGCTCAGCGCCGAGAAGTGCAAAGAGAGCGACGTCGAGCCTGAGCCCGCTCCGGCCAAGTGAGGTCGGCGCGCCGAGTTCCACGCAGAGAATGTTTCGGGCGAAGCGAGTCGCCCGCTCGTTCACAAAGTCAGCCTCGGCGAGGCAGTGCGGTGACGTGCGCGAGGTGAGCTCGGGTGCCCTTTTTCGACTGGGTGTTGAACCCGAACCGGCGCGACTTCAGTCGAGCGAATCGGCGGGCAGACCCACGAGGGCCGCGAGCCGGCCCTCCGCCGCCACCAGCTCGACCTTTCGAATTTCGAGCTGAGCGCGGGCCTGGGCCGCGGCGCTGGCGGCGAAAAAGCGCTTCGAGTCAATGTCAGACACCTCGAGCGAAGTGGCGACGCCCGACTGGTAGGCCGACTCGATTTGTTTTTGCGCGCGCGTGGCCAGTTGTGACTGGGCTTCGGCCTGTTCGAGGGCGAATTGCGCTGCGTCGACGTTGGTTTTGGCGCTGACCCAATTCGCCTTGGCCTTGGTGCGGCTGGCTTCGAGTTGAGCCCGCTGCTGAACCAATTTGGCGTCGTTTTCGTGCAGCGTCGCGTAGCGCACGCCGCGGTCGTACAAGTCCCACTGCAGGGCGACAATGCCGTCGAGTACCCAATTCGTGCCGGCGAACCCGCGGTTCGAATTGTAGCTGCCCTTGAGCTGGCCCACGATTGACGGCAGCCACGAAATGCGGTCGACGAAGCTGAAGCGCTCTTGCACCGTGACGCCGAGCAGGTTCGCTTTGAGGGCCCAGGTGTTTTCCCACGGTTGGGTGCTTTCGGTCTGAGCGGTGACGTCGAAGTGGCTGGGTTCGTTTTCTGCGGGTCGCACGGCTTCACCGGTGAGGGCCTCGAGCAGGGCGAGCAGGCCCATGCGCTGCCCCGACAGGGTGGCGATGGTGGCGCGCGCCTGGGCCGTTTCGGCCTGGGCCCGCAGCACGGCGATTTCGGTGGTCGTGCCGACGGCGACTTGGTTCTTGGCGTCGCGTTCACGCCGCAGGGCCACGGTCTCGGCGTCTTTCGCGGCCTGTTCGATTTGGGCGAGCCCCTCGAGGCCCAGGTACACCCGGGCGACGGCGAGCAAGACTTGCTCCCGCGCTTCGAGGCTGCCGTACTGGGCGGCTTGCGTCGCTTCTTTGGCCGCCGGCAGCAAGAAAAACTGCGGCGAGAACAGCACCTGCTGCAGCAAGAGCGTGCCGTAGAGCGAATTGTTGGCGACGATGACGGTGGGCTCTCCGGCTTGTGAAACGAGCTGGTCTCGAAACGCGCTCACCACCGCGGCGTTGGCTTGGTTGGGCAAGCCGTACGCGGGGCCCACGGTTTGAATCGCTCCGGCCATGCCGTCGGCGATGCCCGACAACAGCGCCTTCGTGTCGAACTTCTGTTCGACACTCGTGTGCACGTAGCTCGTGCTGAGCGACAGCCCCGGCAAAATCGCCGACACGACGAGGCCGGCCTTCGCGGCGACCTGCGCCGCCTGGGCTTGGGCGGCCTTGAGGTCGGGGTTGTGCTTCGCGGTCAACACCAACGCCTCTTTGAGCGTCACCGCGCGCCGAGACGCCAGCGACTGGGCTTCGGCCTCGAGCATGGGGTTGTTCGCGGCTTGGGGCGACGGCGTCAACGCGGCGGGCGTTTGGGCGTACGAGGGCGACATCAAGCCGAGCGCCGAGGCGCAGAACACAGCGGGCAAATGTGAACGCATGGTGACGTGACCTTCGCTTCAGGCGAGTTTGGGGGGCACCGTCGGAGCCGCGGCGACCTTGGCCGCCGCCGCGCCGGGCGCCGAATGAAGAGGTTTGGGGGTCTCGGCCTTCGCGTCGTCTTCGTCGGTCTTCTTGCCGATTCGAAACGACGGCGGCGTCAATTTCTCGATGACCGCGAAGACCAACGGCACGACGAACAAGGTCAAAAACGTCGACGTGATGACCCCGCCGATGACCGCCACCGCCATGGGCGCCCGAAATTCGAAACCCTGGCCGCGCCCGGCCGCGGTCGGCACCATGCCAATGGCCATGGCCGCCGACGTCATGAGAATGGGCCTCAAGCGGCGGGGGCCGGCTTTGAGAATCGCCTCGTTGAGGTCGTCACCGGCGCGGAGGTTCTGCAGAATTTGGTCGACCAACAAGATGGCGTTCTTGGTGACCAGGCCCATGAGCAAGATGAGGCCGATCATCGCGCCCAAGGTGATGCTCCAACCGCCGACGACGAGACCCAACAACGCGCCGATGAGCGCCAGCGGCACCGACACCATGATGGTGAAGGGGTGCTTGAAGCTCTCGAACTGCGAAGCGAGCACCATGTAGACGAAGACGAAGGCCAGCAAGAACACCAAGGCGAACGCGGAGTTCTGTTCGTCGAGCGTCTTCATTTGCCCGTCGTAGAAGAATGAATACGCCGCCGGGGCCGGGGCTTCGGTGAGTTTCTTCTTCAGCAGCACCGCCACTTCACCCAGCGACGCGCCTTCGGCCGGAGACGCGATGACCATGACTCGGCGCTCGCGGTTGAAGTGTTCGATGACCGAAGGCGTCTCTTTCATTTCGACCGACGCGACGTCGCTGACGGGGCGCACGCCTGAAGGGGTGAAAACGTCCATCTGGCGAACGAGCTCGGGGTTCGCCCGGTCTTTCTCGGCCAAGCGCACGACGATTTCGGTCTCGAGGCTGCCTTCGCGCAGCTTGCCGGCGACCTGGCCGTTCATGGCCAAGCGCATTTGCATGCCCAGCATCGCGCTGGTGAGGCCGGTGTCTTGCGCCCGCGTGCGGTCGATTGAAACGGCGAGCTCGGGTTTCGGCGGGTTCGTGACGATGCGCACGTCGGCGGCGAGGGGCTGGCCCTTCGCGCCCTTGAGCTCTTTGAGAATGCCCGCCACCCGGTCGGCTTCTTTGGTGAGCGTGTCGAAGTCGGGCCCCATCACGTAAATCATCATGGGAAAGAAGTCGCCCACGCCTTCGATTTGCGGCGGGTCGAAGAGGGCGACTTCGGTCGCCGGCAGCCCTTTGAGCAGCTCTCGCGTCTCGTTCTTCAGTTGCGGTATCGACTTGGTGCGCTGGGCGCGCAACTTCGTCAGCACCCGCATGCGCACCTTGTTGGCGTCGCCCGAAATGCCGTCGGGGTTGGCCCCCACGATGCTGTAAATGTCAGTCACTTCGGGTATTTGGCGCACCAAATGCTCGGCCTGTTCGGCGCGCGCGAGCGACTGCTGCGCGCTCGAGCCTTCGGGCAGCTTGAGTTCGAGCAAGAACTGCGAGCGGTCTTCAGGGGCGATGAAGTCGTTGCCGAGCCGGCTCGCGGCGGCCAGCGACAGCACAATGACGAGCAGGGTGATGGCGCCCGTCTTCCACCGGTGTTTGAGCGTCCACCCCAAGAGGCGGCCGTAGGCGCGCTCGGTGGCCTCGAACGCGCTGCGCAGCACGCGGGCGACGGCGTTCTCACCCTCTTGGTGGCCTCCGTGCTGGAGCCGCTTCGAGAGCCGCGACGAGAGCATCGGGTCGAGCGTGAATGAAATGAACATTGAAATGAGCACCGCCACCGAAATGGTGATGCCGAACTGCTTGAAGAATTGGCCGACGATGCCGGGCATGAAGGCCACCGGCACGAACACCGCGACGAGCGAGAGCGTCGTGGCGAGCACGGCCAAGAACACGTCGCGGGTGCCGTTCGACGCGGCGTCTTTGGGAGACTCCCCCTGCTCGAGCCGGTGGGTGATGGCTTCGCGCACCACCACCGCGTCGTCGATGAGCAGACCGATGGCCAACGACAGCGCCAACATGGTCATTTGGTTGAGCGTGTAGCCCAACACGTACATCACGAAGAACGTGCCGATGACCGACGTGGGCAGCGCGAGCGAGCTGATGAAGGTGCCGCGCGCGTCGAGCAAGAACATGAGAATGATGAGCACCGCCATCAACCCGCCGAAGACGAGGGCGACCCACACTTCTTTGGCGTTTTCTTCGATGTACACCGACGAGTCGATGAGCAAGCTCGAGGTGAACCGGTTGCCCATGGCCGGGCCCACCGTGGTCATCTTCTCTTTCACCGCCTTGGCGACTTCGACGGTGTTCGACCCCGCTTGCTTGATGACCTCGACGATGACGGCGTCTTTGCCGTTGAGCCGGGCAATGGTGCGCTTGTCGGCGGTCGAGTCGGTCACCGTGGCCAACTCGGCCAGCCGAATGAACGAGCCGTTTTGGCTGTTGCGGGCCACGGGCAGCTGGCCCACGTCTTCGACGTTCTTGAACTGACCCAGCGCGCGAACGTTGAGCTCGGTGGGGCCCAGGTCGAGCCGGCCCGCGGGCACGTCGAGGTTCTCCATGCCGATGCGCTCGGCGATTTGCGCGGGCGCGACGCCGGCGGCTTTCGCTTTGTCGAGGTCGACGTCGACCCGAATTTCACGCACGTCTCCGCCGACGACCCGCACCGCCGCCACCCCGTCGAGCTGGGCCAGCGTCGGCTCGAGCCGGTCTTTGATGAGCTGACGCAGCTGGCTGCTCTTCATGTCGGCCGACACGGCGTAGGTCAAAATGGGCGCCGCCCCGACGTCGATTCGGGCGACCTTCGGCGCGTCGACGTCGCGGGGCAGCTGGTTCTGCACGCTCGCGACCTTGTCGCGAACCTCTTGCACCGCGCGGTCGAGGCTCATCGTCAACTTGAACTGCACGAACACCACGCTCACGTTTTCACGCGAGAACGACTGAATGTTTTCGACCCCCGAAATGCCGGCCACCGCGTCTTCGAGCGGCTTGCTGACCTGCGACTCGATTTCGGCGGGGCCCGCGCCGCGGTACACCGTCGTCACCGCCACGAAGGGGAACGAGACGTCGGGGAACAAGTCGGTGCCGAGCCGCCGCAACCCGATGATGCCGAGCACCACCAGAAAGAGCGCCAGCATGGTCGTGAAGACCGGCCGCTTGATTGAAACGTCTGAAAGCGTCATGGCGGTTGTCGTTTCTATTTGTGCGAGAAAGCGATTAGCGCTGCGTGACATTGGTACCTTCGATGAGGGTGCCGCTTGGGTATTCGACGACCTGGTTGACGGGCTCGGCCGGCGTCACGACCAACTCGTTCGGCCGCCGTTCGACCACCGTGACCGGCACCTTCTTGAGCACGCCCGAGGCGTCGACCGCGAACACGTGGTCTCCGCCGAGCGACGTGAGCGCCGTGGCGGGTATGACGATGGCGGCGCGTGCGTCGCCCACCGGCAACACGACCCGCGCCAACGTGTTCGCGGTGAAGCGACCGTCGGCGTTGGGCACCGTGATTTCAATGGGCACCCGTCGGGTCTGAGGGTCGGCCGACGGCACCAGCACCTTCACCTGGGCGTCGTCGGTGACCGCGTTCGAGCCGACCGCTTCGACCCGCACCTTGAGGCCCGGCTTGATCTGCTGGCGCATCGCCTCGGGCACGGTCGCCTTGAGCACCAAGGGGTCGAGCTGCATGATGATGTAGACCGGAGTGCCTGGCCCGACCATGCCGCCCGTGTTGTCGGGTGCGTCGATGACGGTGCCGTTGAAGAGCGCCCGCACCTCGTGGCGCTTTCGAGCGGCGCGGGCCTGCGCCAACTGCGCTTTCGCGAGGGCCACTTGGGCCGCCGCTTGCTTGGCCTGCACGTCGGTCGAACGCTGCTGCACGTCAGACACGCTGCCTTCGGCTTTGAGCTTTTCGTTGCGACCCGCGACGTCGGCCGCCAGCCCGGCGCCGGCTTCGGCCGCGGCGAGGCCCGCTTCAGCCTGAGCCACCTGCGCGTCGACGATTTCGGTGTCGAGCGACCCGAGCGGTTGGCCCGCCTTCACCACGTCGCCCTTGCTGACCTTCGACACCGCGAGGCGCCCGCCGACTTCGAAACCCATGGGCAGCAACTTCGAGGCGAACAGCGAGCCCGAGGCGCTCTCTTTCGAGGTCGACTGCACCGTTTTGACTTTGACCACCTTCACCGTGGGCGCGACGGCCAGAGGCCCCTCGGCCCAGGCAGCGCCGGCCAACAGCACCGACATTGAAACCGACCGAATCATCGCTCTCACGGCACTCTCCTCAAACGGTTGCGCGGAGTCGGACTCCGGCGCGAAGGGGCCCCAGACACCTGGGCCGAAGGGACAGGTTTGACGCTTTGCACGGGCGGCGTCGCGTGCGGCACCGTGCCATGGGTGATGAGTTCTTTGAGGGCGTCGATCCACGCGTCGAGGTCGGGCTTTTCGGTGAGCTTGGTCATGCGCCGCATGATCAACAGCCACGAGCCGATGAGCATCGACCCGATGACTTCGCTCGGCACGTCACCGCGGCACATGCCCCACTTCTTCATGCGCTCGCACGACTCGACCACCCGCTTCACTTCGCGGTCGACCATTGACCACATCACGCCCTCGAATTCGGTGCCCTGCACGCCGCTGAGCAACACCTCGGTGATGTCTCGGTGGCTCCAAATGAGCTCGAGCACCGCCCGGTCGCTGCGCCGGCTCAGCTCGTCGAATTCTTGCAACCGCTTCGACCCTTCTTGCCACTCGCGCTTCTTCACCGAGCCGAACTTGGTGAAATAGGCCTGTTCTTCGCGCATGCGCGTTTCGAGCAAGTGGTTCATGCCTTCGGCCAGCTCGGCCACCAGGCCCCGAAAGAGCGCCTCTTTCGAATCGAAGTGCAAATAGAACGCACCCTTCGACAGCCCGCACGCGGCGGTGATGTCTTCGATGCGCGCCTTCTGAATGCCGTGCCGCAAGAACTCGCGCCGGGCGGCGGCGATCAGCGCTGCGTGGGCATGAGGGTCGGCCGGCCGCGACATGGCGCAGGTTATTAACCGGCGGGTCAGAAACTCACAATTGTTTGTGAACAGCGAGTCATTAATTGATCAACCGGGCCGAAAAGTTGATCTGATGAAGTGTGGGCATACGGTCACACCATGCGTCAGCCGCTGCGACAGGGTGCTCCAGAGTCGGGTTTCATTGGTGCCACCGGGGTGTTGTGCCTTTTGCTGGCCTGCGGGCCGACTCCGACGGTCGACACGACCGACACGCCGCAGTGCCTGTCGCTCTCGGTGCCCCAAGGCAGTGACGGGCTCGTCACCGCCGCGCCCGCGCGCATTTCACTCTTTTTCAGCGTCGACACCTGCGCCGGAGTGCCCGTGGCCGGCCTCGACGCCTCGCACTTCGAAATTTCTGAAGACGGCAAGGCGGTGAGCCCCTTCGAGAGCCAACGGCGGGTGCAGCCGAAGGGCCAAAACTACCGAATGAATTCGGTTGTTTTGCTCGACCTGTCGGGCAGCGTGCTCAAGAGCGGTCAGTTCACGGCGCTCAAAGACGCCGCCGCGGCCTACGTCAAGCGGGTGTTGGGCGGCACCGACGAAGGCCAGCGCGTCGCCGTCGTGACGTTCGACGGCCGCGAGAAGGTACAGCGGTTGGTCGACTTCACCGCCGACGCGAACGGGGTGCTGCGCGCGCTCAACGGGCTCGAGGTGTCGGAGTGCACGAGCAACGCCGACTGCGTGGCCTTCAGCGACCGACGCACCTGCGCGGGGTGGCGCTGCGTCGACGACTCGACCAACCTGAATGGCGCGGTGGTGCAAGGGCTCGACGCGCTCGACGCGCAGGCGGCGCTCGAACCCACCATTGCGTGGAAAGACGCGGCCCTCATTTTGTTCACCGACGGCACCGACCAGGCTTCGCGCGTTCAGCAACTCGACGCCGTCGAGCGGGCCCGCACCTCGGTCAGCCACGTCTTCGCGGTCGGGTTGGGCGGCGAAGTCGACGAGGCGGCCCTCAGGGCGTTGGGCAAAGACGGCTACTGGCCGGCTCGGCAAGCCGACCAGCTGGGAGATGCGTTCGAGGCCATTGCCAGCCGGGTCACCGGGCTCGCCAACCGGTTTTACCTGCTCGAATACTGCTCGCCCAAGCGCAGCGGCAAGCACACGCTCAAAATCACCGCCACCAACGGTTCGCTCATTGGCGGGCTGTCGCGCACTTTTGACGCCACGGGCTTTGCGTCGGGCTGCGAGCTCTAAAAGCCGTTTCTTTGAAGCCCAGGCCCCGCGCCGTTGCTGTAGCGTGCGCCCCGTTCACGTTCTCAGAAGGGGGTCGTTCACGTGGCTTCGAAGAAGAAGAGCGCTGCCAAACCTGCCAAGAAACCCGCGTCGGCGAAGGCCAAGCCGGCGGCCAGCAAGCCCGCGCCCGACCGGCCGGCGCTCAAGTGGCTGGCCACCTTGCCGACCCTGACCGAGCTGCGTCGGCGCGCGTACTCCATGGCCTTCACCGCCGACCAATGCCGCGAATGGGGAGCGAAGACGAAAGCCGCCCAAGTCTTGGCCGACGCCGAAAAGGCGCTGGCCGTCATCGGGCCGGCCGTGAAGAAGGGCGTCGACGGGTACGACGCTCACCGACTCACGTGGCTGTGCACGCAAATGGCCGAACTCCAAGACGCCATTGCGCACCAAGCCGGCGGGGGTGACAGCGCCGCTTCACGCCGCGCCGCCGTGGCCATGGCCGCGCGCCTGCGCACCAAACTCGCCCACGCGTTGCTCGACGCAGCCTCGGGCAACGAAGTGCTCGCCGCCGAAATCAACAACCGACACGAAACCCAAGACACGCCTTCGGTGCTCGAGACGACCATCACCGGGCTGTTGCAGCTGGCGCTTCGCTTGCGGCACACCGTCGAAGGTGAAGTGCTCGCCGAAGACGCTGGGTTGAGCGAGTCGTTCTTGTCGAGCGCTTCGGCCGTCATTGACGCCTTGCGCACGACGAATGAAGAAACGTACGGCACCGGCACCACGAGCGACACCGACGAGACCAACGTCGTCGAGGGCCGCGTGCTGCGCGAGCTGCACTACGCCCAACAAGTCTTCGCCCGCGCGAAGGCCCGAGGCGCCTCGGCTCCGACGTTGCCCGCGCTCGGTACTCTGAAAACCGCGCTCGCACCGTGAACTGCGGTGCGCATGACGCGAACCGGCATTTGAGAACACGTGACCGCGCGCGTCTGAATCGGCGCGGTTGTCACACAGTGTGTGTCGGTTCTCATCGACTGAGAAATTTGGAGTGACGCTGAACGGTCTCGGCGTTTCACGTCTTGGAATAAGTTGAGTAAGACTGCTGCAGCAGTTCTTCCAAGGAAACGTCGTCTCCATGACATCACCGATCAGCCGCGCTCCTGTCTCGACTCTGCAAACTGATGAAGGCCGCACGGGCGGGGCCGATGCCACTCCAGAAGCCGCGCAACTCAGAGACGAAGAGGTCAAGCAGCGGGCCGCGCCTGGCGCCGACCAGACGAGCCGTTGGCAAACCACGACGCGCATCAACGACAACCCGGGCATTCTCGGCCGCGCGCAGAGCGGCTTTGCCAACATCATCATTGAAGAGCTGGCCAAGGAGCACCGCGCCGGCATCGACGTGAGCTACGGCCCGTGTTCGGGCTCGGCGTTCTTGTCTGAAGAGGTCGCGTTGGCGGGCAGCGACGTGTACCGCAACCTGGTCGGGGCTGACCGCCGGCGCGAAGCGTACGCGGTCACCCACGCCGATTCGCACTGGGTGAAGACCCGCGCGTACCTGGGCACGTCGGTCGCGCTGCCGCTGGGCGGAGCGACCTTCGGGTTCAACGGGAGCATGGAAGTCAGCAGCATCGCCGCGCAGCAGCACGCTCCGCTCGGCGACATGGCCGTCGAACAAGCGCGCAGCATGCTGTTGCCCTTGCGGGCCGACGGCTTCAAAGAAATGAACGCGGCCCCGGGCACCGAGTGGGCCTTTCGCGGGCAAGCCGGCTACAGCATTGGCAATGCGCAGTCAGACGCCGACCTGACGAAAATGTCGACCAGCGTTGGCGTGGCGGCGAGCATTGGTCGCCAGAACATCTACACGAAGAACGTCAAACTGCTCGAAGACAACAAGGTGTTCTTCGTCGTCGGCCGCCACGACATACCGCAGGCCGGCATCGCCGTCGGTGGCAACATCAAGTTGATGGAGGTCAAGAGCACCTCGCATTCTGGTGAAATGGCGCAGAAGCAGGTCAGCATCACCGCGGCGGCCGGAGCGTCGGTGAGCTGGCCGCACCGGCAGCTCGCGGGTACCGTGCTCGACCTCAACAAGCCGACTGATCAGGTGCACTACGAGTACCTGATGCACGCCATGCCGGTCGACGCCGAAGAATACATCAAGAAGAACGGGCTCGGCGGCAACTACGTCGGCGACGGCCGCGCCATTTCGACCGGCTTCGCGCTCAAGTTCGGTTCGACGAAATTGCTCTCGACCAGCACCCTGCGCTCGAAAGAGAAGGGCGTGCTCGTCAAAGACGGCGTCGCGACCCAGCTCGGCGAGGCCACCTACAACCGCATCGTCGAAGGGGTGTTGCCGCGCTTCGCGCTCGGTGAAGAGCGAAACGTGAGCGTTCGCGCCGGAGAGGTGACCCGGGCCGACGGCCAGTCTGAGGCGGCCATTGCCGTGCGGCTCAGCGTGAGCGACCCGTCGGTGTCGGCCGAAGAGTTGCGCGAGCTGGTTCGGTTTGCCGAAGCCATGGGCGCGCCGACCAAGGGTCTGCCCGACCCAAACGCCGCGCAGTCGTTCGGCCGCGGTAACAACTCGGTCGAAGTCGCCATCACCGATTCGCAGCTCGCCAAGCTCGGCACCTGGGAGCCCAACGACATTCGCCTCGCGTTCGCTTCGGCCCAGCGCGAAATCGAAGGCTCGGCGGGCTTGCCTCCGTGGTACAGCGACCGCGACACCCTCGAGCAGTTTCGCAGCCAGCTGCGCATGGCCAACACCGGCCCGCGCCGCGACAACACACTCGCTGTGAAGAACGACTACGCGCGAAAGTACCCGGGCCGAGAATTGAGCCGCGACCTCGCCAGCCTCGACGCCATCAACCTGGTGCTGGAGCAGGCCAAGAAGTGTCGAGGCAAGCCGGTCGAAGACTGGGGCCCGGTGCTCGAAGCCGTCGGCATGCAGGCGTCGAACGACGTTCGTGCCGGGTTGTTGGCGCTGCACCGGCTCTCGGGCGCCGAAGCCGTGCAGCTCAGCTCGAACGTCGGCGGCGTCACCAGCAACTCGGTCGGCGGCGCGGTGCCCAAGAACCTGCTCGACCTGGTCGGCTCGGTGATGTTGCCAGACTGACGTTGCGATGACGGTGACGGTGCCGCCCCCACGCCCGTTTCCGTCAAGCCAGTGCCACGGGTGTCTGCACCACCGTGACGTGGTGACGGCGCGTTCGTGGTTCGTCAGGTGCCAAGCCCCGGGCCTGCCGAAGTACCCACCCCAGCCGATCACCCAGTGCCCGTGCTTTTCGGCAGGGTCTGCAACGCCTTGAATTCACGACCATATTTCGGGCAATACCGACCTGTCGGTGCACCCGTATGGTGTTTCGATCAGAAAGCGGCTAGGTGAGCCTGGTCGCTTCGCACAGACGCGAACGACAGCCGCTCAATTTCGAGCGGTCATACGAAGAAAGCAGACGTTTCAATGGCAACTGGTACCGTGAAGTGGTTCAACGATGCGAAGGGCTTTGGTTTCATCTCGCAAGACGGCGGCGGCGAAGACGTGTTTTGCCACCACACTGCGATTCAGGCCGATGGCTTCCGCACCGTTGCTGAAGGTCAAAAGGTCGAGTTCGAAGTGAAGAAGGGCCCCAAGGGCCTCCAAGCCGCGAATGTTCGCGTGCTCGCGTAATTCATTTCGCTTCTTTTGACCTCAGACGGCCCGCTTCTCTTTGGGGGGAGGCGGGCCGTTCTCTGTTCACACCATGGCGTCGATGACGGCCTTCGTGAATTCGACGGTCGTCGCGGTGCCGCCCAGGTCGCGCGTTCGCACTTTGCCTTGCGAGTACACCTGCACCAACGCGTTTTGAATGCGCCGGCTCTCGGTGCCGAAGTTGAGCCACTCGAGCATCATGACCGAGCTGAGCAGCAACGCGGTCGGGTTCGCCCAGCCCTTGCCGGCGATGTCGGGCGCGGTGCCGTGCACCGCCTCGAAGACCGCCGTCGACGCCCCGATGTTCGCGCCGGGCACCAGGCCCAACCCGCCCACCAACCCCGCGCCGCCTTGCGGCCGCTTTGACTCCGAAAAACACCGCGTCGACGGCGGGCACTTGGTGCAGCACCGCGTACGCCGTGCTCAGGGCCAACATGAGCAACGCTCCGGGCAAAACGAACAACCC
>JBGAIY010000661.1:1792-2922 GCA_044225205.1 Myxococcaceae bacterium | reverse complement strand
CACACCGCCATCAACATGGACGGGTTTCGCACTCTGCAAGAGGGTCAGAAAGTCGAATTCGACGTGACCCGTGGCCCGAAGGGGCTCCAAGCGCAGAACGTTCGCGCGGCAGGGTAACTCCTCGCTCGTCGTGAAATGAGAGGCTCGGCTCCGAAAGGCGCCGGGCTTTTCTTTTTGGTGCGCGTGGGGCTCGACGGCTCGCTATACCGCGCCCCATGCTCATGCTCGCAATGGTCTTGGCCGCCAGCCCCGTGGTGAATGCAAATGCGGTGAAAGCCGCGAAAGCCGAACTGGTGAAGCAGTTTGGCGAAGAGCAGCGCGCCCGAATCGAGCGGGGGGTCGACCAGGTCGCGTCGCTGTGGCGGGCGACCGACGGCGACTTGGCGGCGTTCGTGAAAGCGAACTTCATTGCCGACCCGAAGACGCTCGAGGCCACGTTTCACCGGTTCGAAGCGAACCTCGAGCAGGTCGACGGTCACTTTCTCGAAGTCACCCGGGCGCTCAAGAGCCCCACCGAACTCGACTGGGGCGACCCGCTCAAGGTCGACGAAGTGTTCGCGGCGTATGACCCGTGGTCGCACCTCACCGAAGACTTTTTCGCGAACCAACTGGCGTTCGTGGTGCTTCTCAATTTTCCCCAGACCACGTTGCAGCAGCGGCTCGACACGGCGGCGGGCTGGTCGCGTCGACAGTGGGCCGAAGACAAGCTGACCCAGCGGTTTCAGTCACGCGTGCCGGCCGAGGTGTCGCAAGAAATCAGCGACGCGCAGGCCAAGGCGTCGCAGTACATCGATTCGTACAATGTGTGGATGCACCACGTCTTTTCTGAGACCGGCGAGCGGCTCTTTCCCAAGGGCAAGCGGCTCATCAGCCATTGGAACCTGCGCGACGAATTGAAGGCCAACTACGCCGAGAAGGGTGGCCTCGCGAAGCAGCGCACCATCGTCAAAATCATGGAGCGCATCGTCACCCAGTCGATACCGGCGGCCGTCATCGAAAACCCGAACGTCGACTGGAACCCCTTCACGAACAAGGTGACGGCGACGCCGGCGGCCGAGCTTGAAGAGAACGCGCCGAAAAAGCCGGCGGTGACCGACGGCAAGGCCGAGCCCGCCGTGCGGTACCAGCAG
>JBGAIY010000661.1:0-1780 GCA_044225205.1 Myxococcaceae bacterium | reverse complement strand
AACTTCGCCTCGCAAAAAAAGGCCGACCCGTTTTCGCCGACCGCGCCCACCGCCATCGACCGGGCCTTCGACGCTTCGCAAATACCCGAAGCGCGGGTGCGGGCGCTGCTCGAAGAGGTGCTCAAGTCGCCGTTGGTGCCGCAGGTGGCGGCCGAAATCGAGAAGAGCGTGGGTCGCAAGCTCGAGCCGACCGACCTGTGGTTCAACGGTTTTCTGCCCCGCGGGTCGATGCCCGAACCCGAGCTCGACGCGAAGCTGCGGGTGAAGTACCCGACGGCCGACGCGTTCGCCAAAGACATACCCCGCATCTTGATGGGGGTGGGCTTCTCGAAAGAGCGGGCCGCCTACTTGGCCGAGCGCATTCGCGTCGACCCGTCGCGCGGTGCCGGCCACGCGATGCAAGCCGCCCGCCGGGGCGACTACCCGCATTTGCGTACGCGCGTCGAAAAAGACGGCATGAACTACAAGGGCTACAACATCGCCGTGCACGAGTTGGGGCACAACGTCGAGCAGGTGTTCTCGCTCTACGACATCGACTCGACGCTGCTGCAGGGCGTGCCCAACAACGCCTTCACCGAAGCCATTGCGTTCGTCTTTCAAGCCAAAGACCTCGAGCTGATGGGGCTCGGCAAGCCCACGAGTGAGCAAGAGCGGTTGCGGGTGCTCAACGACTTTTGGGCGACGTATGAAATTGCCGGCGTCGCGCTCGTCGACCTCGACACCTGGCATTGGATGTACGAGCACCCGAAAGCGAAGCCGGCCGAACTGCGTGAAGCGACCGTCGCCATCGCCCGCAAGTATTGGAACTTGTACTACGCGCCGCTGCTGGGCTCGAAAGACACCGCGTTGCTCGGCATCTACTCGCACATGATCAGCAACCCGCTGTACCTGTTCGGGTACCCCATGGGTCACCTCATCGCGTTTCAAATTGAAGAGCAGGTTCGCAAAACCGGAGCGACCGGTGCCGAAATCGAGCGTATGGCCAAGCTGGGCTCCATCGGCCCCGACGAGTGGATGAAGCAGGCCGCCGGCAGCCCGGTGAGCGCCGCCCCGTTGCTCCGCGCCGCTGAAGCCGCGCTCAAGAGCGGCAAACCGTGATCTGAATTTGCCGAATTGGCGAATGAATTCGCGGCGGTTCGTGGCTGGTTTGATCTGAAAACCTGAGTAATTCCAAAAACTTGCGCGATCGCTGGGCTGGGGCAGGGTGCGCGCCATGCCCCCAGACAGCGTGAGCGCCACCTACTTCTTCATGCCTGATTTTCGAGCCGCCGACCGCACGACCCCTCCGGTCGCGGCGAGAGGCGCGGGGCTGACTCGGTCGTTGACTCGGGTGCGTTGGGTGTCGACGCCGGGGCGGGGCGCCAAGGGCGGCCAAGTCGGCAAGTGACCCGACGGGCGCGTCAGTGGCAGGTGTGAACCAAGCAAAACAGCGGGCACGACTCACACGTCTTGCCGCCGTAGCCACAAGCCGAGTTGTCGTTGCCGCCTTGGCAAATGCCGGCTGAATCGCAGCAGCCGCTGGTGCAGCTGAGCACGTTGCACGGCTCGGTCGCGCCGCCGCCTCCGGTGCCGCCGCCGGTACCAGGTGGGGCGCAGGTGCCGCCAACGCAGGCGAGCCCACCCGTGCAGGCGACGCAGTTGACGCCGTTGCTGCCGCAGGCCGACACCGTGGGCGGCTGAACGCAGGTCGAGCCCTGGCAACAGCCGTTGCAGTTCGCGGGGCCGCAGGTCACCGCCGAGGTGCAGGCGCCGTTGAAGCAATTTTCGTTGGCGGCGCAGG
>JBGAIY010000660.1:0-2925 GCA_044225205.1 Myxococcaceae bacterium | reverse complement strand
AGCCCCACCGCCAGCAGCACCAGCACCCACCCCGGCAAGGCCGAGAGGCTGACCAGCTTCCACGTGTCGATGGGTGAGGCGGGCGTGTCCACTCATCGTCTCCGCTGCATGATGAGCGGCAGGTGCACCGCGTCGTCTTTGTAGTCGAGACACAACGCGTACATGACGACGTTGATCGCCAGGCGCGCGGCCAGTTCGCGCTGCCGTTCGCCGCCGGGCACCACGTCGTATTCGTAGGTGCCCGACTCGTCTCGGTTGAGCGCGCCGATGACGTCGTTTTGGCTGTACATGACCGCCGCGCGCTTGTTGAGCAGGCACGCCTCGAGCGCGGGCCGGTTCAGCGCCCGGCCGGCCGGGGCATCGAGCAGAAAGAAGCTCTTGTACACGACGTGAGACGCCGGCAATTCGGCGAGCGGGTTTTGGGGCAGCACCCGCGAGAGCCAGGGCCGAAACGTCGCGTCAAACCCGTTGCCTACCGACAAGTCGACCGCGTCGACGAACAAGAACCCGCCGTAGGTCACATAGCGGCGCAGCGCTTCGATTTCGGTTGGTTTGAAGGCCGGCAACGGGCCCTCGCACGACAAATACAAGAACGGGTGCTCGAACAGCGCGGGGCTGTCAAGCAGCAGCGGCCGCACTTCGAGCAGCACCTCGATCGACGTGCGACGCTGCAATTCCCACGCGAGGCGGCGCAAGCCCGAGACGCGGGTGTCCCACTTGCCGGCGTGCTTGACGACGGCGGGTATGAACCGAGCGTTGTCGCCAAACGCACGCGCCGCCCACGGCCAACCCAGGGCAGCTCCCAACGCGGCTCGTCGGCTCAGTCGAACAGGCAACTTACCCCCGTTTCTTCTTCGAGTAGCTCGACCAACGCTTGGCGAGCACGCGGTCTTCCTTCTGTTTTTGACGTTCTAACAGCCGCTCGCGCTTTTGCTTTTCGTTCTCTTCGGGGCTCCCGCGAATGACCAGCTGGTAGACCGCCCCCGCAACCGCGAAACACCCGGCCACCACCAATACGACAATCGGGCTCTGGGCCAGAGTTCCCGCGGCTGAACTCCAGGGGTTCACCACCGCGAGGCACCCCATCAGCAACACCCACGCCCCCACCGCCGCCGACAACACCGAGCTCACCACCCGGTGCAGCACGATGCCCAGCGCCCCGCCAATGATGAACGCCGGCACGAACGCGAGCAGCCAGTCGGTGGGGCCGACGAGCTGCGCAGCGGTGAGCCCAATGGGCATGCCGAACGAAAAGAACACCACCGCCGGAGGAAAGAGCAGGCCCAGCAGCGCCAGCGCCGCGGCGGCGACGAGCGCCACGGTGTCGCCTTTCGCCGTCACCCCCAGGCGCGAGGCCACCGCCGAGACCCAAATGAGCCCAATGGCCGCTCCGAGCGGGGCGGCGACGACGCGAAAGAGCCGGCCGCCCCCGAAAAGCAACATGAGCAGCCCGACGACGATTGAGACCCCGCCCGCCCACGGCGGCAGAAACCGAAAAACGCCCACCCACCCCAGCGGGTCAAGGTGACGGTACGGCTCGAACGCGCGCTGCAGAGTTTCGACGACCACGGGAGCGGCTAAGCGTAGCGGGTGATGGCGATCGTCAACAACAGCACGAAAATGCCGGCGGCCACCGCGCCGAACAGGTACGGCTTGGCCGGCACCTCGGTGCGCAAAATGAGCTCGGCGGCGACGGCCTTCGGGTCTTCGCCCACGGCACGGTCGGCGGTCGACAGCTTCTTGGCCAAGTGCTTCGCGGCTTCGCCGTCGGCCGCGGTCGCCTGGCCATTGACGACGTGGGTCGCGAACTTTCGAGTGCGCGCTTCGTCACCCCGCTCGAAGTAGTAGTACGCAGCCGCGAGGTACGACGACGCGGGCTTGCCCACGTCGTCACCCGGGCTCGAATCAGCGGCTTTCTTCGCGGCCTTCGCCATGCGAGGCACATAGCGCAGCGGCCCGTCGACTCCAACGATTGCGGTACGCCAACGCCATGGCCCCCAAAGCCCAATACGCCACGAACGAAAGCCCCGAGCCCCCGGGGCTGCCACAGGTGCACCCCACCGCGCTGTGCGAAGGCGCGTCGCATTCGACCACGACCTCGAATTGTTGAGTGATTTCACCTTCGAACGTCTTCGCCCGCACCGTGAAAGCGTAGGTGCCGACGTCGGCCTTGGTCGGCCTCCACGTGACTTCGCCACTGCGCTCGTCAATGGTCACCCCGTCGCGCGCAGGTTCGACCTGCAGCGAATACAGCGCGGGCACGTTTTCACTGAGCTGGGGTCGCCCCGCCGCCGAATACTTGTACGGCGCCCCACAGTACCCCGACGAATTGGGGCTCGAGGTGAAAGCCAACGAGCCTCCGTCGGGCAACGACAACACCGGAGCGCCGGCGTCGCTCGGGCCCCACGGCCCCCCGGCGTCGACCGGGCCGCGAGCCGGTTGGGTCACCGTGACGGCGCCAATGAAGAGCGTGTCGGTCGCCGAGACCGGCGTGGCCCCCTGCACCGCGACGCCCGCGGTGCCCGCGAAAATGACCGCCGGGCAGTGAATGTCAGCGCCCTCGAGCGCCACGAGCCCACCCCCGCCACCTCCGCCCGGGCCCTGGCCGTTCGGGTACCGACCTCCGTGGGCGCCGGCCACGCTCACCAGGCCGCAGCTCAGCCGCTGCCGAGCGCGCAGCAACACCGCGCCTCCCGCCCCGCCGCCGCCGTAGCCCCAGTCGCCTCCGCCGAAGTCGGAGGGGCTCGAGCCGTCGGCACTCCAGGTGCCGCTGCCCAAGAATTCGGCCGCGTGAACCAGCACCGCGCCGCCCCCATTGCCACCGGTGACCGACCGCGTCGAATACGAGGCCGAAGACCAGCCCGCCCCGCCCCCGCCTCCGAGCAAGAATTGGCTCGGCGCCGACACCAGCACCGCGGGGGGCCC
>JBGAIY010000659.1:0-2934 GCA_044225205.1 Myxococcaceae bacterium | reverse complement strand
GCAGCCGCCAGAATGATTTCGAGTGGTTAACGCTTCGACCCGCGGCGAGCGGCCGCCTCGCAGGGGTGAGGCGTTGCCTCGCACTGCGGCGCGCCAACCCCGCGGTCTTCGACCCCCGAGAACTCGCCGCCACCGGGCACAGGGGTTGCTCAACCGGCTGCGCATGAGACTTCTGATTGCGCTGTCGCTCGTCTTGTTCGGCTGCGAGGGAGAAATCGCGGCGCCGGGCCAAGTTTCACCAGCACCGACGGTGACGCCGCGGCCCCCAGGCACTGGCGGTGGGGGTGGGGGCATCGGTGCTGCGGGCGGGGGTACGGGAGGAGGCTCGGCCACCGAGCAGCCTGCGCCAGAGGGCATGGCGATTGTGCCCGACCACACCGCCCTCGGCGTTCGGCGGCTGACTCGGGCCGAGTACGGCAACACCGTGGCTGACCTGCTGGGCGTTCAAGCGGCCGAAGCCGGCCTGCCGGCTGAAGTGCGAATCGCGACGTTCTCGAACAACGTGCATGGGCTCCAGGTCAGCCAACTCGCGGCCCAGGCGCTGACCCAGGCCGCCGAGCAGATTTCGACCCAAGCCCTGCCCAAGCTCGCGCTGCCCACGGGGTGCAAACTCGCCACGCTCACCGACTCGTGCGTTCACACGTTTCTGACCTCGTGGCTCAAGCGGGCGCTGAGGCGGGCACCGAGCGCGGCCGAGCTGAGCCGCTACGAAGCGCTGTACCAGGCCCTGAAAGCGACCGCCCCGAGCGACGAGGCCTTGCGGGGGGTCATCGAGAGTGTGCTCGACTCGCCGTCGTTCTTGTACCGCTTCGAGGTGGGCGACGCGGCGGGGCAACTGTCGGGGTACGAAATCGCCAATCGGCTCAGCTATTTGACCTGGGCGTCGATGCCCGACGACGCGTTGCTCGCGGCGGCCGAGCGCGGCGACCTTTCGACGGCGAGTGGCCGCACCGCCCAACTCGAGCGGTTGTGGGCCGACCCCAAAGCGTCGCGGGCGTTGCGGGCCTTTGGGCGCGAATGGTTGGGCGTCAGCAGCGCGGCGGTGAGCCGAAAAGACGCTTCGGTGTTGGCCGGCACGGGCGACTGGTTGCAGCCAGACCTCGAAACCGAATTCAACCTGCTCTTCGACAACCAACTGTTTGCCCGCACGGGCTCGCTGCCGGCATTCTTGGCGGGCCAAACGACCTACGTGACGCCGGCGCTGGCGAGGCTCTATGGGCTGCCGGCCCCCAGTTCGGGTACGACCGCACAGGCGGTGTCACTCAAGGGCACCGCGAGACGGGGCGTGCTGACCTCCGGCCTCATGTTCGTGGGGCACGCCAAAGAGTCTGGCAATTCGGTGCCCCAGCTCGGGCGTTTCGTTCGCCAAGACGTGCTCTGCCAGCTCATCCCCTCTCCGCCGCCCGACGTGGTGCTGACGCCGCCGAAGCCGTCTCCCGACCGAACGTACCGTCAACAGTTCGAGGCCCTGACCGGCGCCAACCCGTCGTGCCAAGGGTGTCACCGTTTCATCAACCCGCCGGGGTTCGCCTTCTTGCCGTTCGACCCGATCGGCCGGCACGCCGACGTCGACACCGAGGGCAAGCCCTTCGACACGGCGAGCGACTTTCCTTCGCTCGACGGGGTGACGGTGCGCGTGACCGACGCGGCCGACATGGCCGAAAAAGTGGCCGGGAGTGAGCGGGCCAGAGCCTGTTTCTCGCGGCGGCTGGTCGAATACACCATGGGCCGAACGCTGGCCGAAGCCGACCTGCCGCTGCAGCAGGCGCTGACGACCGTGCTGAAGGCCGACAGCAGTCTCCACGCGGCGGTCACGGCGATCGTGCAGAGCGCGACATTCACCCAACGAGGGCCCATTCAATGAGTTCGACACCGTTTCGTTTTCGCCGCCGTACCCTCTTCACCACGGCCGCGGCCGCCATGCTGCTGGGCCCCATTTTGCGCGCGACCGAGGCGCGAGCCGCCGGCACCAAGATCAAGCGCTTCGTCACGGTGATGCACCCCAACGGCAACGGGTATTTGAACATCGGTGGCCCTTCGGGGCCCGAGACGGGGTTCAACTGGGGCACGTACTACCAAGCGGCGCTCGAGCGGCACCGCGCCGAGACGATCGCGCTCACGGGCATTCGGCTGGGCGGCATACCGTTTGGCAGCCAGGCGCCCGAAGACGGAGGCCATGGCTCGGGGGGCTGGGCGGCGTTGACCTGTCGCTCGTCGAACAACACGAACTCGGCCACGGGCCCGTCAATCGACCAGTTCATCGCCCGAAAAATGAATGAGCAAGGCCTCTCACCCAACGCCAACGCCCCGGTGTTTCGGGTGGGGCCGCCGGGCGACAAATGGCAGTCGTACTACGAGGCGGCGGGCACTCCGGTCGCGCACTTGGCTTCGCCGACGCAGGCCTTCGCGAGCTTGTTCTCGGGCATCATGGGCGGGGGCGACGCGGGGGTCGACCAAGCCGCGGCCCTCGTCGCGCGAAAGAAGTCGATTCTCGACGCGGCGTACCAAGACTGCAAGTCGGGGCTGTCGCTCTTGCCGAGCGAGGGCCGGTCGCAGCTCGACTACCACTGCGAGCGCATACGCGACCTCGAGAACGCGCTCCAAGCGCCACCGGTGACGCCGACGGTGACCTGCAGCCCGCCCAGCGTGGGCAACTTGGCGTCGATCGACACCGACAACCCGAACAACTACCCGGCGATCACCGACTACTACTTGAAGGCGCTCGAAACGGCGCTCGTCTGCGACGTGACGCGCGTCGCGAGCCTCACCTTCGGCACGCCGTCGGTGCGGTTCAACATGCCGTGGCTCAACCTGCCGAGCCAAGACTTCGGCAGCGGCATCACCGGGAGTGACCACCACACCTACAGCCACGGTGAACTGCCCGACCAACTCGCCCTGTTCGTGGGCTGGTATGCGTCGAAGGTGTCGGCGCTG
>JBGAIY010000071.1:12208-24431 GCA_044225205.1 Myxococcaceae bacterium | reverse complement strand
GGCCGCGAAACGAGCTCAGGTCAGGTGAACTTTGGGGTTGTGACGAACCGTGAGCGTGAACCCGTGAACTCTTTGACTCGCCGGCAATTCTCAGTGGCAGTGGCTTCAACCCTGACGTGGGGGTTGGCGCGAAGACCGCCCGAGCCCGAAACGTGGCATGTGCCTGACTTGCCGCTGTCGGCGGGCAGCGAGTACGACCTCGGGCTGACCCTGCCGGCGTCGGTGCGGCGGGGCGGCACGTTCAGCGTCGACCCAGGCTCGGCTCCGTTGCCCTCGGGTGTGGTGCTGCACCCGTCGGGCCGGCTGACCGTCGCGCCCAAAGGCTCGGGCACGACGCGCGGGGTGGTCTTCGCGTACGACGAGCCGAGTGTTGATTCGTCGTTTCATTCGGGGGGGTAGCCATGGCGAAAATTGTCTCTCGGGCCACGACCATTTCGATTCGCGAGCCGGGCACCTCGGTCTTGGCCAAGTTGGCGGCGGCCATGCCGGTGGGCACGTGGGCCCAGGTCATGGCGACGAACCAAAACGACCTTTTGACCGACAACGACGGTGCCGGTTCAGGCAGTCACCTGCACTACTCGAATTCGATGAATTACATACCCCAGTCAGACCGCATTCAATTGGTGGGGGCTGATCACGGCGGGTACTTGGGCATGGGCCTGTTCGAGTACGACCTGGCCACGAATCGTTTCATCGCGGTCACGCCGCCGTCGCCCACGGGTGACGTGAGCGGCGCGGGCCCAGGTCACGGGTACGACCACGCTTCGGTCAACCCGCACACCGGTGACACGTACCAACTGCTGTACGGGTCGCCGGCGGGCACTCCCGCTTACAAGTTCAAGGTGGTCACGCGGCGCTTGGGGGCGGCCACCTTCGCGAGCGCGCTGCCGTTCACGATGATTGAGCAAAACGTCAACATCACGTTCGGGAGTTGTTGGTGGTCGGGCGCGTTCGGTGCTTCGGGTGGTGCCGGGGCGCAGGGCTGCCTCATGGTGTTCAACGTCGGCAATGCGAACGGGTCAGCGACCGACGGCGTGATCAGCGCCTACGACCCGCTGACCGACCAGTGGTTCTATTCGCTGATCGGAGCGAGCCCCTTTTACGCCGCGGGCGGCTCGGGCACGTACCACAACGTCGCCGAGTACAGCCCCGGGCTCAACTGCATGGTCTACGGCGGGGGCAACGCCGCCGAGCAGAAACTGTGGCGGCTCGACTCGAGCGGCGGCGTCACGGCGCTGACCGACGTACCAATGGGCAAGGCCGTCGGCATTCAGCGCGGCAACCTGGTCTGCGACCCAGTGACCGGGCGATTCTTGCTGTTGAGCAACCACGAGCTGTGGGAACTCGACCCCACCGGCGCCGGCACCTGGCAGCCGCTGACCGGCCCACGAGGACCACCCGCTGAACTCGGTACCCCCGGGCCCGCGTCGGCTGCTCTCGACGGCATGATGTCGTGCGCGCTGCCCCAATACGGCGTCGTGGCGTACATCAAACAGACGGTCGTGAACGACGGCGTCTTCTTCATCTACAAGCACGCGTAGCCATTGTGCGTTGAGGTTGGCACGGCCGTGTACACCGCAGTTGATACCGGGCTTGGCTGTACGCCATCTTGGGGCCCTCCGCTTCGCTGCACGATGTTGCCGCGACGAATCCTTTTTTGGTGTTGGCCGAGGTCGACTGCCACCCCATCGAGTGCCAACACGCGACGATCTCCGGCGAAGCATGGAGATTGATTTCAAGTTTTCGATGGGCGGCCTGGGCTGGTTGGCGCCTGGCGTTCGAACTCGTTGCGCCGCTCAGAAAGGCGAGTGATTCGGGCCCACGTTCGTTCGAGAACGTCGCCGGCCGAGCACGGCTGTGGTCTTCTCGGCCAAATGACTCCGTCACGAGCGATCACGATGTTGGCTTTCATTGCTTTGAGTGCGTGCCCGAGTGCGAGCGGTACCGCGGGTTCGCCAGGTGCCACCGGCGCGACCGGGCCAACGGGCTCGACGGGCGCGACCGGAGCAACCGGTGCCACTGGGCCGCAAGGTGCGCCTGGTGACGCCGGTGAAGTGGGGCCCATGGGGTCGGTCGGCTCAACCGGGGCGGTGGGAGCTCAGGGGCCCCAAGGCCCACCGGGCACCGCCGGCGTGTCGGTGCAAAGTTTCGCGCTCGACGCGGGTGACCCGACTTGCCCGACGGGCGGTACCCGTTTCGTTTCAGCGACGGGCACGACGTACGCCTGCCATGGCGAGGTCGGGCCCCGAGGCTTGCCGGGGGCCATGGGTGAAACGGGGGCTCCCGGGGTCTCGGTCGTCACGACGGCGCTCGATGCCGGCGACCCGTCGTGCCCGTACGGTGGCTCTCGAATCGTCGGTGCGAATGGCACGACGTACGCGTGCAGCGGCGCGCCCGGCGCCGATGGTGCCGCGGGTCAAAGCGTCACGGTGACGCCGATTGGCCTTGGCGACCCCACCTGCCCGCAGGGCGGGAGCCTGTTCACCGCGGCGAATGGCGCCACCGCGTATGCGTGCAATGGGCAGCCTGGGCCCGCGCCCTTCATCGCGAGTTCGGCGGGCCTGACGGGAGACGGCACCGCCCAGGCACCGTTGAGCGTCGCGTTCTCGGGCACCGGCGTCGCCAACACCGTCGCGCGGAGCGACCACGCGCACGCCGAATACCAACTCGCCAGCGCGCCGGCCGACAACGCGACCCGCTTGGGCGGCAAGCTGCTCGCGCAAGTCGAGTGTCAGGCTCGGCTCGGCCAGTGGGACGCCCAGGCCTCGTCGTGCATCGAGTTCGTGACCGTGGGTTGCGACGCCTGCAACTGGACGACGGCGGTGAGCTCGTGCCCCGCCGACCGCCACCTGTGCACGGTCGGTGAGTTGTGGGGCGGCGCGCTCACGGCGTACATGGCCCAACGGCGCTACGGCAGTCTCTCCTCGCCACCCGTGAGCTACTACGTCTGGAGCCGCGGGTGGAACCCCACGGCGACGCCAGACTCCACGGGCAACCAGTTCTGGTACCCGTGGCCCTACGCGACCAATCAGAGCTCGTGTTCGGCGACCTCGGCCCCCATGCTTTCAGCCAGAACTCAGGCGGGCTCTGGCGACTACACCGGCGCCATGGGCTGCTACCTCAAGTCGTACGCGGGCGCGTTCTCGCTGTGCTGCCTGAATTTGTGACCGCGAGCCCACGCCCAGCAGGCGTTCTGACCTCTGGCCACCGGCACGAACAGCGTCGTTTGCCGAAAGCGACCTTCGAGTGACCGCAACCCGCGTTGGTTGGCGCCAATCACGCGGCGACCGAGCGCCTACGGTTTGTAGAGCCACATTTCAGCCGGTGAAGAGCGGCCGACGCCTTTCATGAACACAATGACGCCCAAGTCAGGTCGAGGGCACGCTTGGGTGCCGTACATCGGTTCGCTCGAGTCGTACACGTTGTTGGCCCACGCCCGGTTGTTGACGCCGGTGTGGGCGACCCAGGTGCCCGCGCCAGAAGGGTCGAAGTCGTAGCGAACGGTGGGGCTGACGAAGACGAGAAACTGGCCGTTGGCCGGGTTGTACACCGGCAGCGACATGCCGTTGCCGGGGCCGATGCTGCCGACGGCGGCGGGTATGGCCGGCATCGCCGTGATGGTGCCCGCGGCGTCCATCGTCCAGCTCGTGGTGGCGCCGTTGCCGCCGCCGAACCAGACGAGGTGCTTCGACGGGTTGTAGTGAGCGAAGTTGTGGGGGTCTCCGGTGTTGGGCAAAAGCGCGCCGCTGCCGGTGCCAGAACCCGAGACATACACCGTCTGCGCGCCCGAGACGGGGTCGTACCCGACGATGGCGCCGTAGATGCCGTTCTCGTCTTGAAAGACGACGATCTTGCCCACGTCGGGAAACCATTCGATGCCGCTCGCGGCCGAGCCGTAGTTGAGCCCCGGCTTGAGCGAAAAACTCGACCACGACGTGTCGCCGCCCCACCGCCACAGTTCCATGCCGCGGTGGCGCCGCCGGTAGAGCGAGCTGACCGGGGCCGGTACGTAGACGGTGTGCTCGTAGCCGTGGTCGGCCGAACCTTCGCTGACCGACCAGGGCAACGCGGGCCCTTCAGACCACGCGTTGGTCGTCTCGTCGTAAATGAAGAAGTGGAGCGGCGCGTTGTGGTCGTCGCCAATGAAGTACATTTTCTTGGTCGCGGGGTCGAACGCGAGCTTGGTGGCGTACGCGTTGCGAATGCCGCCGGCGCCCTCACCGAGTGGGCTCGCCCACAGCTCTCGACCGGTCGCACTGGTCAATTGGGCCCAGCTGTCAGACGGCATGCTCGCGGCGAGCTCGGCGAGCTTCAGGGTGCCACCGTCGATGACGCCGCCACCGGTGCCGGCGTCGCCTTTGGGCGAGCCCGCGTCGACCACTGGCGTGCCCGCGTCGACCACCGGAGCCCCCGCGTCGAACGTTGGTACACCGCCATCGACGGGCGTCGGCGCTTTGCCCGGGTCGGCGATGAGCTGACGCGAGACGATCAGCTCGTCGTACCAGGTGTACGCGACGGGGTGGCTCTGCGACGAGTCTTTGCCGGTTTGGTACGGCAACAACCACACCTTGCCGTACTTCAAGTTCTCGCTCGGCGCGCCGGCCGACAAATTGAACGGCCCAAAGTCGAACACGGGTTCTGACGGCTGGCCGTCGCGAGCAATGGTGAGCCCAATGGTGCTGCCGACGAACTCGTCGTTCACCCGCGGCCCGAGCTTCAAGTGAACTTGAAACGTCATCCACTCGTCGGGCACGTAACCGAAGCAGTTGCCATTGGGAGCGAAGTAGCCGTGGCTGCTGCCCGAGTACAGGCAGTACGGGGCGGGCCGCGCGTTCTGCAACTTGAAGTCGCTGTTGTTGTACTGCGAAGCGAAGGGCTGCTCGAGTGGCCAGTACGCGCCGTGCGACGTCGACCCCGTGCACGAGTTGTACATGATGGGAAAGCCGCGCTGGTACCCGTTCTGTGTCACCAGTTCGAGCGCGGTGCACGACGTCATGAACGGGCCACCGGGTTGGTCTCCCGCGCCAATGATGAGCTGCTTGAACCCGCCGCTGCCGGTGTACATCGTCGAGAGCTGCTCTTGGCTGAAGCGTTGACGCCACTGCACGTAGAATTCTTCGTTCGCTCCAAACTGAACCGAGAGGTCGCTCGAAAAGTTCGTGAAGTACGAGCCCGACGTGTCAGACCCCGAGTTCGACGGAATGGTGAATTTGAGCGAGCCCTTGCCCGAGGCTTTGACGCTCACGTCTTGCGTGGCACGCGTGTAGTCGCTCGTACCTGACGGTGCGAAAAGGCCGGCGTTCTGACCGTACGCGCCCGAGGTGCCTCCAGCGCCAATGTTGAAGTCACTCGCGTCGTCGAAGCCGACACACTTCACGACCCCGGGCTGCGCGCAGCGGCGGGCGAAGTCACCCAAGTCACCGCCTTGGCCCGCATCAACCGCCGCGCTCCCGCCTCCGCCACCGGCACCCGCGTCACGGGAGTTGGCTGCACCGCCGCCACCGCCTGTGCCACCGCCGACGCCACCGCCGCTGCCTCCTCCGACCGAGCCGCCGCCCGTGCCGCCGCCCGAGCCGCCGCCCGTGCCGCCGCCCGTGCCGCCACCGAACGCGCCGCCACCGGTCCCGCCCAATGGGCCGTTCGTGCCGCCCCCCGTGCCTGAGGAGCCGCCGCCTCCACCGGTGCCACCATCGCTTGGGCCGCCCATCGGGCCCGCTTCACCCGAGCAACCCACCGCGACGCCCCAGGTCACCAACAGCAGCACGCGAAACCACGACATAACGACCTCGTTTCAACTGGTTATGAAGCGCCGTGCGGTAAAGACAGGAGGCGCTCGGCCAAGTCGCGCGAGGGCATTTTTCTGCTGTGGGTTCACCTGCCACCTGGAGCGCTCGACCCGCCGAATGACTTCGTTGTAGCGGCGATCATGGCGTGGCGACCTCGTTCGCGGCTTTCAGGCCCTGGCGTCGAAACCCGTACGTCTTGACCAGCCGCTCGGCCGACTGGTGCAGCTCCGATTCGCTTCTCGCCGGGTGACCACCGGCGAAACGCATTCGCGCTCGGCGCAGCGTCAGCTCGTTGACTGGCACGAGGTCGGTCGTGGTGACCTGGCGTCGGCGGTCAACGCGGGCTTCGTTGCGACCGCACGACTTCGGGTTTGGCGGCGGAGCGCTCGACGGCGGGTCGACTTCAGCGGGGCTTGGTTCGGTCGACGAGGTCTTTGGCGCGGGCCTTGAGCACGTCGCGCAGCCGCGCGGTGGAGTCTTGGTGCTGCAACCAGTCGGTGAGGCTTCGGAGCACCCGAAGGGGCCTGGTGCGCGTCACGGCGAGCACCGTCTGTACGGCGTCGGCGTCTGATGTGGGCTGGGCCCGGCCGCATTCGACGCCGGGCATTGGCGGCAGCCGCCACTCGGGCTCGAACAGCGCGGCGAGCCGGGCGAAGCGCATGGCTTCGGCGCCGTCGACCCCTTCGGCGAACGAGAGCGGAAAGGTGGCGACCCGGTCGCGGTCGACGACGAGGGCTTGGCGGTGCACCATTTCGGCTCGCAGCCAGTTCGCCAATGAAAACGTGGTCAGCGGCGAGGTGCCGGCGACGAAACCGAGCGCCCAGGCCCGGGTGCCCGCCGCGAGCGCCTGTACGAGTGGGCCAAAGTGCGACGGCGACACGGTGTCGCCCGCTTCGAGGCAGGCGAGGTACTGGCCCTGGGCCGCGGCGATGCCGGCGTTGGTGCGTTCGGCCCAATCGGCCGACGTCGACGCCACGGTCACGACCGAAATGCCGGGTCGCGCGCGCAGCTTGGCGAACACCGAATCGGTTTGTTCGAGCGACAGCGGCGACGCCACGACGACCTCGAGCGGTCGTTGTGGCTGGTTGCCGAGCGAAACCAACGTGGTCGCCAGCGCCGACACCGTCGGCCCGCTCGACACGACGACCGACAGGAGCCCCGGGGTGCGGTCTGCCGGTGAGGCGACGACCCCGCGGCGGGCCACGTAGAGCACCCGGTCGACCGCGGCATCGGGGTTGAGCTGTTCGAAGAGCTGGCGAAACGCCGCCTCGGTGTCGGCCGACAGCCCGCTCGGGGCGTGCGGTACCACGACCAGGTCTCTCGAGGTGACGACGAAGCCGGCCGACCGCAGCCATTGCCGCACGTCGCGCTCGGCGAGCGCGCGGGTGGGCGTGGCGCCGGTCAAGGCCCCAATGGCGGCCGTCGCCGACGCGGCATTCGCGAACGAGAACACGAGCTCGGCCTGGGGCAACGAGCGAGCGAGCAAGTCAAAGGCGCCGGCCCCGTCGTCTTGGGCGAACCCGTCGAAGGCGACCACGACGTCGGGTTGAAAGGCGGTCATTTCTTCGGTCGACGCGGGGTCGACCAGCACCGTGCACCCGTTGGCCTCGATGCCGCGAAGGAGGCCCCCGTCGGTGCCGAGCAGCGCGACGCGCCGCTGCGAGCCGACGCGTCGGGTGACGAGGGTTCGCAAGTCTCCGACGCTTTGGCCCGTGGTCGCCATTTCAGGCGCGAGCCACCGGTTGACCCGACAGGCTGACCTCGACGCCCGCGGGGGCACCCTCGAGCGACCAGTGGTGCACCGGCCGAATCACCCCGATGCCTTCGGAGGCCGACACCAGAAACGTCGTCGTGGTGGCGGTGTCGGGGGTGACGTTGGGCGGGTGCATCGACGCGCTGACGACCCACGAACCCTCGCCCAGCCCCAACCGGGGAAACGAGAGGCGCACGCGGCCGGTGCCTTGGGCGACCTGGCCCGTGAGAAACCGAGCGCTGAAGAGCAAGCGCCCGTCGGCGCTCTGGAGGTCGATGGTGCATTCGGCGGCTTGCGCCGAGTTGGCCTCGAAGTCGACCAACACGTCGAGCCGGTCGTCGGCCGTGAAGGCCTGCGGCCGCTGCGCGGCCGCTGGCCCGAGCCGTCGACCACCGAGACGCTGACCGCGCGCAGGCCTTCTTGGGCGGGTTGCGGCTGCGTGACCTCGGGCAAGGCGAGCCCGGGCGCCGACAGCGCCGAATGCCCGGTCTTTTCGATTTCGGCTTCGGCGGCGTTCACCGCTCGTTTGTATTCGGCGACGACCTTGGCGGGGGCGCCGACCATGCGTGTTCGACCCCCGTCGACCCACACCGCCAGGTCGCACCACCGTTCAACCGTGTTGAGGCTGTGGGTCACCAAGAGAATGGTTTTGCCCGCGGTCTTGAACTCGGTCATTTTCGCTTGGCTCTTCTTGGCGAAGTGCTCGTCGCCGACCGACAAAATTTCGTCGACGATGAGAATTTCAGGGTCGACGTGGGTGGCGACGGCGAAAGCGAGGCGCATGAACATGCCGCTCGAATAGGTGCGCACCGGCTCGTCGATGAAGTCGCCCAATTCGGCGAAGGCGATGATGCCGTCGATGCGGGCCTTCACCTCGTTGCGGTTCATGCCGAGAATGATGCCGTTGATCATGATGTTTTCACGCCCGGTGAAGTCGGGGTGAAACCCGGCGCCCAATTCGAGCAGCGCCGAAATGCGGCCATTGACCTGCAGCGCGCCCGAAGTGGGCCGGTAAATGCCGGTGATGACCTTGAGCAGCGTGCTCTTGCCCGAGCCGTTTCGCCCGATGATGCCGACCGTCGACCCTTTGGGCACGGTGAGGTCGACGCCCTTGAGCGCTTCGATGTGCTGCACCTGGTCGGCCTCGCGGGTGCCCGCGAAGCAGGCGCACGAGCTCGGTCTTGAAGGTCGTGTACTCGCGGCGCTTCGCGCGGCGCTTGAAGTGCTTGGTGACGTTGGTCACCACGATGGCGGGCGTGTGTTCGGGCAGGGCCATCAGATCAACTCCGCGAATTCTTCTCGTCGCTCTTCGAACATGTTCGAGGCGAGGTACATGGCCACCAGCGAAACGCCGGCGACGATGAGCAACGGCGTGGTTTCGGCACGCGCTGGCGAAACAGCACGTCGTGCCACGCTTCGATGAGCGCGGCGATGGGGTTGAGGTAAATGACCCACTTCTGTTGGTCGGGCGTTTTGACCTGTTCGAGCCTCCAGACGATGGGCGTCACGAAAAAACCAGCTGCAGCACGTTGCCGACGATGTGCTGCAAGTCGCGAAAGGCGACGTTGACGGCCGACAACACGTACGTCATCGCCAACGTGAAGAGCGTCTGCACCAACAACAGCGGCACGATGAACACGTAGTGCCAGGTGGGTACTGGTGGTAGAGCGCGCCCAGGCCGACGAGCAGCGGCAGCGAGAGCAAGAAGTTGACCGCGTTGGTCAGCACGATGGTCGCGGGCAACACCTGCGCGGGGAAGCTGACTTTCGTGAGCAAGTCACGGCGCTCGCTGACCGCGCTCGTGCCCGCGCCGACCGACGTCGAAAAGTAGATCCACGGGAGGAGGCCTGAAAACACGTAGTAGGGAAAGCGCGGCAGGTCTGACGTCATCAGCACGCCGAAGACCAGCACGTAGACGGCCATGCTGAGCGTGGGGTTCAAGAAGGTCCACAAGAAGCCGAGCACGCTGGCGCGGTAGCGGGCTTTGAGCTCGCGCACGGTGAGCGCCCAGAGCAACGCCCGGTACTGGTACAGCTCGCGCAAATTGCGAATCATGCCGCCGCCAATGCGCGCGCGAGGGTTTCGGCGACCTGCGCTTGCTGCGCGGGGGTGATTTCGGGGTACATGGGCAGGCTCACCATTTCTTGGGCTTGGGCCTCAGCCCGGGGAAAGTCGGTCGCTCGGTGGCCGAGGTGGGCGAAGGCGCCCTGCAGGTGAATGGGCACGGGGTAGTGAATGCCGACCCCGATGCCGGCCGCTTGCATCGACTTGACGACGGTGTCGCGCACCGCCGCGGGCACGCGAACGGGGTAGAGGTGCCATATGTGCTCGTTGCCCGAGGCGACCTTGGGCAGGCGCACGTCGCCCAGGCCTCGCAACAGGCCCACGTAGCGCTCGGCGGCGGCGCGGCGGGCGGCGTTCCATTCATCCAGGTGTTTCAATTTGGCGTTCAGCACCACGGCCTGCACGGTGTCGAGGCGGCTGTTGAAACCGGTCTCGGGGTGCACGTATTTCACGTCGCTGCCGTAGTTGCGCAGGGCCCGAATTTTCTTGGCCACGGCGTCGTCGTTGGTGGTGACCGCGCCCGCGTCGCCGTACGCGCCCAGGTTCTTGCCGGGGTAGAAGCTGGTGCCGGCGCCCACGCCCCAGGTGCCGGCGGTGCGGCCGTTGCGCTTGGCGCCTTGGGCTTGTGCCGCGTCTTCGATGACGGTCAGCGCGTGGCTTTGGGCGAACGCTTCGACCTTTTCCATCGGGGCGCACTGGCCGAAGAGGTGCACGGGCATGACCGCTTTGGTGTTCGGGGTGGCGCGCGCGGCGCACGACTCGAGGTCGATGAGGCCGTCGTCGTCGCAGTCGACCAGGCGCACGGTGGCGTGGGCGCGTTGCACGGCGAGCGCGCTGGCGATGAACGAGTTCGCCGGCACCAACACTTCGTCACGCCCCGACAGGCCAGCGGCGCGAACCAGCAGCTCGAGCGCGTCGGTGCCGTTGGCCACGCCCACGCAGTGCTTGGCGCCGACGAAGGCGGCGTACGCTTTTTCGAACTGGGCGACGTCGGGGCCCAAGATGAAGGCGGTCGACGACAGCACGCGGCGCATGCCCTCGAGCACGTCGGCTTCGACGGTGGCGAGGTTGGCCTTCAAATCGACGAGCGGTATCACAGGAGCACCTCCGCGCCCCGGGCGGCGAGCGACCGGGCGATGCCTTCGAGCGCTTTGACGACCGACGTACCGCGAGCGGCGTGGGTCAGCGGCGTTTGCCCCTTGGCAATGCAGTCGAGAAAATGGTCGCACTCGGCTTTGAGCGGTTCGCCCATGGCGACCTTGGGTATGGTGATGTCGCCGTCTCGCACCGACGCGCGAAAGCTGGCAAAGGTGTCGACGACTTGGGTGGGCGCGGCTTCGACGACGCCTTTGTCGTACACCCGCAGAGGCTCGTTCAAGTTCATGTCGTCGAAGGTGAGCATGCGCCGGTCGCCCACGACGGTGATGTCGCGGGCTTTGCGCGGGTTGAGCCAGCTGCAGTGCACGTTGACGAGCACGCCGTTGGGGTACGTGAGGGTCGCGAAGACCACGTCTTGAATGCCGGGGTTGACGTAGGTGCCGCCGACGGCCGACACCGCCACGGCGCTCGCGTCGAGCCAGTAGTCAGCGATTGAAATGTCGTGTGACGCGAGGTCCCACGCGGCGTTGACGTCTCCGCGAATGGGGCCCAAGTTCGTTCGCACCATCGACACGTAGTGAACGCGGCCCAGTTCGTTCTTTTCGAGCAACTGCTTGACCCGTTGCACGGCGGGGTTGAAGAGAAACACGTGGCCCACCATCAACACGCGCTTTTGGGCGGTCGCGAGCGCGTTCAGCACTTCGGCTTCGCGCACCGTGGTGGTGATGGGTTTTTCGACCAGCACGTGCTTGCCGGCTTCGAGGGCGTGCTTGACGAGTTCGAAGTGGGTCGCGGTCGGGGTCGACACGACGACCGCGTCGACCGAGGGGTCGCGCAACGGCACGGTGAGGTCGCTGCCAAAGGCGACTCCGGGGTAGCGCGGTTGCAGCTGTTCGAGCCGCTGGGCGCGGGTGTCGACCACGTGGGTCACGGTGCTGTGGGGCCCCGAATGAAAGTTGCGAATGAGGTTGGGGCCCCAGTGGCCCGCCCCGATGACGGCCAGGCGAATCATGCGAGGCGGCCTTAACGCAGTTGGCCCGACCCGTAAACCGCGGGCGGGCCCCAAAACGGGCCCTCGGGCCTTGCCTGTGGCGGGCGCGGGTGGAGAAACTCGTGCGGCGTCATGGCCCTGTTCGAATTCACCGAAGGCACGAGTCGCAAGTTCTACCGAATCGAGAAGCGGGGGGCGTGCATCGACCTCCATTGGGGGCGCTTCGGTACCAAGGGGCAGCGCAAGACGTTGACCTTGGGCTCGGCCGACGAGGCGACCGACGAGTACCGGCGGTTGTTGTCTGAGCGAACAGAACGTGGGTACTGGCAAGTGGTCGACGAATCGGTGCCTCGGGCCGAGGAGGCCGAGGTGGCGGCGCCTGAGCGTTCGGCGGCGGCCGCGCCGTTGAGCGAGAGCCCGCGCTTTCACTTCAAGCACCCGAAGAGGCGCGAATTTGCGTGGGTCGAATGCCGGGGGGCGAAGGTGTTGACGGCGCAGGGACCGCTCGGTCGCGAAGCGCAAACGCCACCC
>JBGAIY010000071.1:0-12144 GCA_044225205.1 Myxococcaceae bacterium | reverse complement strand
GGACCGCTCGGTCGCGAAGCGCAAACGCCACCCAAAAAAAAAACATACACAAACATAACTATAACAAAAACACAACACAACCCATTCATCGCGCAGCTCATGGGGCGCGGGTTCTCGCTGGCCGACGTGGCGGCGAAGCAGGTGGCCCAGTCGGCCAAGAAGCGCGGGTTGCACACGAACGAGGCGCTCGAGCGGGCGGTGGCGGCGGCGCCGCACGACGAGGCGCGCTGGCAGGTGCTCGAAGACTGGCTGCTCGAAGCCGACGACTTGCGCGGCGAGCTGATTCGCGCCGAAAAGACCGGGTCTCGGGCCGACGAAGCAGAATCGCGCGGCCGGGTGGCGAAGGCGTTGTGGGGGCCGCACGAGCGGTCGATCGCGACGGCGGTGGGCCGCCCGCGCTGGCGTGCCGGCTACTTGCGCGAATGCGTGTTCAGCATGGAAGAGGCGCGCGAGGTGGCGGCGTTCTCGTCGTTCATGTCGTCGGTGGCGACCCGCTTGCTCGAGACGCTGGTGGTGCGCCTGTCGGCAATGGTGCCTTTCGTCGAGCCGTGGGCGTCGGTCGCGAGTGCCCGGTGTGTCGATAGTCTGCGTGATTTGCAGCTGGCGACGTTGCCGGTGCCGGTTGAGCTGCGGGTGTTGGAGCCGTTCACGGTGTTGGAGAAGCTCTCGCTCGGGCCCGCGCAGGTCGGGTCGGCCTGGTCGGCGGTGGGGCGGCTCCGGCAGCTCGAGGTGCTTGAATTCAATGTGGGTTCACCCGCAGCGGTGACGGCGTTTGCTCAGGCGGTGCAAGCGACTGGGTGGCCGGCGCTGCAGACGTTGGCACTGTTCGGGCTCGACGGCCCGACCTTCGAGGTGGTGCTGGGCGGGCTCGAGCGAAATGGCTTGCTCTCGCGGCTGCAGCAGCTCACGGTGTCGATGCGTGGCGACGTCGCCCGGTCGCCAGCACAGAAGCGGGCGTTGGCCGACTGGCCGGCGCTCAAGAAGGTCAAGAAGTTCACGTTGCTCGGCTGACGCCCAAGAGACCCGCCATGACGCCTCGCCGCCCGTTGTTCCTCCTGGTCGTGTTGGTGGCGTGCGCGCCGGTCGAAGTCGAAATCAAGCCGCGGGCGGTGTCGACGAACGTGTCGGCGGGGGCCGACAGTTCGATGGTGTGTGGCGACAAGCCGTTCGGCACGTCGAGCATCGACTTCGCGGCGCTCGAAAAAGAGGCGGGCATTGACTTGAGCCAGGGGTGCCTCAAGTCGGTGAAGTTCACGCTCACGGCCGAAGTGACGTCGTTGACGCATGGGCAGGGGTGCGTCGCGCCGCGGGGGCTCGTGACCATGCCTGAGTTCGACATTGAATTGACGTGTGCCGACCAGACGGTGGCGGTGGTGCCGGTGTTGTGCCCGAAGCCGACCATTGACGTGGCCGACGGCACCGACATTTTTCAGAAAATCAACGCCTGTCTCGACGTGGTCGAAACGCAAGAGAACGACCGTTTGCGGCGGTTGATCAATTCGTGTCGGCCGACGGCGTTGCGGGCGTACGGCAAGGGCACGTGCAGCGCCGACGTTTGTTTCGCGGCGACGTTCAAGATCAGCTTTGCGTACAGTTCGGCGGTCGCGCAGTTGGGGGGTACCTGCCCGTGAGGGCGGTACCCTTTCGCCCCCGATATGGCCGGTGTTGTTCGACGTTCGGTTGAATGAGAGCGGTCGTCGCTCGTCAAGCAGTCACCGAAAGGTCGTCACATGATGAAGCGTGCAGGCTGGTGGGCAGTCGGGGCGATGGTGGCTGTTTCACCTTTGGCACACGCGGCGGGTTCAGGTTCGAGCGACGCGTTGGGGCGGGTGGGCAACGTCTGGTTCACCGCGACCGACTTGGTGCAACAGAGCGAGCTGGCGGCGTTCACGAGTGGTGAGCCGGGCACGGGGGTCTTGCCGAGCCATGCGCCGCCGGGGCGAATGCATGTGGGGCAAGACGGCCAGTGGTCAGACGTGAAGGGCGACTACGCGGCGACGTTGGTGGGTGACACGGTGCACGTCAAGGCGTTCGACCCGGCGGGAGTGATGTTGTCAGCGATGACGGGCGACTTCACGGTGCGCCGTGACGGAGGCGACACGGTCATCGAGGGCACCTGGGGCACGGAAGGGGTGTTGGGTCGGCGGTACCCGGTGTTGATTCGGTATTCGCACCGGCACCTCGACATGACGTGGGGTTTCTACGAGCGTCACTTGGTGAGCGAGCCTGCGCCGCAGTTGGCGTCGAACTGTGAATTCTACTCTCGGCGAGACAGCGGCCATGCGGGGCGCCTGTCAGACGCGATCGAAGTGTGTGGTGCGGTATTCAACGCAAAGCCGCCACTGCCGCAAACGGTGGTGGCGTTTTTGTTGTCGGGGTTTCGGCGTTTTGGCACCGGGGCTGCACCCGAGGTGCCGTCGCGTTCAACGCCGATGCCCGACAGTTCGAAGCGATAGCGCGCGGGAGCGACACCGTGAGGAAGGTGCGCTTCATGGTTGTGCACACCGTTTGAGACAGGGAGGCCCAACCACTCACCATTCGAATGAAGCGGCGGCGAGGGTTCGGGCGGCCTCCCTCCAAATGTGCCCGAAACCCAGTACCTCAGTACCTCGGCTGGTCATCATCGACCTCGTCGAGCCACCGTTCGATGCCGCCTTCCAAATTGTGAACGCGTTCGAAGCCGAATCGTTTGAGCAGCACCGCGGCGCGAGCGCTGCGTTCGCCGACCTTGCAATACAGCACGACCTCTTTGGTCGAGTCGATTTCGGTATACCGGCTGGGGAGGTCGGCGAGGGAAATGGCCTTCGACCCGGCGATGGCGTTGATGTCGCGTTCGCCGGGTTCGCGCACGTCGACGAGCACGATGTCGGTCGCCTTCGAAGCGAGCCTTTGGCTCAGCCACTCGGGGCTCACGTTGCTGACCTGTTCAGGCGGGGGTGCATTGAGCCCGCAGAACGTCTGGTAGTCGATGAGGCCGGTCACGGTCGGCGCGTCACCGCACAAGGCGCACGACGGGTTGCGGCGCACCTTCAACGTGCGAAACGTCATGTCGAGGGCGTCGAAGACGAGCATGCGGCCGACGAGCGGGTCTCCGATGCCGCAGACGACTTTCACGGCCTCGGTGGCTTGGAGGGTGCCCAGCACGCCGGGCACGACGCCGAGCACGCCGCCTTCGCCGCAGCTGGGCACGAGGCCGGCGGGTGGGGGTTCGGGGTACAGGCACCGGTAGCACGGGCCTTGGGGAGCGCCGAAGACCGACAACTGACCTTCAAACCGAAACACGCTGGCCGACACGTACGGCTTTTTGAGCAACCCGCACGCGTCGTTGACGAGGTAGCGGGTGGCGTAGTTGTCGGTACCGTCGAGAATGACGTCATACTCGGCGAACAACGCGAGGGCGTTGTCGGCCGACAGGTGCAAGGCGTGGGTTCGCACGGCGACTTCGGGGTTCAGTCGGTTCAACGTGTCTTTGGCCGAGTCGAGTTTCGGCCGGCCGACGTCGGGGGTGCCGTGGAGCAATTGGCGCTGCAGGTTGCTGAGGTCGACGACGTCGAAGTCGACGAGCCCGAGGGTGCCGACGCCGGCGGCGGCGAGGTACATGGCCGCTGGGGCTCCGAGGCCGCCGGCGCCGATGACGAGCACCCGCGACGCTTTGAGGCGTTTCTGCGAGCGAGCGCCGAATTCTGGCAGCATCAAGTGCCGGCTGTAGCGGCGAATTTCTGACGGGCTGAAGGGGGGCGGCGTCACGGGTCAGCCCCCGCTCACCGAGGGTATGATCGACAGGGTGCTGTTCGCGGGCACGACGGTCTTGGGCCCGTCGAGGTGCCTCACGTCTTCGTCTTCGAGAAACACGTTCACGAAGCGGCGCAGCTGGCCCTTGTCGTCGAAGAGGTGCGGCTTCAAGTCGGGGTACTTCGCGATGAGCGCGTCGAGCACTTCGGCGACGGTGTTGCCGGCCAGGTCGACGACCTTCGTTTGTTGGGTGTACGCCCGCAACGGAGCGGGAATTCTGACGTGACTCGCCATGGCCGGTGAATACGCGACAAGGCGCGAGGGCCGCAAGGCACGGGCACTTTTCTCGCGACCTGGGCGACGCCCGAAGCGTCCTGGGCTCTTGAGAGAGATTGGCTCTCTCCATTCAGGAGCAAACCGTGAGCTACACGATTGAGATCAAAGACTTGAACGAGCAGCCGACCGCCACCTCCACTCCGGTCGAGGAGACCGGCTGCTTCATCGGCATCATCATCACGTTGTGAGTCACACCGAACTTCTTTGGTCGAGTTGGCCAAAGAAGTTCACCTCACGGAAAGCCGTGCATGTTGCTCTTCGGTCAAGATCTGTCTTCGCCCAAAAAATACACCACGGGCACCCATCGTTCGGTGAGCCCCAGTGAAACGCTGCGGCGATACGAGCCGTTGATGCCTCGGTTCGAGATTACGCGTTTGGCCGACATCACCGGGCTCGACACCATCGGCTTGCCGGTCTTCGTGGCGATTCGACCGAATTCGCGCTCCCTGGCCACCAGCCAAGGCAAAGGGTGGGACCGCGATTCTGCGCGGGCTTCGGCGCTGATGGAGTCGATCGAATCGTGGCATGGTGAGCGAGCGCGTGGCCACATTCGCTTCGAGAGCTACCAAGCGCTCACCAAAGAAGCCCACGTCATCGACGCGGCTGCTTGCTCGTTGCGCGCGGGTTCGATTTTTCGAGGTGACGCCCCGCACTACTGGCTCGAAGCCTGGGACGTCATGGCCAGTCGCCCAATGTGGGTACCATATGAAGCGGTGAGTCTGAATTTTGTGCACGGCCCCGGGCGCACGCCGGTCTTCGCGCTCACCAGCAACGGCCAAGCCGCGGGCAACGACTTTCTAGAGGCCACCATTCACGCGCTCTGCGAGCTGATCGAGCGTGATGCGCAAGCGTTGTGGTCTTTGGGCAGTGAAACCGAATGCGCCCAGACCAAAGTCGACCCGGCGACGGTCAAAGACGCCACCTGTCGCGCAACGCTCGAGTTGCTCGACCGCGCTGGAGTTGAAGTCGGGATGTGGGACCTGACGTCAGACGTTGGAGTGCCGGTCTATTCAGCGCGAGTGGTCGAACGGCAGAACAAAGGGCGACCACGCAACGTGGGCCCAGCCGTAGGGTACGGGTGTCACCTGGCGCCCGAGGTGGCGTTGATGCGAGCGGTCTCCGAGGCGGTTCAGTCGCGAGCGGCGATCAGCTCGGGCAGCCGTGACGACCTGTTCTACCGTGACTACCGAACCTTCATGAACGCCGACAGCGTCAAGGAGTCGGCCAAGTTGATGGACCTGCCGGCCGGCACCCACTTTGGTCGGCGGGCCTCACTCGCGACCGATTCATTCGAGGGCGACTTGCAGGTGTTGTTGCAGCGGCTGCGCGCCGTCGGCATCACGCAAATCGCGGTCAGTGATTTGTCTGACCCGGCCTTCGGCATACCGGTCGTCAAGGTCATCGCTCCGGGCCTCGAGGGGCTCCGAGACCGACTCGACTACCAACCTGGCCACCGTGCCAAGGCACGAATGGCCGCCCGGAGTCGCCCGTCATGAAAACCCACGTCTTCTTGGGCCCGAGTCTGCCGCTGGCGCAGGCGCAAGCGGCGTTGGGTGACTTGCTGCCCGAGGTGGTCTTTCACCCGCCGGTGGCCATGGGCGACGTGCAGCAGCTGTTGGGCGCGCCGTTGCCGCGTGCGGTCGTGATCATCGACGGGTTCTTCGAACAGAAGCCGGCGGTGTGGCACAAAGAAATTCTCTACGCATTGTCGCGGCAGGTTCTGGTGTACGGCGGCTCGAGCATGGGCGCGTTGCGCGCCGCCGAACTCCACGCTTTCGGCATGCGGGGCGTGGGGGCGGTCTTCGAAGCGTATCGCGACGGGCTCATCGACGCCGACGACGAAGTGGCCATCGCCCATGCGACGAGCGAGTTCGACTTTCGGCCACTCTCAGACGCGTTGGTCAACATTCGCTACGGCCTCGAGTTGGCCGAGCGCGCGGGGCTGATCGATGCGGCGGCCCACCAGGCGCTCCTCAAGGCAGCGCGGGCCGTGCATTTCCCCGCTCGGTCGTGGGGCCGGTTGTTCGATGATGCGGGAGCGTTGCTCTCGGCCGACCAAGTGAAAGCGTTGGCCGAATTCATCAAGGCGACGAAGCCTGACCGAAAGCGGGCCGACGCGCTCTTGGTGCTGGAGCAGGTCGTCGCCGACCACCGCGCCGGCGTCAAGGCACCGCCGGCGGGGTTCGACTTCGAGCCCACCAAGTTTTGGGAACAGAGCGCCTGGAGCACCCAGCGCGAGGCCGAAGCGCCACATGCCGCGACCTTGCTCAACCACTTTCGCGTGGCGAACGCGCGCGTGTTCGAGGCCATGCAACGAGGGCTCATGCGCAAGCTCGCCCGAGCCGAGGCGATTCGCCTGCGGTTGCCCGAGCCGACGCAAGAAGAGTTTACCCAAACCGTCGAACGCTTTCGGCGAGAGCGTGGCCTGCGCGGGGCCGCGGGCATGCGGCAGTGGCTTTCGGCCAACCAACTGAGCGACGCCGAGTTCGCGAAGCTCATCGTCGAAGAATTTCAGTTCGACCTGGTGATGAAGTACCACGCGGCCGAAATCACCGAGGGCTTGTTGCCCACGCTCAAGTCGACGGGGCTCTTCGCCGGGGCCATGGCCGAGGTGACGCGCCAAGAGGCGTTTTTCGCCGAACGCGGGCACCAAGAGGTGTCGCTCGAAGACGCGGCGGTCGACTTGCCCACGCTGTACGAATGGTACGCGAAGCGCGTTCGGCCCTTTCACGTGGCTCCCGACGAGTACGCGCATCGCTTGGGGTTCAAGTCGTTGCACTTGTTCAACCTCGAGTTGACCCGTTGGTACTACTTCGAGAAACACTCAGGTGCGCACGAGGGTTGAGTACTGAGCCTTGCGCTCGTTTCGGTGCAAATCATCGGCTCGGTGTCGTTGGCTGTCGGGGGGGGCCCTGTTGGTGGTGCTGGGCGTGCGTGCGGCGTTTTCGGCGTCGTGGCCCTCCGACGTCTTGGTGCCCGTTGTCAGGCTGACGACTATCGCCCGCGTGTGGCTTGTCTTGCTTCGACCAGGGCCCGCAGGCTCGACGTTGATGACGGTCACCTGGGGGCCGCTCATCGCCGCGTCGCCGTGCGAACGAGGTGACCTCGGGTTCAGCAATGATGTTGGGCGTTTCTCTCGCAGCCACGGCGCCACCGCGGCGCGGGCTTCGAAGCGTGCCCGTGTCGCCGCCTCGCAGGTGACGGCGCGCGGGGCAGGGTGTAGCTGTTGGGCATGAGCCAGCCCACGCGAACCGAGAAAGACACCTTCGGCCCCATCGAAGTGCCGGCCGAACGGCTGTGGGGGGCTCAGACCCAGCGGTCGCTCGAATTCTTTCACGTGTCGACCGAGCGAATGCCGCCCGCGCTGTTGGCCGCGCTGACGCAGGTGAAGCGCGCCGCGGCCAAAGCGAACGTCGAGACCGCGCAGCTGCCGGCGAAGGCGGCCGACGCCATCGTTCGGGCGTGCGACGAAGTGCTCGCCGGGCGACATGACGCCGAGTTCCCCTTGAGTGTGTGGCAGACGGGCAGCGGCACGCAGACCAACATGAACCTGAACGAAGTGTTGGCGAACCGCGCGTCTGAGTTGCTCGGGGGCCCGCGTGGCGCCGGTCGGCTGGTGCACCCGAACGACGACGTCAACCGCTCGCAGTCGAGCAACGACGTCTTTCCCACGGCCATGAGCGTGGCGGTGGCGGGCGCGGTGGTGAACGACGTGCTGCCGTCGCTGCGGGGGTTGCGCGAAGCGCTCGAAGCCAAAGCCGAACAGTTCAGCCAGGTGGTGAAAATTGGCCGCACCCACTTGCAAGACGCCACGCCGCTCACGCTCAAACAAGAATTCAGTGGTCACGTCTCGCAGCTCGAGCACGCCGAGGCGCACCTGCGGCACACGCTGCCGCACCTGCACGAACTGGCGCTTGGAGGCACCGCGGTGGGCACCGGGCTCAACGCGCCGCGCGACTTCGCGGCGTTGGCGGTGGAGCACCTGCGAGACGCGACCGGGCTGGCGCTGACCCTGGCCCCGAATCGCTTCGAGGCGCTGGCCGCCAACGATGCGCTCGTCGCGACCCACGCCGCGCTGAAAGGGCTGGCCGTGGCGCTCTTCAAAATTGCGAATGATGTTCGCTGGTTGGGGTCGGGGCCGCGCGCGGGCCTGGGTGAATTGCGGTTGCCCGAAAACGAGCCGGGTTCGTCAATCATGCCGGGCAAGGTCAACCCCACCCAGTGCGAAATGCTGACCATGGTGTGTGCGCAGGTCATGGGCAACGACGTGGCGGTGTCGCTCGGTGGCGCGTCGGGGGCGTTTCAGCTCAACGTGTACAAGCCGCTGCTGGCCCACAACGCGCTGCAGTCGTGTCGGTTGTTGGCCGAGGGCATGGCGAGCTTCACCGCCCACTGCATCAAAGGCCTCGAAGCGAACTTGCCGCGCATTCGCGAGAACCTCGAGCGCTCGCTCATGCTCGTCACCGCGCTCAACCCGCACATCGGCTACGAGCGGGCCGCCGCCATCGCCAAGAAGGCGCACGCCGACGGTACGACGCTGAAGGCGGCGGCGCTGGCGCTCGGCACCGTGACCGAAGCGCAATTCGACGAATGGGTGAAGCCCGAGGCGATGACCGGCGAGGGCTAAGAGCCGAGTTCAGCCAGAGCAAACGAACTTCGGGGGGAAGCGTGCTTGGCCGGCAAGGCATGGAGGGCTTCCAACGCCGGGCACCGATGACGCGGCGGGCGAAATGGGGCCGTGCGACCGCGGCTTAGGCCCGCGAATGAATAAGTCGGTCGATGATCAGCGTCGAGGCGCCCGGCGGGCGAGGAGCGAGGCGGGAGCATACCCGTCGGTACGTGACCAACGAGCAACGAAGTCCGCGGGGATGCATCGGCGCTGAGGGCGATCGGCTTATTCTTTCGCGGGCGCTTAGAACACCACGTTCGCGGTGATGGTGCCGCTCACGTATTGGTCGAGCGCGCCCCCGACAATGTACGGGTCACCGACTTCGGGTTTGAGTGAGAAGAAGTAGCGGCCGTAGTCGCCCTGCATGCGAATTTCGAAGAACGACACCGGGCGCACGCCGACGCTCACCCAGAAGTCGGCCCCGCCGCCGGTCGCCCGGGGGAAAAAGGTGCTCGAGCCGAACTCGCCTTTCGAGAGCAGCACCTGGTAGGCGCCGCCAAAGTGCAGGTGAAAGACCGGAGTGAAGTGCACGGTGCCGCCGAGCGACGGTCGCAACCCGCCAAAACCGACGTTGGGTATGTTGGGGCGGGTCACGCCGCCGGAGGCCGCGGCGATTGAAAACGTTTGCAGGGCGTAGCCCAAGCCGATGTTCACTTCGAACGCGCCGAGCGGTATTCGCCCCACGGCGCCCGCGCGCAGCCGCATCGACGTCGAAGCGAACTTGACGTTGTTCGACGTCGACGAGACCCCCAACACGTAGTGGTACGACGCCTCCAAGCGAAGTTCGCGGCGAGGCCGCTGGTGAAGAACGCGCCCGGGTAGAGTTCGAGCTCGCCCTGCGCCGCGGGCCCAATGGGCAACCGGTATTGCGCCATCACCGAGAACAGGTCGTCGCGGTAGGCGTAGTTGCGGCTCATGGCCGTGAAGCCCACGCCCAGCCGAAGCGCCATGGGCTTGTTGGTCGAAACGGGAGTTTCGGGCTCGGCGTCCCACGCGCGGTCGGGCTTCTTTTCGTTTTGGTTCGAAGGGGGCGTGGGCTCACTGCGCGGCGCGGGGGTGGGCTCGGGTCTGGGCGCGGGCTTCGGCTGCTCGGGCTCGGGCGTGGGCCCCGGCGCGGCGACGGGGGGCGGGGCGGCCGCTCCGGGGGCTTTGGCGTCACGCAACGCGGCTTCGAGTTCGGCGGCCAAGGTCTTGGGCGGCACCAGCTTTTTCGCGTTCTTGAAGCTCACGGTGCCCAAGGGCGTGCCGTCGGCGCCGTTGAGCACCCGCACCGACCACTGGCCGCCCTCGAGCGTCGCTTGCACCACCGCAATGGCGCCCAGGTCACGGGTCACGTCGGTGACCTCTTTCGCCGTCGGTTGGGCCGGCAGGGCCCGCTTCATCGCCGTCGGGGTGAACTTCTTGCCGAGCGTCTTGACGAGAAATTTCGAAACCGTGGCCGGCGCGTCGACCAGCACCCGGGGTTTGGCCGCCCACGACGTCAGCGCCGCCAAGACGGCCACCAGGGCCCACAGCCGTTGGAGCGCTCGCATCAGGTGCCTCCGTCGGTCAGCCCGGCGTCGCTCGACGTGCCGGCGTCGGTGACCCCGGCCACCCACGCTTCGATGCACGCGATTTGGTTGGCCGAGAGGTTGGGCTTGCCGAGTGGCATGCGGCTGCCCACGCACGTCGCCGCGCTCAGCTTGACCTTTTCGACGAGGTAGGTCGCCATCGGCTTGCTGTTGCACGAGCTGACTTGGGCCAAGACGCGGGCCCGAATGCCCGGAGACACCAAGTCGAGGTTGTTCGACGCCGCCAGCCCGCCGTCGATGGTTTGGTGACACCCCGCGCCCGCGCAGGTGTTCGCGAAAATGACCGGCTCGACGTCGTCGACGGTGCAGGGGCCGCCGGCGTCAGCGGGCAAGAAGCGTTCTGGGTTTTCGAGGGCACCCGGGCACGCCGAGAACACCAGCGTGCCGACAGCAGCCAAGAGCAGAGAGCGGCAGTGCATGCGACCCCAGTGTGACAGAGGTCGGCGTTTCGCGTGAGCCCGATTCGACCGAATATTTTTCGTGAGCTTCGCCGGCCCCACCAGGCGTCTGACCACCGCGGTGGTCAACCCTGTGAACCGGAGTTGGGCCGTCAGGGGCTTTCGCCGCCGAAGGTCGCCAGCAAGTCGTGTTTGAGCAGCCAGGTGGCGACGAAACCGGCGACCCAGGCGAGCGCGGCCACGGTGCGAGGGGTCTCGCAAAACGCCAACGCCGCGCGAACGTCGTCGTCGCCCATGAGCGACTTGAGCTCTGGGTAAATGACCCAGGGCGTGCCCGGGGTGCGGCTGAAGTCGGTGCGGGCCACCACGCGCGACTCGGCGGTGCGCTCGGTCGGGTACGAAGCGAACGCGTGGCCGAAGTCGAGCCGCAGCGGGTGCGACGCGGCCGCCGGCTTGACCCACGGGGCGGCGCCCAGCTCGCGCCAGTGGGTTTCGTATTGGGCAATGACGCGCCGCCAGTCGTACCGGTGCTTCGCGCGAGAATGCGCCGCCCGCCCCAGCCGTTCGCGCAAAGCCGAGTCGCGCGTCAGCCGGTGCAGGTGCTGCTCGAGCGAGTCGAGGTCGACTTCGACGCTCTGGCCCAGCACCAGGTGCAAGGGGCGCTCGTACAAGAGCGGCGCCAGCTCCGACAGCTCGGCCCAGTCGACGCCGAACCGGGTGGTGACGCGCGCGCCGACGGTGTCGTCGACCGTATCTTTGTACCCGTCGAAATCAGACGCGACCACCGGCAAGCCCGCGGCGAGCGCCTCGACGACCGACTGGCCGAACGTCTCTTGCACGTTGTCGACGGGAGAGACGAACACGTCGGCCGCCGCCAACAGGTCGCGCTTCTCGGAGTCGGCGAAGTCGACCTTCAGCCGAACGCGGTGGTCGACCCCGAGCACCTTGGCCCACAATTCGAGCATTTCGGGGGTCTTGGTGCCTTGTCGGGCGCCCGCCAGCACCAAGTACACCGGCGCCGCGGGGTCTTCGCGCTTCACGACCCGCCGCAACACCTGGAGCAGGGGAAACAGGTCGACCTTGTCGTACTCGGTGAAGCGGGCCAGCCCGAGCAGCAGCACCGCGTTGGTCGGCACGTTCAGCGCCGCGCGGGTTTTGGCCCGCTGGCCGCCGTGCAGCGCGGCCACGTCGACTCCGAGCGGCACGTGCGGCAGTTGCCAGCGGTGAAGTTCGGTCACGCCACGGGCCCGGGCGGCGCTCGCCACCTGGTCGAAGGTTCGGGTCATCACCTCGCGGCCCACGGTGCTCGAACAAAAAATGGCGTCGGTCGCCGCCGGCTGCAGAAACACCGCCCGCGCGAGCTCTTGGTGGAGCCGCGGGTACGACAGTGAATGAATTTGCCCGGTGACGACGGTGGGCGTGGTGGCGTACCGGTCGC
>JBGAIY010000070.1:0-24431 GCA_044225205.1 Myxococcaceae bacterium | reverse complement strand
CCGGGCCCGTGCGTGCGCCAGCGAGGGTGGGGCCGGTCGCTGGGCACCTTCGACCGAGGTGACCCGGCGGTTCCATTCTGGCCAGCGCGAGAGGTCTGAAATTGCCGCCCAGACGGTGGAGCACCGAGGCGGTGACGGTTTCACTGAGCGTCACGGTATGCGCTTCGGGCAGCGACGCACCGACCACCACGACGCCGACCACCGACGCGACCAACAGCACGAGCAGAATGACGACGAAGGGCATGACTCGACCTTTCAGGTCTTGGGTGAACGGGGGCGGGGGCCGGCTTTCGCTTTCAAGCGGGCCGAGGCGACGGCGAACAACTCGAGCCCGTGCACGGCGGCCCGTCGCTCGGCGGCGGTCAATTGTTCGAGCAACGCCTCGAGCCACTTCGTGTCGAGCACCGACGTCGCTTGCATGGCCGACACACCGAGCTCGGTGAGGCGCACCGACACCGCCCGGCGGTCTCGGGTCGACCGGTGCCGCTCGACGTACCCGAGGGCGGCCAGGTGCTCGAGCGCCTCCGACACGGTCGACAGCGCGAGCCCGAGGTCGACAGCGCATTTGCGAGCACGCTCAACGACACCGGGCCCGTGCGGTCGAGGTGGGCCAAGAGGCTCGCGTCGCGGTCTGAAAGCCGCGGGTGTTCACGTTGCGCGCCGCGGTGTTGAACGTGCGCCGCGTGGTAAATGTGAGGGGAGAGCCGCTGCACGGCCCGAACGTCGTCGGCCACCATGGGGTCGGTTGTAAAGAGCGCGCGATGCTTCGTCAAAACGAAGCATTTTTCAGAACGAGAAGAGCAAGCCCGCGTTGGCCGCGCCGAACGTGAGCCAGTGCAGACTCTGGCCGACCTCGTCTTGCAGCCTCACGCCGACGACGGGCACTTCGCCGTTGACGGTGAGCGACACGGGGCCTCCGAGGTGAAGCCGAATCGACAGCCGGGGGGCGAAGAGCACGACGCCGGTCGCGGTGTGGTCGGCGTACTGCTGGGCGAGCAACCCAGCGCCGGCTTCGACCCCCACGCCGAAGGTGAGGCGCCACCATTCGAACGCGAAGCGGTACCCCAAGCGCACTTGGGCCCCGGCTTCGTTGACCGCTTCGCGCTGGCCACCGAGCGGCGTGTCGAACGTCATTTCGCCCAACAGCCCGATGACCAATTCGCCTCTCACGCGCATGACGCCGACGCGCGGTCGGCCGAACAGGTTGAAGCTGCCGAAGGGGGTCGTGACGGGCTCGAGCCCCACGCGCGCTTGGTACTTGAACGGGCCGACGGGGCGGGTCGAGTCGACGAGCACGCGGCCGGTGAGCCCCGCTTCGACCGTCAGCCCTATGGGTGCCGAATCGTCAATGGCTTCGACGCGCGCGCGGGTTTCGACGGGCCCGCCCTTGGTGGCGATGACCACGTTCGCCGCCAACACGGTCAACTCGGGCCACGCCACGACGCGCCGCACGCCGTCGGTCAAGGTGAGCCGGGTGCCGTACGCTTGGGCGCCCTTAAAGACCCGCACCGCGTACTGCCCGGGCGCGAGCGCGACGTCACGCACTCCGTTCGCCGGCACTTCGACCAGCACCTGGTCGCGGTTCACGTCGCTCACGAGCGACCGGTCTGACCCTTCGGGCAACACGAGCACCGCCGACGGTTTCACCAGAGACGAGAGCACCAGTTCTCCCTGGCCCGACAACTTGAAGTCGTACGACGGGTGCTGCGCGCCGACCGGCAGCACGCTCGTCGTCGTCACGGTGCGGTCGTAGGCGTACTGGTACGCTTCGGCCAGGGTGACCAAGCGGTCTCCCGAGGTGTCGGCCGCGCCGCGGAGCCCCGAAATCAAGTGGTGCGTGAAGTAGCTGCCCATGACTTCTGATGACTCGAGCGCGGCCTCGTCGGCGGCGCTCGAGGTGATGAACGCTTCGCCCGAGGCGTTGAGCTGGTCGTTGAGCTTGATGGTGAAGGGGTCGACGGCCTTGCCGCCTTTTTGGAGCAGCCCCCCGCCCGAGCGGCACGCGTCGATGATGGCGAGTCGCACTTCGGCTCCGGTGGCGGTGAGCAGGGCCTTGAGCCGGGCGTAGGTCAGCTTTTCGCGGCCCAGCTCGAGCGCCTCGCCGTCGCTGTGGCCCGAAAAGAAGAAGACGACCACCGTGCGCACGTCGGGCGACTTGTGAAACGCGGCGATGCGCTCGGTTGCGTCGGCCAGCGCCCGTTCGACTTCGGCCAACCGACGGCCTTGCAACAGCAACACGTCGTCGGCACTGACGTCACCCAGCTCGGCCAGCACGCGCGCCATTTTGCCGGCGTCGCTCTCGGCGTACCGCAGCGGCTGTTGCTCAGCCGACCCGGCGTTGTTGCCCACCACCACGGCCACGCGGCGGGTCTCGGCGAAAGCCACCGCTGGCGCCAGGCACAGCGACGCGCAGAGCCCCCATGCGCACAAGCGCAGCGACGCATTGGCGCCGAGGGCGCGCTTGTCGACCCGCGCTTGGCTCACGTCAGTTGGCCTCTTTGACGAACTCCACCGAAACGACTCGCGCGTTCGACACGCTGGGGGCGCCCGGGTTCGCGGCCAGCGCGCCTTCGACGTCGCGTGCGTTCACGGGCACGTCTGAAAACACCGCGACCACCCGTTCGGGGCCGGCCGTTTCGTCGAGCTCGACCGTGCTCGACAGTTCGATCTTTCGTGCCACTTCACCCGGCGGTACCGCTTCAGACGCCAGGGCGCCGAAGGGGTGGTACACGGTGAAGACGCCTTTCGCGTCGCGCGACGCCACCAGCACGTACTTGGCGCCGGCCGGGTTCACCACGAAGCGAATGCGGTCTTTGGGGTGCAACGTCTGGCCGGGCTTGACGGCGAACGGGTGCCCTTCTTCTCGCAGCGCGAAGACCTCGAAGAGCGGCTGGCCGCCTTTCACGCCGAGGTACGGCGCGTCGTCAGCCGGGCTGTTGCTGAGCGCCGCGTGCACGACGAACGCCGCGACCGCCACGGTGACGAGGCCGAGCGCGGGCATGAGCCACCGCAGGTTCACCCCCGCCCACTTCGACTCGCGCCGGCCCACCGCCGCCTCGACCTTCGGCAACGTGCGGGCGAAGACGAACTGCTCGAAGCGCTGCTTGTCTTCGTTCACTTCTCGCCAGCGCGAGTGGCACACCGAACACGCCTCGAGGTGCGCTTGGGCCGAGCTGGCTTGGGCGGCGTCGAGCGCGGCCAGCGACAAGAGGTCGAGCGTTTCACTCGACAAGTGGCCGCGCGCGTTGGTGCTCACGACGACACCTCGCTCGCGGCGCGGGTCAAAAACTTGCGGCTGCGGTCGGCGAATTCTTGGAGCCGGTTGATCACCGTGCGCCGTGAAATGCCGAGCGTCTCGGCCACCTGTTCTTGTTCGAGCCCGTCGACGTAATAGAGAATCGCCGCGGCTCTCAGTTTTTCGGGAGACCGCTCGACCAACTTCAGGGCCAGGTCTCGGTCGTGCAGGTCGGGTTCGGGGTTCGACGAGCCGGTCGGCAAGTCTTCAGGGGCCATGGGCTCGGCTTGTTTGCCTCGGTTGCGAATTTGGTTGAGGCAGTAGTTCGTGGAGATTCGGTAGATCCACGCGAGGGCGGCCGCGTCATCGGGCGCTGATTCGATGTGTCGCAGCACGCGCACAAAGACCTCCTGCGTGGCGTCTTCTGCGAGGGCGTCGTCTTTGAGCAAGCGACGGCACCGCGAGTAGATCGCCGGGCCAAATTTTCGGTACAGGCTTGCGACCCGTCCGCTTTGGTCAACCCCGCTCCGCGACACCGTGTGCAACCTTTCTGGCTCTCGAAAAATGAGCGAGTACGACAGGGCCTTACACTGGGGGCCCTCTCAAAGTGAAGGCGTCGCAATGTGTTGATATTGTTCGTGAATATTTTGACCCTGTGACCTGGCCTGCCCATTTTTTCTCACGGGCTGGGAGCGTCGACGAAGTGCGCTATAGCGCGCCCATGTGCGGCGTCTTCGGCATTTTCGGTCATGAGGAAGCAGCGAACCTGACGTACTTGGGCCTGCACGCGCTCCAGCACCGCGGGCAAGAATCGGGGGGCATCGTCGCGAGCGACGGCCGCACCCTGCGCTCGTTTCGGGGCATGGGTTTGGTGGCCGACGTTTTCACCGAGCCGGTCATTGCGAAACTCGAGGGCACGTCGGCCATTGGGCACGTGCGCTATTCGACGGCGGGCGGCAGTCACATTCGCAACGCGCAGCCGCTGCAGGTGTCATTCGTCGGCGGGGGCTTGGCGGTTGCGCACAACGGCAACTTCGTCAACGCCGACTCGGCGCGAAAGGGCCTCGAGACCGAAGGGGCGATTTTTCAGAGCGACGCCGACACCGAAAACGTCATTCACTACATCGCGCGGTCGCGGGCGGCGACGCTCGAGGCCAAGGTCACCGAGGCGCTCAAGTTGCTCGAGGGCGCGTACAGCCTGTTGTTTCTGACCGAGTCGCAGCTCATCGCCGTGCGCGACCCGATCGGGTTTCGGCCGCTGGTGCTGGGGCGGCTCAAGAACGCGTACGTCATTGCGTCAGAGACGACCGCGTTGAGCCTCATCGAAGCCGAGTTTCTGCGCGAACTCGAGCCGGGTGAAATGGTCGTGGTTGATCAACACGGCCTGAGGTCGAGTTTTCCCTTCGAGAAGAAGGCGCCGGCGCGGTGCGTGTTCGAGCTCGTGTATTTTGCCCGCCCCGATTCGACCGTCTTCGGTCGCTCGGTGTTCGACACCCGAAAGAAGTTGGGTCGCCAGCTCGCCATCGAGCAGCCGGCGCAGGCCGACGTCGTCATCGCCGTGCCCGACTCGGGCGTGGCCTCGGCCATTGGTTTCGCCGAGCAGAGCGGCATTGCGTACGACGTGGGGCTCATTCGCAGCCACTACGTCGGCCGAACCTTCATCGAACCGCAACAGTCGATTCGGCACTTCGGCGTGAAGCTGAAGTTGGCGCCCGTGAAGTCGACGCTCGAAGGCAAGCGCGTGGTCGTCGTCGACGACTCCATCGTGCGCGGTACCACGTCGCGAAAAATCGTGAAGATGCTGAAAGACTCGGGCGCCAAAGAGGTGCACTTGCGCGTCGCGAGCCCGCCCACTGCGTGGCCTTGCTACTACGGCATTGACACGCCCAGCCGCCAAGAGCTGATCGCCGCCTCGCACACCGTCGACGAAATTGCCCGGTACGTGACGGCCGACTCGGTGGGGTACTTGTCGCTCGGCGGCTTGCACGCCGCGGCCGGAGACCCCGAAGGCCGCTCGTATTGCTCGGCGTGCTTCAGCGGCAAGTACGCCACGGCGTTGTCGGGCGCTGCGCTCCAGGCCTAGCCAGAGCGAGCTTCGTTCGCGTGGAGATGGGCGTGCGGCCGTAACCGGTGCTGCACTTGGCTTTCAAGCACGGCGCAGCTCAACGCGACGAAGCGGGGCAGAGAGCGAGCTTCGTTGAGCGCTCGCCCCAACCCCGCGCCTTCTCAGCGCGCTTTACCAATCGCTCGGGCGGGTGTTGGCAGCGCATGAAGTTTGTCGCTCCCTTGGTTTTCTCAGTCTTGAACCTGGCCTGTACGACCGACGAACCCCGCCAGGCCGCGCCCTCGTTGGCAACTACTCCGCTCGCCGCCGCGAAACCGCCGGCCCCGGTCATCGAACAACCGGCCGACGGCAGCGTGACCCATGAGACTCGGCCGGTGTTTGCCGGCACCGCGCCGCCGCTCGCCTTGGTGACGGTGGTGCTCGACGACACGGCGACGCTCCGTACCGGCGCCGACGCCACCGGCGCCTGGTCGGTGAGGGCGGAGGCTCCCCTTGGCGGTGGGCACCACGCGGTGGCCGCCACCGTGGTCGACGCGGGCGTGAGCTCAGCGCGCGCGGTCTCGAAGTTTCAGGTCGACCGCTCGGTGCCTTCAAGGCCAACCATCGCCTTGCCAGCGGTTTCGAGCACCAACGTGGCCCTCGTACAGCTCACCGGCGAGGCCGAAGCGGGCAGCTCGGTGGCGCTCACCGTCGACGACGGGGTGGTCGCGGTCACCACCACCGCCACTGGGCTCGGCACCTGGTCGAGCGGGTGCGTCGGGCCCCGGGTTCACACGCTTTTCGCCACCGCCACGAACGCCGCTGGTCGGCGCTCGGCGCCCCGCTCACGCACACCCTGGTGGTTGACCTCGTGGCGCCGCCGGTGCCGGTCATCGACCACCCCACCGATGGGCTGCTGACGAACCAGACGCGGTTGACGGTGCGCGGCCACGCTGAGCCTGGAGCGCTGGTGCGGCTGCTGGTCGATGGGCTGCCGCAACGTGAGTCAGCGACGGCGGGGGCCGACGGGGCCTGGCAATTTGAACCCTGGGCGCTTTGGGCCGAAGGGCCACACGTCGTGCAGGCGCACGCTCAAGACGCGGCGGGCAACGTGTCGAACTTCTCGAGTGAGGTGACCTTCACGGTCGACACGACGCCTCCGCAAACCATGGTCACGTCGAGCCCCAGTGGCACCACCAACCAGACCACGGCGACGTTCACCTTTCGAGCCAACCAACCAGGCTCGACCTTCGCTTGCTCCATTGACGGCAAGGCGGCGACCGCCTGCAGTTCACCGCTGGTGGTGCGTTTGCTCGAGCAAGGGGCCCACACGTTCTCGGTGGCGGCGACCGACGCGGCGGGCAACGAAGAACCGGTACCCTCGACCCGAGCGTGGTCGGTGGCTGGCTACCCTCACCCGGTCGACATCGACGTCGTGACGGGTACGCTGCGACGCGACGGCGTGGCGTGGGTGCCCAAGAGTGTTCACCTCGTCGCGTTCTTGGGCCCGCGCGCGCTCGAGAGCACCGCCTACCAGAAGGCGCGCGATGCGTGGGGCCAGCGCGAGCTCGACGCGATCGCCGCGGCCGGCGCCGCTACCGTGCTGTTCGCGTTGGCGGAGAACTTCTTTGACCCGCAGTGCGACGGCCGAATCGGCTGGTGCCAGAGCGCTGACGGCGTGCCGCTCTACGACTACGCCGGTCACGTGGCCGACGTGCGAGCCGCTTGGCATTTGGCGAGAACCAATGGGTTCAACGTCGTGCTGATGCTCAACAGCGCCGACGGTGGCGGGAGCCCCGCCGAGACCACCCAGTGGCCCGACGACATGACGGTGCGCGCCGCGCAGACCCTGTGCAGCTTCGCCTGCGGCGACCCCGGCACGATGTTCGAACTCTACGGAGAGCCCAACCTGGGGCACGACCTCGCCAACCCCAACGGGTGGGTGGCGCTGCGCGACGCGTACCAGCCCATGGTCGACGCACTTCGCGCAGCCGGGTCGACCCAGGTGCTCTGGCAAGACGGGCGCCACATCTCGAGCGTGCTGACCGAGCAAGACGGGAGCTTCGTGCCGGCCGACGAGCTGGTCACCGACCCGCTGAACCAGCTCGGGTACGCGGTGCACCCGTTCCCCGAGAACGCGGAGCAGAAGGAAGGGTACTTCGACTACCTGCGCCCCACCGACTGGGACCGGTACTTCGGCAACTGGTGTCGAGCGACGAACCCTCGCACCGGGCGTCGCAACACCTGCTTCTTGGCGCAGTACTTCTCGGGCTCGAGGGCCAACTGCTACGACGGGCTCAACCCGCCGCCCCCGCAGGTCGAAGGGCTGCCCTCCGAATGGCCTGGCGCCACCAGCCCACTGCTGGTGCAGAGCCTCCTGCAGTACGCCGCGGCGAACCACTGGGGCATCAATTGGTATGCATTTGACCTGGCCGGGCGCGTCACCACCTCGCTCGACACCTTCGAGCTCTCTTCATTTCTTCACAGCCCAGGGGGTGGGCGTGGCTTCGGCCGGTGCGCCGACTACGGCGGCGGCAACCACGGGCCCGGCGAAATGATGCGGGCCTACCACCTCACCGGTGACACCGGTATTTGGTAGCGGGGCGCGAATCGCCGCAACCGGCGAAGTTCATTCGGCTTTTGGGCCCGGTTCGAAAAGCCGTCATTGGTCTTGGTTTCGCAGAGGCTGAGAACGGCCTTAGGTTGATGAGGCCGTGCACGAAAAGCTGCGACGAACCCCTTCGTCTCGTTGTCACACGGGCAACGAAGGAGTTCGCATGTACTGGTTTCGAGTGATGACGACGGTGGCGGTGGCGGCGGTGGCCCAGGGGTGCATTGGCGCCGTGGGCGACGCCGGCCGAACCGACGGCGGGTCTGGCGGAGGTGGTGGCCATGACGCAGGTACGACGAGCACCGACGCGGGTTCAGGCGCGGCCGACGCCGGGTCGGGGGCGTGCCTCAATTTGACCGGCAATGCCGTGAACATCGCCTTCATCAACCGGTACACCGACCGCACCTTGGTCGTCACCTGGGTCGACGAGAACTGCCAGCCCGTCGAGATTTCGACGTTGGCCCCGCAGACGTATTTGTTGCAGATCACCCTGGCCGGAGACCGTTGGCGGGTCAAAGACCAAGCGACAGGCGAAGTGCTCTTCGACGACGTCGCCCCTGAACCCGCCGGTACCTTCATTTTCCCCAAAGGTGACAACCAAGCGTGCTCGGCCGTCGGCGACGGGCCGGTGACGGCGACGTTTCTCAACAAGTACAGCGACCGCACGCTGAAGCTGTCGTGGCTCGACCCGGCTTGCAAAGAAGTCGACCTTGATCAGATCAAACCTCGTGAGGGGGTCGCTGAAAACACCTACGTGGGCCACGTGTTTCGGCTGCGACGAGCCGACACGGGCGCGGTGGTCGAAACGGTAGGCCCGGTGACCGCCGAAAAAACCTACCTCATTCCCAGCGATGGTTCGGCGCCGAAGTGCTCTGACGAGTGGGTCACTCCGACGGTGGTGACCTTCAAGAACAACTACTCTGACAAACAGGTGAAGGTGACCTGGGTCGACTACAAGTGCGTCGAGCAGCCGGTCGGCACCATCAACGCCGGTGAGTCGCTCTCGCAGAGCACCGCGTACACCCACGTGTTCGTCGTTCGAGACGCCGCCACCGACGCGATTCTGGTGCCGGCGACCGCGGTCTCCACGCCCGACAGCACGGTGAGCGTGCCGTGAAGTTGGCCCAGGTGCTCACCGCGGCCCTGGTCGCCGCGGTGGCGTGCGCACCGAACGACGCCGTGCCTTCGGCTGACGCGGGAGACGACGGCGGGGTTGACGGCGGGGCCGACCCGGTCGACGCCGGGCCACGCTTTCACAGCACACCGGTCACCGACTACACCCCGGTCGCCATGCATGGTTGGGTCGTGCGGTTCGCGAACGACCTCGACGCGGGCGGGGTGTTGCCCGTCTACGGCCGCGACGCCGGCATTTCGGTGTTCGACTTGGTGAGCCAAGAGCTGCAGGCGATTTCGCAGGCCGTGCCGGCTCCCGCGTTGGGCCGCATTCGCCAAGTTGACATCTACGTGACCGCCGCCGACACGGCTTGCAGCGGCGCGTGCTACCACGGCGGCGGCGAGTGGCTCGCCGCGAACGGCTACGACGCTCGCAAAGCGAAGAGCATCGAATTCACGAATTCGGCGAACTTTGTCTACTACTCGAATTCACAACCGTGGGCGGTGCTGCACGAATTGGCGCACGCCTACCACGACCACGTGTTGGGCACCCAAGACACCGACATTTCAGACGCCTACGACGAGGTCGTCGATTCGGGTGTGCTCAAGCAGGTGAAGTTCTTCGACGGGCGCCGAACCGTGTACGCCACGCATTACGCCCTCAACAACCCGGCCGAGTTCTTCGCCGAGTTCACCGAGAGCTACTTCGGGCGCAACGACTTCGCGCCGTTCGACCGAACCGAGCTGCACGCGAAGTTGCCCAAGGTCGAGCGCCTCATCGCCGTGAAGTGGGGCGACGACGCGGGCTCCCCCGACGGCGGCTAACGGCTGCGACGTTCGCTGCGACGGTTCACGCCCGACACCGAGATCGACGGCGACCTTCTCCGGCGACAAGCCGCATGCGAGGAGTTTGGAGCGCGCGACGCTCGGCCCTCAAATGACGCAAAGGCAAGAGCGGAGCTTCGCGGTCGCCCTCGCCGCACGCGTCGAGCATCAGTCGCGGTAGAGAAAGACGTCAGCGCCGCGCACCACGAGAATGGCCTCGCCTGCGGCGATCGCGAGTTCGGCGGCGGCGGGCCCAGCGCTCGTGGCGGCGCGCCAGCTGTGGGTCGCCGGGTTGTAGAAGCCGCCCGACCCGGCTTTGCTCCAAATGAAGGCTTCGGTGCCGGTCCACACGGCGAGGTCGGGTTGTTGGCGGTCGAGGGGGTCACCCATGCTCGGCAGGGGGCTCCAGCCTTGCCAGTCGTCGGCGAGCGACGAACCGGTGCTCACCTGTGACGACGGGTTGAAGCCGAAGTGAAGCAGCTCGTGCCCCGTCCACACGAAGTCGTGGGGGTGGCTGGTGGCTTCTTCGAGCGGAGGGAGCGGCGTGGCGCCGCTGCCGTCAACGTTGACCGCGGTGAGGGCGCCGCTCGAACCGACGCCAACGACCAGCGCCGCACCGGCCCGAACCCGAAACGTCGTCGGCGCGGTCGCCGGGTCTCCGCCCGACCAGAGCAACGTGCAGGTGCTGCCGCTTTGGGTCAGCGGGCACGAATACACGTTGTGTCGAACGGCGCCTGGGGCCGCGTCGACCGTGGCGACGTACAGCGCGTCTTGATCAGCCAGGTAGTCGGTCGGCAGTTCATTCGCGGCCAACGTGGTGTTGAGCGTGGTCTCGGTGCCGAAGAACTTGAAGCGCGGTGAATACGGAGTGGCCCGCCACTGCGTCGGCCCGCGGGTGACGTAGAGCACGTTGACGCCCGACGCGGTGAGCGCCAGTTCAACCGGCTCGGCCGAGAAGCCCGACAGCCCCGGCGCCGACGACCACCGCCCGGTCGACGGGTCGAACTGCGCCGCGTCGGTGCCGCGGCCAGGCGCGTACGACGAAGTGGCGACCAATGAGCCGTCGGCGAACGCGACGTGCGCGACGGTGACCGGCGCTCCGAAGGCGCGCGACCAGCCGCGCTCTGGCAAGTCGCTGGCGAGCGCGATGCGCCCAGGGTCGGTCACCACCATGCTGATCGGCGGTGCTTCTTCGGAGGCGCAACCACTCGCCTCCATCACACCCAGTGCCACGAGTGCGAGCCACACGAAACGTCGATTCATGAGCCCCTCAGACAACGAGAGGCTACCAACACGATCTGTTCGCCAACCAGTTCTTGGCCGCGTGCGACACGCGCCTACGTTGCAGGTGAGGTGATCGTTTCACCCACGTCGAGCACTTGCCAACCCACGCCGTTCTCGGTGAGGTCGCCGGAGCGAATTGCCGCTCTCGCAGCTCGCTCTCCGACCTGAAGCAGCCAAAACCGTCTCCTTGAACCGGCATCAGGCCGCCCTCATCGAGCCCGGGGCAAAGTGAAGCGTGAAGCGTCGAGCCGTCAGAGCGCCGCAACAGATGCCGGCGGTGAGTGGCGGGCTTCGGCGAAGCACCATCACCGGCCCGTTGACCTTGAACGCCTCGAGATTCTCGAATCTCTCTGGCTGCGACGCCACCGTGATCGAAAAGCGCTGCAGGTTCGCGCCGAGGTCGACCCTGTGCATCGGCCAGCGGGCGGCTCGCAATGGGTACGGGGAGTAGGTCACTCCGGCGAGGGTTCGGCTCCTGCCACTTGGGGCTGGTGGAGGCCGCTTGGCGCCTCGACGTCGAATTGAAAGACATCGTCGGCGCGTCGAGGGGTGCTGCTTGCATCGAGGTACGGCTTAACCGGCAAGACTCGGCCGCAGGCGATGTGTGCGGTCATGGTCGAGAGCGAACGTGCCGTCAGTGGCCGGGTTCGGCCGGTGCGGGCGTGCTCGGCCCCCCGCGCACGACGTAGTGCACTTCGGCCAAGGTCACGCCCTGGTCGGTCTGCACGTCGAGCACGTGGGCCCCACGCACCGCCGGCACTCGACCCGTGTACGGCGGGCTGATGGTCGCCACGTTCGCGCCGTCGACCCGAACCCGCAAAGGGCCCTGGGGCGCCGCCCGCACGCGCAGCGGTATCGCTTGGTCGGCCAGCGGCAAGTCGCTCAGCAGCAGAAACTCGTCACCGTTCGCCGGGTGAAGAATGCGCGTCGTCGGCCCCGGTTCGCCGCCCGTGGTGCCCATGCACACGCTCGCGAGCCACGGCTTTTGGGCGAGGCCCTCGTTGCGAGCCCAGTCGTAGAAGTCGAGCCCGAGGTCGACCAGCCGACCCTCGGCGCGGGCCAGTTCGAGGCACTGTCGCTGCACGTCGGGAGGCAAGGCGGCGGTGAGCGTGCCGTGCATCGCGCATTCGCGGCTCGGGGTGGTGCCGGGCAAAAACACTTCGTCCATCGCTCCTGGGCAGAACCGCCCGGCGCGCTCACCCGACAGCGGGCAAATGCGCGCGTGATCGAGTCGGCGGGCGTCGAGCAACGGCGCCGGGGTTCGCTCGCCCATGGCTTTGATCATCACCCGCTTGAAAATGGGGCCGGCTCCCGAAATGCCGCTCACCTTCACCATGGGCGTGCCGTCGAAATTGCCGGCCCACACGGCCACGGTTCGCTCGGCGGTGAACCCCACGGTCCAATTGTCTGAATAGCCTTTCGACGTACCCGTCTTCGCCGCGACGGGAAACGGGAGCCGCAGCGCGTTGTCGAGACCGAAGGCGCGGGCCCGGGCGGCGTTGTCGGCCAAAATGTGGGTCACCAACGCCACCGCGCGCGAATCGGCGAAACGACGGGGCGTGTGTGGCAGTTCTGGCACGGGGGTCACTTCGGTGCCGTCGGCGCGCCACGCCCGCAGCACGGGCCGGAGCGGCCGCACCACCCCGCCCCGTGAGAGCCCCGAATAGGCCCGCGCCGCTTCCCACAGCGAGACTTCGCCGTTGCCCAGCGCCAAGCCGAGCCCGTAGTGCTCGGCGGTTTCGCGAAGCGACTCGAAGCCCGCCGCGTGCAGCACTTCGAGCGTGTTGGCCAAGCCCACGTCTCCCGCCACGCGAACCGCGGGCACGTTGTACGAATTGGCCAGCGCCTCTCGCGCCCGCACCGGGCCGTGCACCCGACGGTCGTAGTTCTTGGGCGCGTACGAGCCTTTCGCCGAACCGAATTCGGTCTCGAGGTCGGGTATGACGGTGGCCGGCGTGTACCCGCGGCGAAACGCTTCGGCGTACACAAACGGCTTCAACGCCGACCCGGGCTGCCGCCGCATCTGCACCCCGTCGTTCTGCCCGAGCGTGGCCGCGCTGAAAAAGTCAGCGCTCCCCTGATAGGCCAGCACTTCTCCCGTCTCGTTGTCGACGACGACGGCCGCGGCGCTGCCCACCCGCCGCTCGTTCAACCGGCTCACCTCTTCGGTGACGGCGTGCTCGACGTCGTCTTGCAGGCGCGGGTCGAGCGAGGTTTGCACGGTGACCGCGTCGTGCAAGCCCCAGTCGGCCAACCGCGCCGCGACGGCGTCGACGAAGTGGGGCGCGCGAAATGACGTGTTGAAGGTGCCCAGGTCGAGCGGCTCTTGCCGGGCCGCGGCGACCGAGGCGGCGTCGACCAGGCCGTGGCGCTCGAGCTGGCTCAACACCCACGCTCGGCGGGCCTCGAGCTTCGGGCCCGCGCGGTACGGGTTGTACGCGGTCGGCCCGCGAGGTACCGCCGCCAACAGCGCTGCCTGGGCGAGTGAGAGGTGCGCCGCGCGCTTGCCGAAGTACAGCTGCGCCGCCGCTTCGAGCCCGAAGGTGTTGTTGCCGAACGGCACGCGGTTCACGTACTGGGTCAGTATTTCGCGCTTCGTCAGGTGCGCCTCGAGCCGGAGCGCCCACAATGCTTCTCGGGCTTTGCCCAGCACGGTTCGTTCTCGCGGCACCAACGTGCGCGCCAGCTGCTGCGAAATCGTCGAACCGCCCGCGACGATTCGGCCCGCCTTGAGGTTGAGCCACGCCGCCCGCATGGTCGCGCTGGGAGAAACGCCCAAGTGGTGAAAAAAGCCGTGGTCTTCGGCTGCGAGAAAAGCCGCGGTGACTTCGGGCGACACGTCGTCGGGCGACAGCGGCGTCGACCGCCCGTCGGCCCGTGAGCGCAACTCGCGCAACAGCCCGCCTTCGCGGTCGAGAATTCGCACCGACGCGGCGGTGCGGTATTCGAGCAAGTTCGGGGGCAATGGAGCGGCGATGAACGCGAGCGCCGCCGTGGTACCGACCGCGAGCACCGCGGCCGCCAACCGCCCCGCGATGCGCCGGGCCCGCTTCACGCCTGGTGGCCCAGGGCCCGCCGAATGGCGAGCACGTCGCGCAGGGTCTGTTCGAACAACTCGAACGTCAACGAGCACGGCCCGTCGCACAGCGCCGCGTCGGGGTTCTCGTGCACTTCGGTGAACAACGCGTCGATGCCGGCCGCCGCGGCGCTCCGCGCCAGCAATGAAACGAACTTGCGCTCGCCGGTCGTCTGGCCGTCGCCCGCGCTCGGCAGTTGCACCGAGTGGGTCGCGTCGAAGCAGGTCGTGAGGCCCGCTTCACGCAGCTGGCCGAACCCGCGCATGTCGACGACGAGGTTGTGGTACCCGAACGACGCCCCGCGCTCGGTGATGAGCACGTTCGGGTTGCCCGAATCGAACGCTTTCTTGGCCTGGTGCACCATGTCGTGCGGCGCCACGAACTGCCCCTTCTTCAAATTCACGCCGCGCCCCGACTTCGCCACCGCCACCACGAGGTCGGTTTGGCGGCACAAGAACGCCGGCACCTGCAGAATGTCGGCGACTTCGGCCACCGGGCCGACCTGTGACACGTCGTGCACGTCGGTGAGAATCGCCACGCCGACTTCGTTCTTCACCCGCTTGAGCACGCGCAGGCCCTCGGTCAGCCCCGGCCCGCGGTACGACGAAATGCTGGTGCGGTTTGCCTTGTCGAAGCTGCACTTGAAGGCGAAGGGCACCTGGTACTGGTCACACAGGGCCTTGAGCCGCTTCGCGTGGCGCAGGGTGAAGTCTTCAGACTCGATGACGTCGGGCCCCGCGATGACGAAGAGCGGCAACGTCGGGCCGACCGCATGGCCGGCAAGCGAAATGGGCATGCGGGGGGCCTACTCCAAGGCTTGCTTGAAATGAACCCAACTGACATTTTGCGCCGCTCATGGTCGCACCCACGCTGACGCTCGTGATGCCGGTCTTCAACGAGCTGCCCACCCTGCCCGAAATTCTTCGGCGCGTGGCCCACCTCGACGTGCCCAAAGAGCTGATCATCGTCGACGACTGCAGCACCGACGGGTCGCGCGAGCTGCTCGAAGCCGTCGCCGCGCGGGGGCTCGGCGCCATTGACGGAGCGCTGGGCCGCGTTCGCAACCGCACCGACGTGCACGTGCTGCTGCAGCCGCGCAACCAGGGCAAAGGCGCGGCATTGCAACGGGGCTTCGCCGCGGCGCAGGGCGACATCGTGCTCATTCAAGACGCCGACCTCGAATACGACCCGCGCGACATACCCCGGGTGATTGCGCCCATTCTCGACGGCAACGCCGACGTCGTCTTCGGCAGCCGCTTCATCGGTGAGACCCGCCGCGTGCTCTATTTTTGGCACGCCGTCATGAACAAGGGCCTCACCCTGTTCTCGAACATGGCCACCGGGCTCAACCTCACCGACATGGAGACCTGCTACAAGGCGTTTCGCCGCGAAATCATTCAGGGTTTCGTGCTCAAGGAGACGCGCTTTGGCATCGAGCCCGAGCTCACCGCCCGGGTCGGCCGAGCCAAGGTGCGGGTCTTCGAGGTGCCCATCAACTACTTCGGGCGCACCTACGAAGAAGGCAAAAAGATTGGGTGGAAAGACGGCGTGCGCGCCATTTGGGCGGTGACGAAATACGGGGTGTTGCGTCGCTGACGCTCGTCGCCGCGATTCGCGCCACATTGCAAAGAATGTTGGGCTGATCAGCCGATCTGGAGTGATCATGCTCCACTGGAGTGCGCACGCGTGTTAACGGCCTTGGCAAGCAGGCCAATTTCTTGAGCTGGGCAGGTGGCACAAAGTGTGGAAGAGCGTTCACACATGAAACCTCTCGTGCTCATCGTCGCTCTTTCGCTCGGTGCTTCGGCCGTGGCGTCTCCCAAGCAAATTGCCATGCCCATCGGCCACACCACCACGGTGTCGATGCCGTCGTCAGTCGTGAAGGTGAAAGTCGACGACCCGTCGCTGGTCGAGGTGAAGAAAGACGGCCGCAAGGTCACCTTTTTGGGGCGCACCAAGGGCGCCACTGACGCCGTCGTCACCACGGTCGACGGTGAGACCAAGCTGCACATTTACATCGCGTCTGACCGCTTCGGCTTGCCGTAAGCCATCGCGGGTTGCGGTCGATGTCAGCATTGAAGCCGGGGCCACCACGAGAGGGGCCTCGGCTTTTTTGCTTTTGAACGACCGAACCTTGTCGTGATCGGAGTGTTGGGTGAGGCATGACGCCTCGCCAGTTGTGGTTCACGTTGTTGTTTTCGGCCGCGTTGACCGCGTGCGGCGATGGTCGTTCGACGCCTGACGGCGGCCTGCCAAGCGATGGGGGTATCGACGCTGGCTCCGCGGTCGACGCGGGCTCGGTCGTCGACGCGGGTTCGGCCGTCGACGCGGGTTCGGCCGTCGACGCGGGTTCGGCCGTCGACGCGGGTTCGGCCGTCGACGCGGGCCTCGGCGGGTGTGGAAACGGCGTCGTGGAGGGCGACGAATTGTGTGACTCCGACAGCGTCTCCTGTGGGGCGCTCGGCGCGTCATACTCGGCGGGCAACGCCTCGTGTCGCTCAGACTGCTCTGGGTACCTGACGAGCGGCTGTACGCTCGCGGCGGCGGTCGCGGCCGAGGCGGTGCGGCCGGCCGAGCGGTCAGACCGGTGGCAGTCGGCTCGCTGCAACGATGGCACCTCATTCAACTTCGCGGTGAGTCTGTCTCCGACGGGTTCAACCGAGTGGGTCTTTGCGTTGGAGGGTGGCGGCTTCTGCGACGGTGATTCGGTCAGTTGTCAGAGTCGGGCGAAGCGCCTGGTCTCGAGCGCACTCGAGCCGAGCGACCGAGCGGCGTTGGCCCAGGCCGGCACGGGGCCCTTTCATTCTCGCGGCCCCGAGAACACCCGCTTTCGAAACGCCAACTTCGTCGCGGTCAATTACTGCTCGAGTGACTTGTACACCGGCACCCGCACCACCCCGGTCACGACCAAAGAGGGCCAGAGCCTGTACTTCGGCCGGCTGAACATTCGGTCGATGTTCGAGATTTTGCGCCAGCGCTACGGCCTCGAAGACCAGGCGGCGACGAAGATTCTCTATTCGGGCGGCTCGGCGGGGGGCAACGGCGTACGCAACACGGTCGACCTGTTGGTGCATGGGCTGCCGAAAGTGGCCGCGGCGACGGGCATTCGCTTGGCTCCCAAGGCCGGGTTCATGCCACTGGGGTGGGCGCCCACCGACAATCGCTACACGCTCGCCAAGTCGGGGCTGAGCGACCGTGCATTCTTCGAGCGAAACGCAGCGCTGTGGCAGTCGGTCACGAGCACCGAGTGCGCGGCCACCGCCGAGGCCGCCGGAGACTCCCGCTCGGCGTGCGCCGCCGGTCTGTACGCGGTGAAGGCGGTCATCACCCCGGTCGCCCAAGGGGGCCTGGGTACGCCCGACTTCGAATACCAAAGCCGCAACGACCTCGTGTACGCGGCGGCGTTGCACTCGCTCACCACGGCCGAGCTCTCAGCCCCGTGGGACGCGCTCGTCGCGAAGGAACTCCGCGATTCGGGCGTGCGTTGGCAGTTCACCCCGCAGCAGCCGCTCCACGGCCTCGACGGCAAGGCCGACACGGCGTTTCCTCCCTACGATGCCGGCAACAGCCCGAGCTGCGCGGCCACCCCGTACGTGTCGCCGCTCAGCTACAACGACTTGGTCGTCGCGTTCTTCGACGACCCGTCACCCGACACGTCGGTCAACCGGGTCTGCTTCGACGGGGCCTGGCCGTAGCGGCGCTCGACGTCAGAGTTCGACCTTCTTCTCTGAGAAGTTCGTGCCGTCGTGGCGGAGCATGATGCTCTTGCCCTCGCCCTTCGTCACGATGCCGACGGGCCGTCGCCAAATGCTCTGCAGGTTCTTCAGGGTCTCGCGCGAATAGTTCGGGTCGAGGTCGACGCCGTCGTGGCGGTGGTTCAGCACGAGCTCGCCCTTGTTTTCCCAATTGGCGTCGACGACGTCGATGACGGGTTGGCCGAAGTTGGTGAGCTGCTGCAAGAGCTTGTTCTTCACCTTCTTGAACTCCCGAGTCGCGATTTCCCAGGTGTTCTTTTTGTCGTTGAAGTTGAAGACGAACAGCTTCTGTTCGATGGCGAATTCAGGGGTGAGAAATTCGTCGATGAAGGTGATGTCGTTGTAGTGCTTGCGCACCTCGAAGATCTTCTCGCGGCCGCCGCCGAGGTTCTTGTTCCAATTTCGGCGGGTGCGCAGGTCGTCGCACTCGTCCCATTCTTTGCCGTAGCGGCCCTTGTTCCACCGGTCTTCGATGTCGCGAAACAGTTCGATGCCCAGCTTGTACGGGTTGAGCTTGCCGGGCTGGGTGGCCATGGTGCCCGAGTGGTGGTCGGCGTAGTCGATGATTTCGTGGTCGCGCAGCGCCTTGGTCGTCATGATGGTGGAGTGCCAGTAGCTGGCCCACCCTTCGTTCATGATCTTGGTCTGGCCTTGCGGCGCGAAGTAGTACGCCTCCTCTCGAACGATGTTGAGAATCTCGCGTTCCCAGTCTTCGAGGGGGGCGTGCTCGAGCAAGAAGGCCAACACGTCGCGCTGCGGCCGCTCGGGAAAACGCTTGGCCTGCTTCTTTTCGTCTTCGAGCTTCTTTTGCTGCTGGTTCACGAACTCGGCCGGGTTCATGTACGGCCGCATGTAGTCTTTTTCGACGCGAATGCCTTCGGCGTGCTTGTTGACCTGTTCTTTGGCGACCTTGGGGTCGGGGGCTCGCCGAATGTGCGGGGCGTGCTGGTCGATCAGGTTCTCGAGTGACAAGCACACGTCGACGAACTCTTCGACCTTCTCGACCCCAATTTTGTCGATCGACCGGCGCACGCGGGTCGCGTGGTTCGCCATTTCGTCGACCATTTTTCGGTTCGTGTACTTGAACGAAAAGTTGTTCTTGAAGAAGTCGTTGTGGCCGTACACGTGCGCCATGACCAACTTCTGGTCGACCTCGGCGTTCGCTTCGAGCAAGTACGCGAAGCAGGGGTTGTTGTTGATCACCAGCTCGTAAATTTTCGAAAGCCCGTACTCAGAGCTCTTCGAGAGCTGCTCGTACTCCATGCCCCAGCGCCAATGCGGGTACCTCGTGGGAAAACCGCCGTACGACGCGACCATGTTCAGCTCGTCGGTCGACAGCACTTCGAACACGGTCTCGAAGAAGTCGAGCCCGAAGTTCTTCGCGTAACCTTCGATTTCGTGTTTGAGGTCAGACAGCCGCGGCGTCAGTGACTTGGGCATGGGTCAGCGGCCCTTTCCCAAGAAGTCTTTGATGCTCGTGTAAATGCCGTCTTTGTCGGCGATTTCTGACAGCGCCATGCGTTCACTGCTCCCCAGGTGCTCGCGCAAGTCTTTGATGAACTGGCCCGACCCGTACGGCGACTCGACCTGCCCGTACGCGAACTGGTTCACCGCCGGTATGATTTCGTTCTTCAGCACGTCGATGCACAACCGCGTGTCGTCGGCCGACCAGTTGTCACCGTCTGAAAAGTGAAAGGGGTAAATGTTCCACGACGAAGAGGGGTAGTCGGCTTTCATGATGTCGCGGCACAGCTTGTACGCGCTCGAGATCCATGGTGCCGCCCGATTCGCGGGTGTGAAAGAACGTGTCGCGGTCGACTTCGCGCGCGACGGCGTCGTGAATGACGTACCGGGTCTCGACGCCTTTGTATTGGTGGCGCAACCACGTATCGAGCCAGAAGCTCTCGATGCGCACGATTTCTTTCTGCTCGTCGCCCATCGAACCCGAAACGTCCATCATGTAGATGATGACGGCGTTCGTCTCGGGCAGGTTTTCGAGCTTGTAGGTGCGGTACCGAATGTCTTCACGAATGGGTATGATGATCGGCCGTTCGGGGTTGTAGGTGCCCGTCGAAATTTGCCGTTTGAGCGCCTGCTTGAAGCTGCGCTTGAAGTGGCGCAGCGCCTGCGGCCCGACGGTGTTGATGCCGGTGTACTTGACCCGCGTCGTGACGATTTTTTCGCTGCCCTTGCGTTCGATGTTCGGCAGCTGCAGCTCCTCGCCCAGAATCTGAGCGAGCTCGTCGAGCGACACGTCGACCTCGAGCACGTGTTGCCCTTCGCCTTCACCGGCCTTGCCGCTCCCGTCACCGGGTTGCGGCGGGCCCTGGCCAATGCTCTGCCCCGGCTCGCCCTCGCCTTGACCGACGCCGCCTGATTCGCGCGACCCGTACTTGAAGTGCGGTACGTCAATGAACGGCACGGGTATGGAAATGAATTCCTTGCCCTTCTTGCCGACCATTTCGCCCTGCTGAACGTACTTCTTCAGGTTCTGTTTGATCTTGCCGCGAACAATTTGTTTGAACCGGCTGTGATCTTGGTCAATGCGGAGAGCCACCGTTACTCCTTCGCGTCACCCCGGGCGAAGATGCTCGCCACGAAGTTGAGAACGTCGGTGGCCGACTCTTCGTCGTACCCGAAGTTTTTGATGAGCCGAGACTTCACCACGTCAATTTTTTCTTGGGTCTCGCGGTCGACGACCGAGCTGACCAGCGTCTTGAGCTTGATGCTGTCTTTTTGGTCTTCGAACAGCTTCAGCTCGAGCGCTTTTTGCAGCCGCTCGTTCGTGCGCCAGTTGAAGGTCTTGCCCTCAATGGCCAACGCGCCGATGTAGTTCATGATCTCGCGGCGAAAGTCGTCTTTGCGGCTCTCGGGTATGTCGATTTTCTCTTCGATCGAACGCATGAGCCGCTCGTCGGGCTCTTCGTACAGGCCGGTGTACTTGTTCTTGATCTTCTCTTTCTGCGTGTACGCCTTCACGTTGTCGATGAAGTTGCTGCACAGCTTCGCAATGGCGTCTTCGTCGGCCGAAATCGCGCGCTGCACCTCGTTCTTGACGATGTCTTCGTATTCTTGCTTCACGACGTTCAGCAGTTCGCGAAACCGCTTGCGCAATTCTTCGTTCGGTATGAGCGAGTGCTGTTTGAGGCCGGCTTCGAGCTCGTTGAGCACCATGAACGGGTTGATGCTGGTCTCAGACTTGTCGCTCACGAGCGCGTTCGACACCTTGTCTTGCACGTAGCGCGGGCTGATGCCCTCCATGCCTTCGCGCGCCGCTTCTTTGCGAAGCTCTTTGATGTTGTCTTCGGTGAAGTTCGGCAACGTCTTGCCGTTGTAGAGCTTCAGCTTCTGCAGCACCGACAGGTTGTGCTTCTTCGGCTCTTCGAGCCGCGTCAGCACCGCCCACATCGCCGCCATTTCGAGCGTGTGCGGCGCAATGTGCTTGCCGCGAATGCGCTGCGGGTTGAACTCTTTCTCGTAGATCTTGATCTCTTCAGACAGCTTCGTGATGTATGGGATGTCGATTTTGATCGTACGGTCGCGCAGCGCTTCCATGAACTCGTTCGATTCGAGCTTCTTGAATTCGGGCTCGTTCGTGTGACCGATGATCACCTCGTCGATGTCGGTCTGGGGGAACTTCTTGGGCTTGATCTTGTGCTCTTGGGTCGCGCCGAGCAGGTCGTACAAGAAGGCCACGTCGAGCTTCAGCATTTCGACGAACTCGATGACGCCGCGGTTGGCGACGCAGAACTCGCCGTCGAAGTTGAACGCCCGCGGGTCTGAATCAGACCCGAACTCGGCGATCTTTCGGTAGTTGATGTCGCCCGTGAGCTCGGTCGAGTCTTGGTTCTTCTCGTCTTTGGGCTGAAAGGTGCCGACGCCGATGCGGTCTTTTTCAGAGAAGCCAATGCGCCGCACCCGAATGTGCTTGTAGAGCTGGGTGAGGTCTCCGTCGTACTTCTGCATGAGCTGCTTGAAGATGAAGCGGCAATGCGGGTTGAGCTCGCCGAGCTCGGGTATGGTGTAGCCGCTCTCGGGCGGGCACAGGTCGTTGAAGAACCGCGCGCGAAACTCGGCCGGTATCAGCTTGAGCGGTTCTTCGTGCAACGGGCTCGGTATGCGGCCTTGCAGCGTCGAGCCGTCGGGCAACTGGGTCTTGTCGTCGAAGACCCAGACGAAGGTGTAGACGGCGCCTTCGGCCGAGCGGGTGTATTCTTCGAGCCCGCGCTTGATCAGCCGGGCGATGGTCGACTTCGACGAACCGACCGGGCCGTGCAACAAAATGACGCGCTTCTCGGCGCCGTAGCCGTGGGCCGCGGCCTTGAACACGTTCACCAGCTTCATGAGCGGCACGTCGAGGCCGAACACCGCGTCGCGGCCGCCGTTCTTTTCGTCGCTGAAGAAGTGGTAGCGCACGAGCCGCTTCTTGTTGTCGATGTATTCGGTTTTGCCGTGGCTCAGAATCATGTCGTACACGCGCTGGTACGCGGTACGGGTGATGCGCGGGTTGTGGCGAATCAGGTTGAGGTAGTCGTCGAAGCTCCCCTCCCAATTCAGCTCGGCGTACTCGCGCTTGTTCTGCAACGCGGCGATTTTCTGCGACCAGCTCGTGGTGGTGCTCATGTGTGCGGTAACCCTCGAAGAATGACCGATGACCGAATGGAGCCAAAAGGTGGCCCCGGCCGCGGACTCGGACCGCGTGTTCCAACGGGGCGCAACAGCGTGAAAACGATTGTGACGAGTATACGGCCTGAGCGCCAGAAAGCAGCGTGGGCAGAAGTCAGCGCTGCACCCACACCCGACGCAAGTCGTACCAAAGCGGAGACGGCGACAGACCGTGCACCCGCCGCTTGGCCAGGTCGAACGACGAGCGCGCGGTCATGAAGAAGTACGGTTGATCAGCGTAGAGCTGTCGGTGCAGCGCCCGTTCGAGCGCGTGTCGCTTCTCGGGGGCCCACTCTTGGCGTATCGCCAGCAGCAACGCGTCGGTCGCCGGGCTCGAATACTGAACGAAATTGGCCCCGCCGTCGACCTGGCTCGAATGAAACGTCGAGAACTGGTCTTGCACCGTGTCGAGCTCGGTCCACACCCGAGAGGTGACTTCGAAGTCTCTCGCCGCGACCCGGGCGCCCATGTGCGAAATGTCGACCGTCTCGCTGGTGAGCTCGGCGCCGACTTGACGAAACTGCTCTTGCAGCAACGGCACGACCTTGGCGAGCCGCACCGACGTGGCCGGCATGAGAAAGCGCAGCCGCAGCGGCACGCCGTCGCGCTCGAGCAACCCGTTTTCGTTTTCGTGAAAGCCGGCGTCGAGCAGGTCGGCCCGCGCCTGGTCGAGCGAATGGGTCAGCGGCTCGACCGACGGGTCGCACGACGGCCCTTGCGCCCAGAACGGGCAGGTCGTGGGTTGTTCGAGCCCCAGGTCGACCGTCTTTTCGATGAGCTGGGTCGGGTACAGGTGGCCCAACGCCCGGCGCACCCGCACGTCGGCCAGCGCGGGCACCGCTTCGTTCCACGCGATGTATGAATAGCTGTTGTCGACGCCGCGCAGCATCACCACGTCGGGGGGCTTCGTGCGCTCCACCTCTTTCCACAACGGGGGTTGTACGTTGGTGTAGAGGTCGACTTCGCCGCGTTCGAACAGCCCGCTGGCGACGTTCGAGTCTTTGACGAAACGAAAGACGATGGTGTCGAGCAGGGCGCGCGGGTCGTCGGCGTTCACCTTGCGCAGCGTGAGCGTTTGGCCTCGCGCCCACGCTTCGACCGCGAAGGGCCCGGTGCCGATGGGCGCGCTCGCCAAGCCGGCCCAGTTCGTTTTGAGGGCCGCGGCGGGCAGCATGGGCAGCTTGGCCAGGGCTCGCAGCGCGAAGACCGACGGGGTTCTCCACCGCAGTTCGACGGTGGAGTCGTCGAGCGCGCGCCAGGCGATGAGCTCGTCGAATTCGCCGCGGGCCGACGCGGTGTTTTGCGCGGGGTCTTTGACGGCGTCGAACACGGCGACCACGTCGCGCGCCCCGAATTCGGTCTGGTCGTGAAAGCGCACCCCGCGCCGCAAGGTGAGGGTGGTGACGTGGTGGTCTTCGGTTTCGACGAACTTCTCGGCGAGCCCCGGCACGAGCTCGGAGGTGGTGGGGTCAATGTCGAGCAGCGACTCGGTCACCAGGTGCGCGGTGAGCCGCGACGTCCACGATTCGCGGTTGGGGCCCTCGAGAAAATTCAACGTGGTGGGCTCGGTCATCACCCGCACGACCAAGGTGCCGCCGCGTTGGGGGGCGTCGTTGCCCACCGTCACCGCGGTGCCGGCGTCGGCTGGCCCGCTGGTGCTGGGCTTCTTCGAGCAGGTGCCGCACGAGACCGCGGCGAAGGCCACCGCTGCGCTGAGCGCCCAGTTCAGTCGAGCACGCATGGCACCACGGCCGCTCAGTTGACCGGCATGTTCATGGGGCGGTGAATGGCCACGACGTACTTGGGAAACTGTTCTTCGGCC